>NZ_JAKRFG010000004.1:0-296772 GCF_022348135.1 Halomonas sp. McD50-4 | reverse complement strand
AGTGGCGAGAAGGTCAGCTTTTCAGGTACCATTTTGGAAGCGGCTGTTGGTGCTTGATGGATTGGTTAGGTTCTTGAAATCATAGCACTTTCAGCCGCTTTCTTTTATACCCTGTGAGAAATCCGGGTTAGCTCTAAGCACCCTATTACTTATCAGCGGATGCGCCCAAAACAGCAATACCGCCGCACCAGGCTCGCCGCACGCAGGTACATCAACCGAGCAAAGCGAGCCCCACCACCAGATAACCGACCAATGGGTCGGCCGATGGATTGGCGTTGAAGGGTTATTTCTAGACATCAGCAAGGACGAGCCTGCAGGCCCGGGCCACTATCTGTTTGAAATGCAGTACGGCCTGGATGCCGACCAAATCGGCACCTTCGAGGGACAGGCCACCGCCGAGGGTATTCGCTTCAACCGCGAGGACGGCCAACACTTGCTCCGAGCTGGCGATGGCGAAGCCACCGGCATGAAGTGGCTATTGGAAAAAGAAGACTGCCTAGTAGTGAAAACAGGCGAAGGCTATTGCCGCGACTAATCTACCCGTTGGGATATCAAGAAATGGCACGGTGACATGGGCTATTCGCTCGACACTTCTGTCAACTGCCCCGCCTTATCCAAACTGTATTCGACAAAATCCCGCGCCATGTAGAGCGCGCCTGAATAGACGCTTTGCGCCTCTTTGCGGATATCCTCAATGGAGGGCGAAGTATGGGAGATAAGCGGATAACGGGGGCTAAAGTGGGTCAGTACCAAGTTGGGCAGCGTGACCCGCTCGGCAAATACCGCCACCTGCTTGCCGTAGCTATGCCCTACCTCACCGGCTTTCTCGGCCATCGCTTCGGTGTAGGTGGCCTCATGAACCAGCAACTGCGCCCCAGCACACGCCTGCGCCAACAGCTCGGGCCGGTCGTAGTCTCCGGCAATCACCACCTTTCTGGGGGAGTGTTTGAACAGCAGGTAATCCTGGCTGCGCAGTTGTTTGCCTTCGAACGTTATATCCACGCCCTGCTTCAACTGCCCCCACAACGGCCCTCTGGGAATGCCTTGCCGATCTAATGTATCCACGTCCAGCGCTGCCTTCACATTGCGCTCGGTGAACGCATAGGCGTAGCAAGGCACGCGATGGGACAACGCACTCGTCTCCACCGCCATGTTCTCGAACTCGATGCTGGGCAGGTCATCGGAGCAGATGAACTCCAGCGCGAAGGGCAGGCAGAGCTGGGTGACCGCACAGGTGGCTTCCAGCCAAGTTTGAATACCCTTGGGTGCCACAAGGGTCAGCGGTGCCGTGCGCCCGCCCATGGCCGCACTCGCCAGAATGCCCGGCAGCCCATAGCAGTGGTCGCCGTGCACGTGGGTAATAAAGATGGCTTTCAGCGAATGAAACGACAGCTTGGTGTGCAACACCTGATGCTGAGTGCCCTCCCCGCAATCGACCAGATACCAACCCTTGCCTTTGCTCTCGCGCAGGGCGATCCCGGAAACGTTGCGTTGTTTGGTGGGCACGCCTGCGGAGGTACCCAGGAAGAGTAGGTTCATATCTGATTGGCGAGTCAACAATGAGCGTTAAGGGAGGACGTTCGAAGCCACAAGGCATGCTTGAATACGCATTACCAGGCGCATAAATTTAGACCATGCATCAAGAGCCACCAGGAAGCTCCAATGGCCAAACTATACAACTCAGTCGCACCGAAAAAAGCAGCGAAACTCTCCATCAATAGCAACCTGCTGCGCAGGACACGTGAATTGAACATTAACGTGTCTGCCACCCTGGAGCGAGCGCTAAAAGAAGAGCTTTCCCAACGCGAAGCGCAACGATGGGTCGAAGAGAATCGCGCTGCGATAAAAAATTATAACGATTTTGTCGAACAACACGGATGCTTTGGCGACGAATTGAGGGAGTTTTAAAGGCACAGTTCGATGTATCCCCCAATCCAAGCTAAACCAGCAAAGCGCATTACCCTTTCCTTGTGGATGTTCAAAGCAGTTTGCTAAGCGAACTGACCACCCGCATCGTCATCCCGTTGGGCAACCGCTCCGCCTTCGGCAACGACACCCTGCAAGGACTCACTCCTGAAATCAGCTTTGGCGATCAGGCGCTATTGCTGTTAACGCCACAGATTTCGTCGGTGCCTGAAAAACATCTACAGAATCCCATCGGCTCTCTCTCACATGTTAGAGACCAAATTGTCGGGACTCTGGACCTGGCGATCACCGGCTTTTAACACTGGCAGGATGCGGCAACCTCATGGAGGCAAAGACGCCATGTCAAACGCTTATCAAGCGACGTTAAATTCCAGTGGATGGAGGCCATCAAGATCGACCATACTCCGAGCCACCCAAAGATCATGCATATCCTGCATCGCTAACCAGCTCTCAGGGCTACGTCCAAGCACTTTGGAAAGGCGCAGCGACATTTCCGGGCTAATGCCACTTTCTCCTTTGAGCAGCCGGGACAACGTGGACGGTGAAACGCCCAGGCTCGAAGCAAGCTGACGCGAGCTAATGCCAAAGGGTTCTAGATACACTTCCCGAATAAATTCACCAGGATGCGGCGGATTATGCATCGTCATTAGTGATAATCCTCATAATCAAGAATGTAGGCGTTGCCGTCCTGAAATTCGAACGTCATACGCCAATTTCCGTTCACCCAAATCGACCATCGCCCTTTGTCTTTCCCTTTCAATGGGTGAAGCCTAAAGCCAGGGACGTTCATATCTTCGACTGAAGTGGCGGTATCCAAAGCAAGAAGCTGCATACGTAGCTTCTTGGCATGATCCGGCTGTATGCCAGCGGTGCTGCCAGTTGAGTAGAACCGTTTCAGCCCTTTGTGCCGGAATGATTTAATCATTAAGAAACCATAGCATGATGCGCACCGCGCAACAATAGTTTTGCGCTCATCGCCAAAATTGATATCAGCAACGCTTATCAGAACATTCGGCACATCGACCGATAAGGCCTGTCAGCGAGGTTTCATGCGGTACGGAATCAAAGAAAAGCTTTGCCGGTGAGGCAGGTCTTGCAACAGGTCTACATCTCGGGCTGTGGCGGATACTGACAATTCAACACAGCCATGACGTTCTGATCGTAGTTGTAAACCTTGAAGCGCGGCATGCTGACCACTCCCCGTCTGTTTTCCCGATCCTACCAAAACCTGGCTGTCAAAGGGGTTTTTCTACAGCCTCAACGCCTGCGGTATGGGCGCGACGTCACGAGCGTCCCTTGACAGCAATTGTTATTAGTCACTGGTCGAATGAATAGCATGGGCTTTCAGATACGCATCCAAATCGCGGCATGCTTGGACATAATCAAAAAAAGCACCTGCAAACGTAATGAGATTGTCGTTATTCAACCTGACCCTCGACAAGGTCTCGATTGAGTTAAAATGCGTTGAGTCTTGGACTTTCATCAACAACGCTACCAGCGGGGCTTCAAGAAAGAGAAGCTGAGTCATTATCTTATCAATGTGACGCAATGATCTGACCCTGTAGTTTTCAAAGTATTGAAGCCAGTTCGCCTGGCCTCCTTGCCAGAAAACCAAAGGTGCGTCCCCATTAGGCGCCAATCCAGAAAAAACGGCTTCGATGTCGTGCTTCTCCAAAGTTCGAAAATCGAGCTTACTGGGATCACCCCCAGTAAATCCGGCGATCTGCATCTTGCAATCTTTGACTACAAGATTTGCCCAGCGTGTCACGAAGGGGTATATCGCTTTCTTTTCTCGCACCTCTTTGAAGTGCACCACTATCAGATAGAAAACATAACTCGCCAACACTGAGGCAAGCACTGCTTCAAAAACCAGTCCGAATTCATGAAAGCCGCCAACTGGCTCAGGAATTTTATTAAATATGAACAACTTTACTAGCAGCAGGATCGTCGAGATGAGCGCCGCTAAATTGACTGCCCTTGGAATTGTTTTCCAAAACACTCTTAAACCACTCCCTGACTAACGCCCGCAGCACAGGCAAGATTTTAGCACAGCGGAAATCTTGTCCCCGTGCCTGCGATTGTTAGGATTGCCCATCGAACAAATCTGTGTCACCTATAACTTGAAAATTCCGAGGATCAACTAGATATGCCGACCGAGGGGTTACATGAAGGTCACCATAGCATTTAACTGGAAACTTGGGCTTATGGGCTTTGACAGCTTCCCAGTAATCATCTAGGCCTAGCTGGATGGAGATATTCTTGGTAGCTCCGTTAACTAATGAGGCTACTCTCACCACTCCATAATCTTCAGTAGGCTCATGATCCATTCTTATTACCAAACCGTACGCCTCGTAGTTTTTAATGACGAAGTTGCCCTTAAAATATTCTGATGCTGTATCTAATATTGGAATGTGCCGAGAAAGAAACTTATGATTTTTTATAAAATCTTGAGAATCTCTCTCAGATGCGGCAAGCTCTATCGAAATCTCTACATCACGACTACGTGCTGATCCACTAATACCTATGATGGCGTCGCAGAGATTTGCGCTTACTCCACTTGAAATCGCCTCTTCAAAACAAAGCAGTTCTTTCGTTTTCTCGTACTTTTCAATAGCAACACTTGTTGCCTGCAAGCTCCTCGCCAGATTATTACTTATTGATCGAGTAATGGAGCTATCAGCCTCAGGAATATCCACTTCAGAAAAGTGAGTAATGGGCGCAATAACATTAACTATATAACTACCACGCTCGGTCTGCCCAAACCTTAATGTGTCTAAAAACTCTTTCACCGCTGATGGCCAGCTGCCAGAATAAAACCTCTTCTTCTTGAACGCGGAGAGGCTAGATGAAACCAGCAAATCTTTTGCTTTCTCAAAAAGCAAAACACCGTCATCAATAGGTATAGCTCCGGCATCAACATCTGGACTCATAACCCGGATTTTCACTATATCAGAGTCAAAATTGATAATATTATCAACTATCTTAGTAGACGACCGCCCTTCAAATTCGGATAAAACTTGAATTGCTTCGTACATTCTTTGCGAGTAGTCGCGAAGATTTTCATCTAAAGGTTGAATGATTTCCAAGTCGAAATACTTTTCTTCCGGCCGATGCCATACTTTTGCTTTATCACCTACGACACCATCCTCGGCCCAGCCACATGAATACAAATATTTTTCAAGACGACTCGGAATAACGTCTTTTATGAATAGTTTCAAGTCGAGGGAATTCATGCGACCTCCCTCGTATTAGCTACATTCATTAGACAGATCATGCTTTGCGAAGTAAGCCGTTGAGACCTCGGAATACTCAGTGTAACTGAAGTATTATTTTTCACAGCGGGCATGCTACGCAGTGAGAACCAATAACAGCAGTGCTTTATTATGCTAGAGGTAGACTGATGGACTAACCAGTCTTCGCAGTTTGTCGGAACAACTAAAACAAATAAGTATCTGGGACACAGTACATCTTCGCCTCTCAGGTCATTGTAATTCTTCAATGACAGTGGAAACTTGAGAAAATCCTCATCCCCCTCATCATTAGCTGTACATTTCAGCTGGACGTCAATTTGAGGATTTCGAATACCAGTTCGGTAGCCTCTGCCCCGAATAATGATATCTATACTGTCATCATCCACATCAGGCTCGGCGCTTCTCAGGCCTGATTGAGCTGCCAATGCTTTCACGAAAGCTTTGCTGAATAATTCTTTTTTTTGATTATCATCCATCTATAAGCTCGTATCCGAAAAATCCTAACAGTGATTAACCGCCCTGCCATGAAACCTCAATGAACGCGACATCACAATGACTGAGGTTTCATAGCCACCAAATCGAATCTACCTCATTGATTCTACAGCGCGCAAAGAGAATGTTGGCGATGTAGCCAACATTCGCATGCTGGCGCGTTTTGCTTTGCCTCATCAAACCACCAGAAACGCACTCCGCAACGAATGCTCCACAAAAAGCCCAAACAGGGAGCAAGCCACTAACCAACCCCCACCGCCACCAATTCCCCCTCAAACCACTGCTGCTTAAGCCCGCGCTGTTTTTCCAGCAGCGTGAGGTAGGGCCTTAGTGGATGTTGGGGCGATAGGCTGACGTGGAGTTGGCGTAGCCGCCGTTGGTAGGGGAGCTGCCCGGCGGGCTGGTGCAGGGGGGTGGCGTGTTGGGTGAGCCACGCCATGTCGGGGAGCAGCAGGTGCGTGGCGCCGCTGTCGAGCGCGAGGGTGATGCCTTTGGCGTCGAAATCGCCTGCGTAGAGGTGCGGTCGGCGGGTTTTGCGCCATACCTCGGCCAGGTGGGCGAAGCCGCCGCCGTAGTGGCTGTCGCCTCGGTAGGCGATGAGCGGGTTGGCGTAGCCGTTGAGGGCGCTGATGTTCGGGTTGAAAGCGTAGAAGCTGTCGAGGTTTTCCACCTGCACCAGCGCGCCGAAGGCTCCTAGCGTGAGGTGGCGAACGTCCACGTCGCGACTGCAGCGGGGCTCGTTGGAAAGCCCCGGAGTGGGTTGCGGCGGCAGGCTGAGCAGTACGCGCCAGGCGCGGGGGCCTTCGCGGGTGGCTTTGTTCTCTTCCACGCCCTCTTTGGCCTGGGCGGCGCTGCTCAGGCCGCTGAGCGAGCGGCCCAGCGGGGCGAGGTGGGCGCTGGCCAGCACGCCATCGATTTGCGCCAGCAGCTCGGCGTCGAAGCGCAGGGCTTGGCTGGAAAGCCGCATACCGAGGTCGATATCCTGCTGGCGGCACCAGGCCACCACATCTTCCACCCACTGGCGGCGGGGCTTCTCCACCGTGGGCTGGCGATTGAGTTCCCGGGCTACGCCGTTGAGCCCTGCCCGTGCGCGGCTGGGCAGGTTCATACCGCTACCGCCAGGGCCACATCGTGAATCAACCGCAGGTCGTTATAGGCGCTGGCCTTGCTCTCCTCTTGCTGCAGGCGGAAAGCCTGCTGCTCGCTGCGCGGCAGACCCTGGTATTCGGCAATCACCTGGAACAGCCAAATCTCGTCCGCCCACTCCAGTCCGCTCTCTTGCAGATACGCCAGGGCGCTGACCGGCTCGGCTGGGGGCTGATCGAGCACCGCGAGGTAGAAGCGTTCCACGTCCAGCTTGAGCGCCTGCTGGCGGGCGGCGGCCAGGCTCTCTTCCGCGGGCTGAACGGCGTTGGCCACGGCGACGTTTTGCGCGGCGTGCCGCGGGGCGGGCAGCTCGTGCAGCAGCTCGGCCAAAACGCGGGTATCCAGGGGGCGGTCCAGCGCCGGGGCGGCGGCGGGGTTGAGCGGCGCGGCGCGGTTGAACAGCGCGGGCACCTCGCTGCGCTGGGCGTAGTTGCCGGGCACGAAGCCGGGGTGTTCGCGCATGAAGGCGGCCATGCCGGACATCAGGCGGCTGCGGGCCTGCTGCTTGCGGAAGCGGGCCATGAGTTCGATCAGCCGCCGCTGCACTTCCCGCAGGCTGGTGTAGTGGTGGCTCAGGCGGTTCTGGAGCTGGCTGATGAGCAGCTTGCGCAGGCTGCCGTCGCTACCCACCAGGGCGATCAGCTCGTCGAAGTCGATCAGCGCGAGGCCGTCGAGCAGCCGCACGATCTGCTTCTGGGCGCGGTCGTTCTCGCGGATTTTGTCGTTGAGCTGGCTGACGAAACCGAAATCGCTGTTGAGCCGCTGCCACAGGCTGTCGATGGCGTCGGCAAAGCGGCCGTTGAGATCGTCTACCTCCTGGCGCAGGCGCAGTAGCTGCTGCTCCTGGCGCCAGTGTTCGCCTTTGCTGCGGGCTTCCCGGTAGCTATCTACCTGAGTGCGAATCAGCTCCAGGGTTTCGGCCACGTCGGCATTGACGTGGCGGCGGGTTTCGTCGGCGAGCATTTCGGCGATCAGGTCGCGCACCTTGGGCGAGAGTTTGACGCCGCTCTGCTCGTCGGGCCGCCACAGCACCCGGGCGGCCAGCAGCTTGCGCAACGCGCCGTCGCTCAGGCCTTCCAGCGGTACGTCGTCGCGGGTGTAGGCCTGCATCAGCCGTTCGGCGTGCTTGCCCAGCAGCGCCAGGCGTTCCGCGCCGGTCTTGAGCAGGCGGCTTTCCAACTCGCCCACGCCAATGTCCGCCCCATTGCCCATACTTCTACTCACAGCAGGGCCTCCTGCGTGCCCGTCTCCTCGTCGGCGTCGATGGGCAGGTTCTCTTCGTCGCGGATGAAGCGCACCACGTCCACCAGGTAGTCCATCTTGCCGGTCACCACGAACACCTGGCGTTCGCTGTGGGGCTGCATCAGGTAGCCGTGCTCTTTCAGCCGTTTAAAGATCTGCTTCACCTGGGCATCCAGCTGGTCGCTCTGGGAGCCAAAGAAGCTGTCCGTGGCCAGCCGCTCCAGGCGCTCGCGCAGGCTCTGGTTGTCTTCGCACTTGGCGCTGAACTCGGCGGGTTTGAGCACATCACCAGGGGCGGCCAGGGCGTCGCGGCCCAGCGCTTCCTGCACCAGTTGCAGCCACTCCAGCATGGGCAGCAGGCTGTTGAGGGTGTCGGCCAGCTGGCGGGAGAGCTGCTCTCGGGCGGTGTCGTTGAGCTGCCGCCAGGCGAGGAAGTAGACGCTGGCATCCTCGTTGCTGGCCAGCCGCCGGTTGAGCGGGCGCAGGTAGGCGTCGATGGCCTCGCGGGTTTCTTCGTTGGCCAGGTGGCGGTAGGCGTTCTCTTCACTGATGGCGCAGATGAAATCGCCTGCTAGCAGGCGTTCGAGCAGGGGGCCGTGTTCGATCATGCGCTCACCTCCTGTTGGCGCTGCTTGATTTTCTGCGCCAGCGCGCTGAGACGCGGCTCGATACGCTTGAGCTGGCGCTGTTGCTGGGCGTCCCGTTCGATGAGGTAGCGGTTGGCGAACAGCAGCAGTACGTCGGATTCCGGGTTGGGGAAGGCCCCGACGATATGGATGCGGTTGCTGTCGCAGGCATCGAACAGTTTTTCGACGTTGTGGTAGGCCAGGGTGCCGATCTCATCGATGGGCCAGTGGATGGCGATGTGCGCATCGCCCCGCAGCAGGCGGGTAAACGCCAGCAGGAACTTGCACAGAATCAGATACGCCATGCCGTGGCTGGAGGACTCCAGCAGCTGACGGTCATTCTTGATCACCAGGTCCGTGCCGCCCTCGTTCAGGTGCAGCTCCAGGCGCAGCAGGCTTTCGAAGCTGTACTGCTGGTCGCTGCGCAGCAGGTCGACCACGTCGGCCAGGGCGTTGAGGTAGTCGTCGCTGGGCAGCGTCTGGCCGGACTCCCGCCACGCCTTGTAGCGCTGGGCGAACAGCTTGAGCGGTTCCCAGAAGCCCAGCTCGTCGATGGTGGACTGAATGCGCACTTCCGCTTTGCTGATGCCTTCCAGGCGCAGATCGTCGGCCACCTCTTCCGAGAGGCGGCGGCTCTGGGCGCTGATGCGCCGGTTCAAATCGCGGAAGACGATGAAGAACTTGTCCAGGTCGTCGCTGAGGTTGCGCCCTTCCTGAATCAACTGCTGCTGTTGATCCTCCAGCAGTTTGAGCATGCCGCGTAAAAGCGGCAGCAGTAGCCGTGGGCTGTCGCTGGGCAGCTTGTCGCGTTCGCTCTGCAGGGCATCGGCAAAGCCGCTGCTGGCGTCCTTGATCAGTTGGCTTTCCACCTCCAGGCAGCCACGCCGCAGCTGCTCTAGCTGCTGGTGGCGGCTGGTCAGCGCTTGGCGGGTACGTTCGATGCGTTCGTCCACGCCACCCACGCTAGCTTCCGCTGGCGCACCTTCGGCCACCAGCTCCAGGCTTTCCAGCTGGTTGAGCAGCGGCGTGAGGGTGTCCAGGGTGCCTCGGGCGCTGTCGCGCTGGGCCTTCAGGCCGTTCACTGCCTGCTGGTGGGCCTCTCTGGCGGCGTGGAAGGCGTTTTTCAGGTGCGCTTTATCGCGCTTGAGCTGCTGGTCGCGCTGGGCCAGCTCGGCCTCTTCCGCCACCAGCTGGGGTTTGTGCTGCCCCCACTCGATACGCATGAAGCGCTGGTACTCGGCCAGCTCCTCCTGGCGGGCGGCAGTTTTACGAATGCGCTCGTTCTGCGCTTCCAGGCGGTTTTTGGTGGCTTTGAGCTGGGCGGGATCGACGCCTTGCTCGGCCAGTTCCTGGCTGAAAGCGGCTTCCAGCTCTTCGCGCTGTCGCTGGTGTTCGGCGTTGGCATCGCTGAGCTGCTGTTTATAGGTGCGTAACTGGGCATCGAGGCTATCGAGCTGGCTTTGGGCGTCGGCCTTGAGTTCCAGCAGCTGGCCCTGGTGGGTCTCGGCCAGCTCGGCCAGGGCGTCGCGCTTCTCGTCGCGCAGCTCGGTTTGCGCCTGCTCCTGGCGGGCCAGGGCAGCTTCGATGTGGGCGCGGCGGGCTTTCTGGCTCTCCGCGTGGCGGGCCTGCTGCTGGCGGCGCGCTTCCAGGGCGTATTCCACCTCCTGCTCGGCGCGCTGGTGGGCCAGGCGGGCGGTGTCCTGAGCGTCATCGGCCTGCTGTACCCGTTCGTTGTGCTGCTTGAGGGCTTTTTCGGCCGCCACGCAGGCGCTCTGGGCACGGGCCTTGGCGCTCTCGGCCTCTTCGATGGCGGCCAGCAGGCTGGCTTCGTCCTGGGCGTAGTCGGGCAGCGCGATGGCGGAAAGATCCAGCGCCAGCCCGAACAGGTCGTCGCTGGCGTTGTCGGCCAGTTGGGGGGCGAGGTCGCGGCGCTCCAGCAGTTCCGGGGCGATCACCTTGCCAAGCTGCTGTTCCCAGCCGGGGCGGTGGTAGCGCAAAAAGTGGCGCAGGCTGCCCTGCTCGGGGGTTTGCTGCTGGTAAAGGGTGTAGCAGTGCTGCTCGGCACGCTCCCGCTGCTGACGGCACTGCACGAGATGCTGCTCGGCGGTATCGCGCTCGCGCTTGTGGGCGTCCAGCTCGCGGCGCAGCGCTTCCAGGGTGGTGGCAGCGGCACTGCGGGCCTGCTGGGCATCGTCCAACCGCGCCTGGGCCAGCTCGGCTTCCTGGGCTTCTTCGCGGGTTTGGCTGGGCATGGCCAGCTGGGCCTTCAGCTCGGCCAACTGCTCGACGCCTAGCTCCAGCTGGGCCTGATACTCGCTCTCCAGCCGCTGGCGGGCCTGCTGATAGCGTTCGTTGTGCTGCTGTTCGGTTTGCCACTGCTGCTCGCGGCGCTCGGCTTTCTCCTCCACCAGCGCGTCGATCAGTTCCTGGTTCTCTTGAGTCTGGCGGGCGAGGTTTTCAGAGAGTTCGCGCAGTCGGCCATCCAGGCGCGCCTGGCTTTCCTTGACTGCGTCCTGCATCACTTGCAGGTGTTGCTGCAACTGGTCGCGCTGTTCGCGCCACTGGGGCAGCGCGTTGATGTCCCGCTCCAGGCCGGGCATATCGGCATCGGCGTACTGCTCGAAGCGGGTTTGCAGGTCGTTGAGGCGGTGCTGGGCGTGCTGCAGCTGGCTTGCCACTTCGCTGTGCTGGTCGTTGAGCGCATCCCGCCGCTCGGTGTAGGCCTGCTCCTCGGCCTGGAACTCCCGCTGATGGCGGTTGAGCTCACCTTCCAGGTCGGCGACCTGCCGCTGGGCCTGTTCGCGGTCGGCGGCTAGCTGGGGTTTGAGCTGCCACAGGGTGGTGTCGAGTTCGGCCAACTCGCGGTCGATGCCGGAGAGTTTGGCCAGCGCGGCCTGCAGCGGCTCCAGGCGCATGGATTGGCGCATCTGGTGAATCCACTCGCGGGCCTTGGCACTGCGAATACGCGTAACCGGCAGCTCGACGCCGTCCTCTTCGAAAATCGCCGCCAGCATGGTCTTGAGGGTATCCATCTTGCCCTCTTTGGCGTGCACCGCCGAGACCAGCTTTTCGATATGGCGAATGCGCCGCTCGGGATTGACCAGGCTGAACTGGGCGGCGATCTGGCGCAGCTTCAGGCCATCGCGGCTATTGCCGTGGAGCTGGGTAAAGTCGTTCTGGATCACCGAGCGGAACTCGGAGGTGGCCCCCAGCTTGGGTGACACCGGCGTGCCGCTGCGGCGCAGCCCGCTGGCCCACTGGGTGTAGTCCAGCGCCAGCGGGCCCTGCTCGGTCTCGACCAGGTAGTCTTCCGGGCGGTAAGGCGCACCGACGAAGCGATACTCCACGCCGCCTTCCTGCTTGCGGGTCAGCACCGCCTGGCACACGTTGCCCGCTTCGCGGCGGTATTCGTACACCAGGTAGCTGTTGCGATGGGGCAAATAGAACGCATCGAATTTCATGCGGGTTTTCGGCACCACCTTGTTGGGCAGCTCGCCGTAAAACACCGGCACCAGCCGCTGGAGCGTGGTTTTACCCGACGCGTTGGTGCCGCAAATATTGGTGTGGCCGTCCACACTGAGTTCGACCACGCCGTTCAGGTGGCCGTGAATCATCACGATGCGTAGCAGATGCGCCATGCCGTGTCCTTGATCGTTTAACGTCCGAAAACGCTATCTTGCCAGACACCTCCAGCGCTTGTCTTACTCTTCTCTAACGTGCGGGGGTCATCTCCAGGTCGCTATCAACGGCGTGCTCGCAACCCCTCAAAAAAGCTCACCGCGTTGGCTTCCAGCCCTTCCAGGTAGTAGCCGCCTTCCTGCACGACCAGGGTGGGCACGTTCAGGCTGGCTACCCTTTGGCCAAGTTCTGCAAACCCGGCGGTAGAGACGGCCACTTTGGCTTGAGGGTCGCGCTCGTAGATATCGAACCCCAGCGCCAGTACCAGCGCGTCGGGTTCGAACAGGCGAATGGCCTGGCAAGCGTCCGCCAACCTATCGAAGAACACTGCTTCTTTTGATCCGTGCGGCATGGGCAGGTTGAGGTTGTAGCCCAGCCCTGCCCCTTTCCCGCGCTCCTCTTCGAAACCGGAGACCGCCGGGTAGAAGTTGGTGGTATCGCCATGGATGGAGATGTAGAGCACATCGTCGCGCTGGTAGAAAATCTCCTGTATGCCCTGACCGTGGTGCATGTCCGGGTCGAGCACGACGATGCGCGGAAACCGCGAGGTGAGATGCTGAGCCGCAATGGCGGCATTGTTGAGAAAGCAGAAACCACCCGCTGAGTCGATGCCCGCGTGGTGGCCCGGTGGGCGTGATAATGCATAGGCAAACCGATCTCCAGCCAGCAACGCCTCGGCACCCGCCACGGCACTTTGCGCCGACCAGTACGCCGAGTGCCAGGTGTGCTGCCCCACCGGCGCGCTGCCATCGGCCAGGTAGCGCGCCGCTTCGGCCAGGATGCCGCGCAGGGCGTTGGGCGAACGCACGAAGATATTGGAGATCACCTCCTCCCCCCAATCCTCGCCCACCGCCTGCCAGCGCCGATGGGCGCTTTCCAGAAAACGCAGATAGGGCAGCGAGTGCACGGCCCTGATCGGCCCCACGCCGTGATCCGCAGGACTCCGAATATCAAAGCCCAGCCGCTTGGCGGCGGCCAGCAAGTGCATGGCGCGTTCGGGCACTTCTTGAGGCGTGCGCATTTTGCCCCGGGAGAAGTAGGTCTGCGGATGATGAAGCGCCTGATCCGCGTGAAAGAACGTCTTCATGGTAAGGGGGCTCCGCTGTCGCTCACCCCTTTCACCACGAAATCGCGGGCGACGCCGATGTGGTAATCGATGGCATCGCGGCACGTGGCCGCCTGGCCACTGGCTAGGGCATCCAGCAGCTTGAAATGACTGGTGGCGATGGTGTCGGGGGCTTCGTGGGTCTTGGTGATGAGCGTGATACAGAGCCGCAGCTCGTGGGTCAGGTTATCGAAGGCGCGCAGCAGCCGCTCGTTGCCTGCGTAGTGCAACATGAGGCGGTGAAACTGCAGGTCTTCCTCGATACGGCGCGTCCCGTCGTTACTGGCGGCCGCCTCGCACAATACCTCTACTTGTTGCTTCAATGCGCGCTCAGCCTCGCCGCTGTAACGCTCGGCCAAACGCTGGATGGCGTGCCGCTCCAAGCACAGCCGCAGATCGAAGACGTCTTCCAGTTCAACGGCATTCAACGCCCGGACGAAAAACCCCCGCCGTGGTTTCGAGATCAGCAGGCCGCGACTCTCCAGCAAACGTGCTGCTTCACGCACAGGTGCACGACTCACGCCCAGGTCCTTGGAAAGCTGGACTTCTGACAGGCGCTCTCCGGGTAAAAAGTGCTGCTGAATAATCGCTTGCGTTAAGTAATCGGCCACCTGCTCGACAAGGTTATGCTGCTGAATGTAGGTATTGGGTGCTGCTAGCGGAGGGGCCATAAAGTGCACTCTCGATCATTCATATACTGCTCAGTATGACAAAAAAGGGCTCTTTGTCGACGGCCGATTGACGACTGTCGACAGTTTAACCAAGCACTGCTATGGTCAAAGAGGACCTCCAATAAACATCATAATCGGTCTCTACCGTCACGCCTCGCTCGCCTAACGACGACGTAAACACATTACGTGCTAATAACCGAGGAGCAGGAAACATGAAGACACCATTGGCTTTGGCCATTACCGCTGCAGCGCTTGCCCTTTCCACCGCCGCCACGGCACAAAAGCCCCAATCTGGCGGCACCATCGATACGATCATTCAGCCTGAGCCGCCGGGCCTGGTGCTGGGCATGATTCAAAACGCCCCTACCCGCACCGTCGCGGGCAATATCTATGAGGGGCTACTGCGTTACACCACGGATTTAGAACCCATGCCGCAGTTGGCCGAGTCGTGGGAGGTCAGTGAGGATGGGCGCACTTACACGTTTCATCTTCGGGAAGACGTGACCTGGCACGACGGTGAACCCTTCACCGCCGATGACGTAGTGTTCTCCGCCGATGTTTTCCACCGTGAGTTGAATCCCAGCGCGCGGGCCGTGTTACAGCATGTGGAAAGCATCGAGGCCACCGACGACCACACGGTAGTGTTCACACTGACGGAGCCATTCGGGCCTTTCCTGATCTCGTTCGAGGCGGGCACATTCACCATGGTGCCCGAGCACCTCTACGCGGGCACCGACTTCCGTAATAACGAGCATAACGACCACCCGATTGGCACGGGCCCGTTCAAGTTTGCCAACTGGGAGCGCGGCACCGTCATCGAGCTGGTCAAAAACGACGACTACTACGAAGAGGGGCTGCCCTATCTGGATGGCGTCAACTGGCACGTGATTCCTGATGGCGGCTCCCGCGCAGTGGCGTTCGAAAACGGTACCATCGATGTCTTGCCCAGCGGCACCGTGGAAAACTTCGATATTCCGCGCCTTTCGGCCATGGATAACGTCTGTATGACCGAAGAGGGCCACGAGTACTTCAGCCCCTTCGCCATGCTATGGATGAATAACCGCGAAGGCCCGACCGCCGACAAACGCTTCCGCCAAGCGGTCATGTACGCCATGGATCGCGAGTTTGCCAAGGACGTGCTGTGGAACGGCCTGGGCAACGTACCGCTCTCGGCGTTTGGCTCTAACGCGCGTTTCCAACACGACGACCTGGAGCCCTACGATCACAATCCTGAGCGTGCCCGCGAGCTGCTCGACGAAATGGGCTACGACGGTGAGGAGATCACCATCCTACCGCTGCCCTACGGCGAGACCTGGACCCGCTGGGCCGAAGCCGTGCAACAAAACCTGCGTGAAGTGGGTATCAACGTCAGCACCCAAGCCACCGACGTGGGCGGCTGGAACCAGCGCCTGGGCGATTGGGACTATGACCTGGCCTTTACCTACCTCTATCAGTATGGCGATCCGGCACTGGGGATTTCGCGCACCTACCTGTCCGACAACATCGCCAAGGGCTCGCCCTGGAATAACGTCGAAGGCTATGAAAACGAGCGCGTCGACGAACTCTTCAACGCGGCCGCGACCGCCTTCCCCGATGAAGAGCGTGAAGCGCTGTACCACGAAGTGCAGGAAATCTTGCATGAGGACGTGCCGGTCGGCTGGCTGATGGAGCTGGGCTTCCCGACGCTGTACCGCTGTGATGTGAAAAACCTCGTCACCTCGGGCGTGGGGGTCAACGACGGCTTTAAAGATGCTTGGCTAGATCGCTAGACCAGTCCACCCAGGTAGCGCGAGCTGCCTGGGTTTTTTTAGCTATCGCTCGTTAGCTATGTCTCGAAGGTATCCGTCAGGAAACGACTTATGGTTTATGCGCGCCTCGTTCTGATGCGGCTGTTCAAAGCCGTGATTGTGCTGTTCCTCATCGTCATTTTTAACTTTTTACTGATTCAAATGGCCCCCGGGGATCCGGCCGCCATTCTGGCGGGCGAAGCCGGCGCCGCCGACCAGGAGTTTCTCGACCAGTTGCGCGAGCGCTTCGGGCTCGACCAGCCGATGTACGTGCAGCTGTGGCGCTATGTGTCGGGTATCGCCATGCTCGATTTCGGTTACTCCTACCGGCTGGGCGTGCCGGTGTTCGATCTGATCATGGATCGCTTACCTGCCACCCTGCTACTGACCGGCACCGCCTTCGTACTCTCGCTGGTGTTGGGCATCGTGGCCGGCTCCATGGCGGCTGCCCGTGTCAAGAAACCGTCCGGCTCGCTGATCATGGCGTTAGCGCTGGTGTTCTACGCCACGCCGCTGTTTTGGGTGGCGCTGATGTCGGTGGTGGTGTTTTCGGTTTACCTGGGCTGGCTGCCCGCCTACGGGCTGTATACCGTGGGCGCGGGCCACACAGGGTTTGCGCTGGTGCTCGATGTGGCTAAGCACTTGGTGCTCCCCGCCACTACGCTGGCGCTATTTTTCATGGCGATTTATACCCGCATGACGCGCACCTCCATGCTGGATGCCGCTCAGCAGGATTATGTCAAAACGGCGCGGGCCAAAGGGCTCAAGCCGGGGGTCATTCAGCGCCGCCACGTGCTGCGCAACGCCCTACTGCCCATCATTACGCTGGCGGGCCTGCAGGCCGGGCAAATGGTGGGCGGGGCGATCCTGACCGAAACCGTGTTTGCCTGGCCCGGTATCGGCCGCCTGATGTTCGAAGCGCTGCAGCAGCGGGACTACAACCTGCTGCTGGGCATTTTCTTCTTCTCGGCGGCGCTGGTCATCGTCTTCAACATCATCACCGACGTGGTGTATCGCCTGGCTGATCCGCGTATCAAGGGGGCGTCATGAGCTTTTTCGCACGCTTTGCGCAGAACCGTGGGGCCCTCGTGGGGCTGGTCATTCTGCTGCTGATGATTGCCATGGCGGTGCTTGCCCCCGTGCTGTTTCCTGAATCGCCCTGGCGCATGGTGCAGCGGCCTTTTTTGCCGCCGTTCTCCCAGGAAGGCTTTTTGCTGGGCACCGACACCATGGGCCGTAACGTGGCGGCGGGCCTGATGCACGGCGCGTGGGTCTCGCTATTGATCGGGCTGGTATCCACCAGCGTTGCACTGTTGATTGGTGTGCCGCTTGGGGCCATTGCCGGTTACTACGGGGGCTTGGTCGACGACGCGTTGATGCGCTTTACCGAGTTCTTCCAGACGATTCCCAACTTTGCCCTGGCCATCGTCCTGGTGGCGATCATGCAGCCCAGCGTCACCTCGATCGTCCTGGCGATTGCGATTGTCAGCTGGCCACCGGTGGCGCGCTTGGTGCGCGCGGAGTTCATGTCGCTGCGCAACCGTGAGTATGTCGAAGCCGCCCGCTTGGTGGGCCAGTCCAATAGCACGATCATTCTGCGCCAGATTCTGCCCAACACGTTATCGCCGATTATCGTGCTGGCCTCGCTGATGGTGGCCACCGCGATCTTGCTGGAGTCGGCGCTGTCGTTTCTCGGTTTGGGCGACCCCAACGTGATGTCCTGGGGCTACATGATTGGGGCGGCGCGCACGGTCATTCGTCAGGCGTGGTGGCTAAGCTTCTTCCCCGGTTTGGCCATCCTCCTGACGGTGCTCGCGCTCAACCTGGTGGGCGAAGGACTCGACGACGCCCTCAACCCGAAACTTTCCCGCGAACGCTAGGAGCTCGCCATGACGGATGTCACTACAGAAACGGTCCTCAGCATTCGCGAATTGAGCATTGCCCTCCCGAAAGGGGCCGACCGCGCACTCGCGGTCGAGGGCGTGAGCTACGAGGTCATGCGCGGTGAAATCATGTGCGTGGTGGGCGAGTCGGGCTCCGGCAAGTCGATGGCGGCGAACGCCATCATGGGCCTGCTGCCCAAAGGCGTGAACGCTACCCAGGGCGAAGTGCTGTTCGAAGGGCAGGATCTGCTCGCCCTAACGGAAAAGCAGCACCGCACCCTGCGCGGGTTGAAAATCGGCATGATTTTCCAAGAGCCGATGACCGCCCTGAACCCGCTGATGCGCGTCGGCGCACAGATTGCCGAAGTATTCGAAGCCCACGGTCAGCTTACCCCCAAGGAGCGCCAGGCCCGCGCACTGGAACTACTCATCGAAGTCGGTATTCCGCAGCCGGAGAAAGCCATTCGCGCCTACCCGTTCGAGCTTTCCGGCGGCCAGCGCCAGCGAGTGATGATCGCCATGGCGCTGGCGCTGGAGCCCACGCTGCTGATTGCCGATGAGCCTACCACGGCGCTGGATGTCACCACCCAGGCGCAAATACTGGCGCTGATTCGCGACCTGCAGCAGCGGCGCGGCATGGCCGTGATGTTCATCACGCACGATTTTGGCGTGGTGGCCGAGATTGCCAGCCGCGTTTGCGTGATGCGCCACGGTAAAATCGTCGAACTGGGCGACGCCCGCTCGGTGCTGGAGAACCCCCAAGACGCCTACACCCAGGCGCTGATTGCGGCCATTCCCAGTAATGCGGTACCGCCCCACCGCGACACCGACCAGGTCGCACCGCTGCTGGAAATCAAGCGGCTGCAAAAAGTGTTCCGCTCGCGAGGCGGCTGGTTCAAGCCTGCCCGTGAAGTGCATGCGCTGAATGACGTATCGCTCACGCTCGCCCGGGGGGAAACCGTGGGTATCGTGGGCGAATCCGGCTCGGGGAAATCGACCCTGGGCCGCTGCGTGGTGCGTCTGGAGCACCCGGATAGCGGCGAGCTGCTGCTGGACGGCGTCAACCTCTCGCAGCTAAAAGGCGACGCGCTGCGCCGCGAGCGCCACCGGGTGCAAATGATCTTCCAAGACCCCTACGCCTCGCTCAACCCACGCACTAAGGTGGGCATGGCGATTGCCCAAGGGCCGATGGCCAACGGCATGCCAAAGGCCGCCGCGCTGAAACAGGCAGGAGAATTGCTCGATATGGTGGGCCTGGGCGCCAGCGCCGTGGAGCGCTACCCCCACGAATTTTCCGGCGGCCAGCGCCAGCGAATCGGCATCGCACGCGCGCTGGCGCTCGACCCGGAACTGATCGTCGCCGACGAAGCCGTCTCCGCCCTCGACGTCTCCATTCAAGCCCAGGTGCTGGAGCTGCTGGAGGAACTGAAACAGCGCCTGTCGCTTTCGCTGCTGTTCATCACCCACGACCTGCGCGTCGCTGCCCAGCTGTGTGACCGCATCGTGGTGATGCAACACGGCCGTATCGTCGAGCAGGGCAGCGCCGAGCAGATTTTCCTCGCCCCGCGTGAGGCGTATACCCAAGACCTGCTCGACGCCATTCCAGGCCGCGAAGCGCCCGTGGCCGCCACCGCGTGATTGACTAAATGGACACGATAGGCGAAGGAACACACATGCAAATACCCCTGGAAACGCTGCGCGCTATCGTCGGCGCGCCTCATGTATTGACCGGCGACGATGTGAGCAGTCGGCGTGAGGATTGGATGACCGGCGCCCCCTGCCAAGCAGGTGCCATCGTTCGCCCGGCGGATACCGAACAGCTCTCTGCGGTGATGAGCGCCTGCCATGAGGCAAGGCAGCCAATCGTGACTCACGGCGGTTTGACGGGGCTGGTGCACGGCGCCGAAGCAAACCCTGACGAACTGGTGATTTCCCTCGAACGCATGACGGCCATCGAAGAGATAGACCGCGTGGGCGGGACGCTGACCGTGCAAGCAGGGGCACCACTACAGCGGGTACAGGAAGCCGCTAGAGAGGTGGGCCTACAGTTCCCGCTGGATTTAGGCGCGCGGGGCAGTTGCACCATCGGCGGTAATATCGCCACCAACGCCGGAGGCGTGCGGGTGATTCGTTACGGCATGATGCGCCAGCAGGTGCTGGGGCTAGAGGCCGTCATGGCCGATGGCCGGGTGGTCAGCTCCATGAACCGGATGCTGAAGAACAACGCCGGGTTCGATTTAAAGCAGCTCTTCATCGGCAGCGAAGGCACGTTGGGGATCGTTACCCGCGCCGTGCTGCGCTTGCAGCCCCCGACGCCTTTTGAACAAACCGCCATGGTGGCCTGCCCCTCCTTCGACGCGCTGACGGGGCTGCTCAGCCAGATGGGGAAAGCGCTGGGCGGCAGTTTGGGTGCATTCGAAGTCATGTGGCAGAACCACTACCGCTTGCTGACGGAAACGCTTGGCCGCCACGCTACACCGATTGCCCATGAGCACCCTTTCTATGTGATCATCGAATCGCTAGGCAGCGACGCCGAGCGTAACGCTACCCAGTTTCGTGACGCCTTGGAAAGCGCGCTAGAGAGCGAACTGATCGTCGATGCTGTCTTGGCGCAGTCGAGCACCCAGCGCGACGGCCTATGGGCGATACGCGAGGATATCGAAGGCCTGGTCAAAGGCCTTGCCCCCGTATTGACGTTCGATGTCAGCCTGCCGATTGCCGAGATGCAGCGCTATACCGATGCGCTGGAAGCGCAGTTGACCAAGCGCTGGCCCGACGCACGGCTGGTGGTGTTTGGCCATTTAGGCGATGGCAACCTGCATATTTCCGTAAGCGCGGGCAGTGCCGAGCTGTCGGTTCGGCGCGAGGTAGAGGCCATGGTTTATCAACCGCTGGCCGCACTGGGCGGCTCGGTCTCTGCCGAGCACGGTATCGGCCTGGAGAAACGTCCCTGGCTAAGCACCTGCCGCTCTACCGAGGAAATCGAACTGATGCAGACGCTAAAGCACGCGCTTGACCCACACCGACTACTGAATCGCGGTAAGATTTTAAGCTAACCACTTTTATATTTAGGATTCGCCCATGTCCTCGCATACAACGCCCCGCTACCCCGCGCACCTGACCGGCGAAGGCCCCCACAACCCTTTCCCGGGTATCAAAGTATTGGAGCGGAAACTTGGCCGGGAGCTTCCCCATCGGCTGGGTTCTAACGAGGGATTAGACATGCCGCACCGCGCCCTACGGGAGCACTTTGGCGACGCGGTGGCACAGCACGTGTACTGCTATGGCGATGCCGAGGCCTTGGGAGTGCGCCAGCGCTTGAGCGCGCAGCAGAACATTCCGCTGGAGCATCTGCTGGTGGATGCCGGTGCCGATAGTCTGATCGCACTGGCGCTGCGCACCACCTGCACGGCGGGCGATGCGGTGGTAAGCACCGCAGGCACCTACCCCACGTTTGGTTACTTTGCATTAGGCCAGGGCTGCCGGTTGATCGAGCCCAGCTACCATGAAGCGCCTGGCGTGCTCGCCCCGGATTTAGAAGCGCTGGCCGCGGCCGCCCATCAAGAAGAGGCACGGTTGGTGTATCTAGCGAACCCCGATAACCCCAGCGGCCACCTGCATAGCGATAGCGCGATTCTCAAGCTGCGCGAGGCACTGCCGGAAGCGTGCTGGCTGCTGCTGGACGAGGCCTACGGCGATTTTCGTGATGACGCGGGCAGCGAGTTCCTCGGCCAGGCGCTGCCGGGGGTAATTCGCCTACGTACGCTCTCCAAAGCCCACGGCCTAGCCGGGATGCGTATTGGCTACGCGATTGCCGAGCCCGACGTGCTGGCGATGATGATGAAAGTGCGTATTCACTACGCGGTGTCGTCGTTCACTCAGGCGGCGGCTGAAGTCGTGCTCGATCACCCCGACGAAGTACGCCAGCACATTGAAGCAGTGAAAGCCCGACGCGAGCAGTTGGCGCTGCACTTTATTGGTTTGGGGGCCGACGTGCTGCCCAGCGCGACGAACTTCGTCGGCATTCGGCTACCCAGCGCGGAGTTGGCGGCAGCGGTGCATCAGGAGCTGTTGGCCGAGGGCGTGCTGGTAGCCCGCCTCGCCCACCCGGAATTGGCCAACGTGATCCGGATTACAGCGGTCGAAGACGCGTTGGCACCCGGCAGATTGGCCACGCTGGAAAAAGCGCTTCAGCAGCACGGCTAGCGCCGTTTGCCCCGGTGCGATGCCGGGGCGATTAAAAAGCGATCAGCCACCGTTATGCCGGTGTTAGCCAGTGCCGGTAGGCGTCTAACTCGCCGCGCACTGCTTGGCGATAAAGATGCTGCAGCTGGGCCGTTACGCTATTCGCCGCCACCGGCTCGCTAAGGGGCGGCGCCCCGGCGCGAGTGCCGATTCTGCGCCCATCCAGCTCTCTTAGCGGCAGAATTTCGGCGGCGGTGCCGGTCAAAAATGCCTCATCGGCGGTGTAAAGCTCATCGCGGGTAATGCGCCGTTCTTTGACTTCGATGCCCAACACATCCCGGGCCAGTTGAATGACGCTATCTCGGGTGATGCCCTGCAGGCAGGAGGTCACTTCCGGGGTGTGTAGCACGCCATCGCGCAGTAAAAAGACGTTCGCCGCCGAGGCCTCGGCCACATAGCCTTCGGGGTCGAGCATGATGGTTTCATCAAAGCCCGCTTTGACTGCCGTGTTGAGCGCCAGCATCGAATTCACGTAGTGGCCGCTGGTTTTAGCACGGCAAAGGCTGATGTTGACGTGATGGCGCGCCCAGGAAGAGGTCAAGGCGCGCAGTCCGTGGGACGCTGCGTGCGGGGAAAGGTAGGGCCCTAAATCCCAGGCGGCAATCATGACATGAGTGGTCAGCCCTTGGGCACGCAGCCCCAGGCCTTCCGCGCCTAGAAACACGGTGGGCTTTAAATAGGCGCTGCTTAGCCCGTTTTTGGTCAGGCTTTCACGCTGGGCATCGATCAGCTCGGCTTCGCTAAACGGCAGCGGAATATCCAGCGCGTGGGCGCTTTCCACTAATCGGCGGGTATGCTCCGCCACTCGAAACAGCTGCGGGCCTTGCGGCCCTGCGTAGGCGCGCACGCCTTCAAAACAGCCCATGCCGTAGTGCAGCGTATGGGTGAATACATGCACTTTGGCGTCCCGCCAGGCCAGCCACTGGCCATCCTGCCAAATCCAGCCGTCACGATCATAAAGCGGTGTCATCGGGTCATTTGCTCCCACTGTTGTTGCCAGCCATCGATGAGCGCCTGCTGATGCGGCTGCAGCGCTTGGTAGCCCCAGGCGGCAATTTCGTCGTTTTGCGGGTCGAACACAGCCGTGTGACTGCCCGCGAGGGTTTGGATCACCGCGAGACCGCAGAGCGGCACATAACCTTCGGAGTAGCCGCCTTCATGCACCATTACCAGCTTGCCGTTGCAGCAGCGTTCTGCCACGGCCATGACGTGGGCCGTCATGGTGGCGAAGGCTTGGCTGTTGAGCAGCATCTTGCCGAGCGGGTCTTTGGCGCAGGCATCATAGCCGCAGGCCACCACGATCAGGTCGGGGGCGAACGCTTCCAGCGCGGGCAGCACCAGCGTTTCCATGGCATACGCGTAGGCCCCTAGGCCACAGCCAGGAGGCAGCGGCAGATTCAGGTTGGCGCCTAACCCGGCCCCTTCGCCCTGCTCATCGAAACCACCGGTGTCCAGCGGGTAGTTGGCCGCTTGATGTATAGAAATGGTGAAGACATCGGGGTCGTGATAGAAAGCCGCCTGCTGGCCGTTGCCGTGGTGAACGTCCCAATCGAGTATCGCGACCCGGTTAGCTTGGCCCAGGGCGCGGGCACGCATCACCGCCACGGGAATATTGCCCAACAGGCAGAACCCTCGACCCTGGTCGGCTTCGGCGTGGTGGCCTGGCGGGCGACATAGCGCATAGGCGTTAGCCACCTCGCCCAGCGCCACGGCCTCCACAGCGGCAATGGCTAACCCTGCGGACTGAGTGGCGGCCGCCCAGCTGCCCGGCATGTAAGGCGCGCAGTCGCCGCCGTTGCCGCCCTGCGCTTTGTCCCCTGCCTGCAGTTCCTCCAGGTAGCGCGGGGTATGAAAACGCCGCAGGTCGGCCAGCGTGGCAGCGGGGGGCTTGACCACGTGCAGCTCGTCGATCAGCCCGCTGACTTCCAGGATATTTTTCAACCGCCGCTTACTCTCGGGGCTTTCCGAGGCGGCTTGGGGCTGCAGAAATTCGCCCGGCGCAGAGAATACGCCGATGGCACCCTGATCGTGCCAAAAGCAGCGCTCGTGCCAATAGAAACCGGTGCTGCTCATACGTTAAACCCCTGCATAAAGGCCGCCAGGTTGGCGCTTAAATGCTCGGTGGGGTAGCCACCCTCCTGCACGATGACCATGGGTAGCGCGAGCGCTCGCAGGCGTTTTCCCACCTCGATGAACGCCTCGGTTTCCACGTTTAGGCCCGCAAGAGGGTCCTCTTTATGGGCATCGAGTCCGAGTGCCACCACGACGGCATCCGGTTCAAAGCGCTGCAGGTGGTCGATCAGGATCGCCAGGGCATCCAAATAGACCTCGCCATCGCTGCCCACCGGCAGAGGGAGATTGACGTTGGCCCCTACACCTTCATCGCTGCCCTCTTCGTCCACGCCGCCCCAGAAAAAGGGATAAAAATCACTCGGGTCAGCGTGCAGCGAGCCTGTCCATACGTCGCCCCTGGCGTAGAAAATATCCTGGGTGCCGTTACCGTGGTGCAGGTCCACATCGATGATCGCCACCTTGGCAAAACGTTCGCGCAGCACGGTAGCGGCCAGCGCCGAGTTATTTAGCAAACAAAAGCCGCCAGCCCGCTCCGGCCCGGCGTGATGGCCCGGCGGGCGGCATAGCGCATAGGCAACTTCCTTCCCCGCCAGCACGGCTTCAGCGGCTGCCTGGGCAGTGGCGGCAGAGGCCAGTGCGCCTTGAAAACTGGTCGCGCTAAGCGGGCAAGCCATATCGTGCAGGTGCCAGCCCGCTTGCCCAATGGGATGGCGGGGATAGTGGAAGCCGCCGCCGCAGGGGTGAATGTTGGGTGCCACGAATTCGGCGGCATTGGGCAGCGCCTGCCAGCGGGCGTAGATCGTTTCGAGAAACGTCAAATAGCGCGGCGTATGAATCTGCTCCAGGCGTTTACGCAGCGTGGGAGAGTCTGACTCCACTGGCGCAGTGAGCACTAAGCCAGCCTTCGCTAACCCCTGCGTTAGCAGCTCGGCACGCACCGGGCCCTCTGGCGAGGCGGCGGGCTGGCCACGTAGCAGGAAGGTAGGCGGCGCATGCATCGCTTGGTCAGGGTGGTAAAAACACTTCATGAGTCGCAGTCCTTAGCTAGTCACAGCAGTGACGGTATCCAGGTGGAGAGCGCCGGGAAGGCCGCCAGCAGCACGATCACCACCAAGAACGAGACGTAAAACGGCAGCGATGCCACGATGGCCCGTTCGTAGGGCACCTCGGCTATTCGCGCGGCCGTCATTAGCGTCATTCCCACCGGCGGTGTAACGTTAGAGATATTGAGCACCACGATCATCAGGATAGCGAAGTGGAGCGGATCAAAGCCAAGCTGAATCATTGCGGGCACTAGCACTGGCGCAATGACCACCAGCGCGGGCAGTACGTCCATCACCGTTCCCACCACCAGAAGCAGCAGGCAGACCAGCATCAGCTGCACGAAGGCCGCATCGCTAAAGGTGGTGATGATACTGGCCGCATCCCGAGCGATACCGGAGCGGGTCACGAACCAGCCCAGCACTGCCGAGGTGGCCAGCAGGAAAAACACCACCCCAGAAAAGCGCACGGTGGTGACGAGCGCCTCCCAGATTTTTCGCCACGTCAGGTTCCGGTAGAACACCACGCCGATCACGATGGCGTACACCGCCGCAAACCCAGACGCTTCGGTAATGGTGGTTAAGCCTGAGAGAATACCGCCCAAAATAATCAGCGGTACCACCATGGCGGGTAGTGCCAGCACGAACGACATCATGGCCATTTTGAAGGGCGTGGGGGCTTGTTTCGGGTAGTTGCGCTTCCAGGCTAAAAAGAAGCTGACGCCCAACAATGCCAAGGCCATTAGCAAGCCAGGGATGATGCCACCGGCAAACAAGTCGATGACCGAAATATCCCGCAGCAACGTAGCGTAGACCACCATCACCACGCTGGGGGGAATGATCGGCCCAATGATCGACGAGCATGCAGTCACTGCCGCCGCATACTCCGCGTCGTACCCCTGCTTTTTCATTTCGGGAATCATGATTTTGCCGATGGCCACCGTATCGGTCACCGCTGCCCCCGTGAGGCCCGCAAAGAATACCGAGACCGAAATGTTCACGTGAGAAAGCGAGCCCCGTACTCGGCCAAACAGCGCATTGTTGAAGGCAATCAGCTTGTGGGTTAGCCCGCCCTGGTTCATTAGCTCAGCAGTGAAAATGAAGTAGGGTACGGCGATCAGCAGAAAGCCGGAAACGCCGGAGAACATGCGGTCGGCGATGATGCCGAGCATCCGTTCGCCGCCAATGGCAAAACCGCCCGCCAACCCGGACATCGCCATCACGACGGCTACCGGCGCGCCAATCAGTAGCAGGACGACGAACGCAATGATCGCAGGTGTCATGAGCGGTGCTCCCTATCAGCGGTGTCGATAAGCTCGCCAATCACGTCCTGCTCGTCCATAAAGTGTTCCAGCAGTGCAAACCCATGCACCAAGTGCAGCAGCATCATCACGCCGCTTATCGGCACCACGATGGCAGTGACCTTGCTAGGAATGCGGATTTGGTCAGAGACCATGTACACCTGGGTGGCGCTAGTGAAGTAGTCCCAGCCGTACCAGGTAAGCAAGAGTGCAAATAGGCCGATCACCGCTAGGCAGAGCCCGGCGGCCACCTTCACCATCACTTTTGGCAGGCTGCGTACCAGCAGTGTCATGGCGACGTGCTCGCCATAGCGCAGTGAAATCGTCATCGAGAGAAAACCAATCCAAGGCAGGAACAGCCGCGCCAGCGAGTAGGTCCAGCTCAGCGTGCTGCCCGTGATCAGTTTGTATAAAAATGCGGTAAAAGAGATGCCCAGCATCGCCAAAATACAGCCTACACACACCACGATAGCGACCTGATTGACCAGATCGCTCACGCGACGTAAAGGAGTCAAAACGCCCATGGCCATTCCTCACGCTGGGGCGTAGGGCCCCAGCGTTGATTACCGTTATTGTCCGTAAATTCGCAGGTCATCTTCCGCTAGCTGCTGGCCCACGCGTTCGACCTCATCCAGCAGGCCCTGCACACGCGCTTCGTCCATTCCGAAGTCATTGACGATCCACTCCTGCCAGGCGGGGCGGGCAATCTCGGCCATGCGCTCACGTTCGGCATCGGGCATCAGATAGCAGGCCTCGAAACGCTCGCAGGACTCGACCCAACTGGCGGTGGCAAGGGCGCCCGACATGCCGTGGCTGAGCTGAATAGCCTCCCGTGCCGAGCTAATCACCGCCTGCTGATGGGATTCCGGCAGCGATTGGTACCAGGACTCGCTCACCATCCAGGGCGCGCTGTTATACACATGCCCGGTGAGCGTGGTGTAGTCGGTCACCGCATCGAAGTTGAACGTGGTATTGAGCACCGGCGCGTTGAACTGGCCATCGGCTAATCCGGTTTCCAGTGCGGTGATCAGCTCGCCCCAGGGCAGTGGCGTCGCGGAGGCGCCTAGCGAGCGCATGATGGCAACGTGGGCCGGGTTCTCTTCAGTACGAATATTGAGCCCTTCTAGGTCTTCCAGGGTCTCGATCAAGCGGACGTTGTTGGTGAAAGCCACGAAGCCGCCGCCGTCATCGAAGGTACCTAGATAGCGCATGTTTGCGGCCTCCACGGTGCCCGACATAAAGTCGGCAAACCACTCGCTATCGAAGAACGTCCACGCCTGCCGCCAGCTGGTAAAGAGGAACGGCGCGGTCACCGCTTGGTAGTCGCCATAGAACGACGACATGGCCCCGGCAGACATGATGGTGGACTGTAACGTACGGCCACCCTGCACTTCCGAGCCATTTTCTACTTCAGAGCCGAGTTGGCCGCCGCCGAAGATCGTCACTTCGAGATCGCCATCGGTGCGGGCTTCGACGAGATTCTTAAAATGCACCAGCGCCGGATAGATTTCGTTGTTGCTCATATCCTCCGGAAGTTGGGTCGCAATCACCATTTCATAAGATTGGGCCTGGGCCGTGTTGCTGGCAATGGCCAGCGGGAGGGCTGCTAGGGCAGTGAAGAGTAAAGAGCGCTTAGCGTTCATAACACACCTCGTTTTGGTTATTGATGGTCTTCGTTATGACTGGCGTTGCAGTGCTGTGGCATAGCGGCCTTTATTGTTGTTGTCTGGCCAGGCCTGCAGCGTGGTTTTATGAATGATGCTTGGGCAGTGACTCCCATAGTTCGATGGCGGCGGCGAGATCCTCAAGAGAGGCGCCTACGGATTTAAACAGCGTGATGGCCTCTTTACCCGAGCGCCCTGGTTTGGCCCCGGACAGCACCTCGGCCAGCTCCGCTTGAATGGCGTCAAACTGAAAAGCGCCTTCCTCGATGGCCTGCAGAATATCCCCCGCTTCGCCTTTTGCGCCTGCGTAGGTGTCTACGAACACCTGCGCACGGCCTAAACACGCGGCATCGGTTTCGCGCATTTGTGGGCGAAACGCGCCGATTAAATCCACGTGCGTACCCGGCGTGAGCCATTCGCCTTTGATGATCGGTTGGGTGGAGAGCGTCACACAGCTGATGATATCGGCCTCCGCGACAGCGTCGGGTAACGCGTCTACCACCTGAGTAGCAAAGCGGTCTGCATACTCCTCGGCAATCGCGGCGGCTTTATTGGGGTTACGGCCCCATATCAGCACCCGTTTGATGGGGCGCACGCTGGCGTGGGCTTCGATCACCATCGGGGCCAGTTTGCCGGTACCCACCACTAGCAGGGTGTCGGCATCTTCATTGGCCAATGCTTGAGCCGCCAGCGCCGAAGCAGCGGCGGTACGGCGGCGGGTTAGTTCGCTGCCATCGATACACGCCAACGGCTGGCCGTGTTTGCCTTCGCTGAGCAAGTAAAGCCCCGAAATAGCCGGAACACCGTGCTCGGCGTTTTGCGGAAACACGTTGACCATCTTCACACCGATATAGCCAGCAGCTTCCCAGGCGGGCATCAGCAGCATGGTGGCTTCGCCGTCGGGCCGGTGCATGGCGTGATGGTGGCGCGGTGGTGACTCCACTCCGTTCACAAAGGTATGCCGCAAACGGTCGATGACGCCCTGCCAAGTGAGATGCTGTGCGACTTCCGCTGCCGAAACGACCTGCATATCAAGCCTCCGGCAGCGCAGCGATGACCATGATTTCCACCTTCCACTCGGGCTTGGCCAATTTGGCTTCTACCGCAGCACGCACCGGTGGGCGACCAGGCACGACCCAGGCATCCCAGGCTTGGTTCATTTGGTCGAATTCCGCCATGCTGGTGACCCAGATTTGCGCCGAGATCAACTGCTCTTTAGAGGTGCCTGCCTGGGCCAGCAGTTGGTCGATACGTGCTAACACCTGCTCCGTTTGTCCGCGCATATCGGCGGTGGCATCCGAGGGTACTTGGCCTGCGAGATAGACCGTGCCGTTATGCACGGCGACTTGGCTCATGCGGAGGTTGCTGTCTTGATAGGTCACGCCCATGGGATCTCTCCAAGGAAGGTGGGGTTCCTCTTGAGACTACGACGATGCCTTGGCGTGTGCTTGCCCGAAACTCGGGTAAATTTGCCCGCAAGTCAGGCAGACAGGGACGTCAGCCATTAGCGGTCAGATGAGGGGGAGATCTCGAAGTAACGCCGATAGGCGCGGGAAAAACTGCCCTGATCGCGAAAACCCACCAGCATGGCAATGTGACCAAGGCTCAGTGCGCTATGTCGTACCAGCGTGCGCGCATGCTCTAGCCGCCTGCGCTGCACATAGGCCAGCGGCGTTATCCCGGTGAGCTCTCGAAAACAGCTATGGAAGTGCCCAGGGCTCAATGCACACAGCGCCGCTAACTGCTCGACACGTATGTCATCTGCCAGATGTTGGTCTAGCCAGGCATCCAGGCGCTCTAAGTCGAGCCGTTCGCTGATACAGCGCACCCCAAGCTGGTCAGCCGTCTGTTTTGGCGCATCCTGCAGGTACATATAGAGGGCCCGCAGCAGCAGAACGGCAATTTCGTTTTGCAGCGCCGGACACTGATCCAGCTGATGCGCCAGCGCATGAGTCAGTTGATTCAGGGCGGGGGGTACGGTAAAGAAGCGCGGCTTATCGAATAAGCGCTCGATCTCACTGCCTTTTTCCAGCGTGGCCAAGTGCTGTACGGGAATATCCAGCACCAGCGTTCGATTGCTGCCATCGCCTTGGTACTCATGATGGCGGGCCGAGGGGATCAGGCAGCCTCGACGAGCGGTCACCCGCTCACCCTGGCCTTCCATGGAGAGTTCAGTCACGCCACACGTCGCCAGTATCAACTGGTGAAAATCGTGAGTGTGTGCCACCTGTTCTTGCGCTAGGTTGCGGCTATGCAGCTCGAACTGGGACATGACCGTACCGTTCGGGAAGTGTGAGAAGAAGACTCCACTATAAAACGATCGCGGAATAAAAAGCGAGGGGGCGTTAACGCTTGGTTAACGCCCCCTCGCTACTGCCTTGAGATAACCGATCAGGCGTCGGGCAGTGCCGCGATGACCATGATCTCCACTTTCCACTCGGGCTTGGCCAGCTTGGCTTCCAACGCGGCGCGCACCGGCGGGCGACCCGGCACTACCCAGGCTTCCCACGCTTCGTTCATTTCTGCGAACTCGGCCATGTCGGTGACCCACACCTGGGCAGAGATCAAGTGCTCTTTCGAGGTGCCCGCCTGCGCCAGCAGCTCATCGATACGCGCCAACACTTGCTCGGTTTGCCCACGCATGCCCACCGTGGCATTCGCCGGCACTTGGCCCGCGAGGTAGACGGTACCGTTATGAATGGCCACTTGGCTCATACGCGCATTGCTTTCGTGATAGGTCACGCTCATGGGGTTATCTCCAGCGAAGATGTGTATGTTGTTGAGTCGATGTGCACTTAAGCACCGCATTTATACGATGCTTGGCGGGATTCAACAATAGACATGGCGCGGCTGGGTGTTGTTAGGTATGGGAAATCGCGTGGAAGAACAGTAAAAACCCCAGGCTGCCTTACGGCGGCCTGGGGTTTGTTTAGTTTTGCATTAAGTAATGATGGAGTAGTTGGTGTTCCAGTTTTCACCAGAAACAGAGAAACCATCCAGATTAATATTATCGAAGATTGCCAACACACCTAAGCTGTCGCCTGTAACACTATTCCCCTCTCCCGCCTCCACTCGCAGTAATAAAGCATCATCAGTATTGTCTTCTGTATCACTATTACCTGCCAACAAATAAACCACTTCACCCGTTTCGAGTCCAAGTTCACTAAGCCAATTAGCACCGTTTGCGCCAAATTCAGCCGTTGTAAAAACAGCAAAGGCTATATCGCCAGAACCATCATTGAATGCTTGAGCATCATCATATTTGGCGAAGTCAGCACTAACTCCACCTCGTAGGCCCGGAATTTCTGTCGCCTCATCCCCAATTCGTAGGGAATCACCTGCCGTACCTGCAGTGAAGTTGGTAATGAGATAAGGCGTGCCCTCCACTGGGCCTGAGGGTAACTCTCTAGGCTCGCCAGAGTCGACTACTTGGCCGTCGATTGGCTGATAGCGGTTATTAAATAAAGCGCGCGCATCCTCATCTTGATTAGTGGTAATAGTATTATCAGTCAATCTAATCTGAGAAGCATTTTGGACGACAAAGCTTTGCTCTTCAGCTATAAGAACATCTAATTCATCCTGAATCCGCCACTCAAAAATATCAGTGATCCCACCACTAAAATCGCTTTGATTGATAGCGCCATTGATGATGCTTTCAATGTCACTCCTTATTCCTTCAGCCTGACTAATCGACAACCAATCATAGACGGCAGGAACATCTTTATTAATGACATAATCACCACTGACATCTGCTCCTGCCAGTGCTTCCTCAAGGGTGTATACGTTATCAAAAACAAAGTTCTCTAAATCACGAAGCTCCAAATACTGTGCTTCGGTCACGCCAGAGTTCTCCACTAACTTAACGCTCTCAGCAAGCGTGACCGCATTCGTCCCGATAGCGTTAATGATACTGCTAGGAGCATCTACAATATTCCAAATTGCAAAATCGCGCAAACCCCATTGTCCACCGCCATCAGGCTGATTAATAGCACCATCTAAGAACATCCTAATAGAAGTGATATCGGCCCTAGCTTCTGAAACCGTCACATCTTCTAAGTCTACTAAACTCGCACTCTCGTTAACATAATAAAACTCAGTAGGCTCGCGATCACCACTGACTATCAAAGAAGTTAGACTAAACTGTACAGGAGTGTCATCGACATCAAAGTTAAAAGCATTAGAACCTGATAAAGACAAGTAATCGCTAAATGTTAGGAAATCATCGCCTTCATCAAGATCAGCATAGACAACATCAGCCCCAATAAGCCACTCTTCATTTGAGCTAACTAAATCAAGCAGTACTGACGCCACGTCTCGAATAGACCAACTAATTAAATTATCAAGCTGTAATTGCTCGCTATTGCTCGCGCCATCAATTGCCGTGTTAGTGTTTTGCACTAATGCTTGAGCACCTTGAACATCGAAGACACCCGCATCAAAAGGACTTTGAGGCACGACGATAGCATAACTTACATCGTCGCCCTCGCCTGATTTATCAAGCGGCTCACTCGCCTCCAACACGCCCAAAGCTTGCTGGATGGTATAAAGCACTTCAACCGGATCCGATTGATAGTCATAATTATTTAGCGCAATTAACGATTGATATTGCGAAAACGTAATTTGATCATTCGTAACAGTGACATCATCTGCCAATAAAACATGTGCCTGATTGATTGCCTGGATAATATTGCTGGCGCTGTCGGTAACCGTCCAATCAAACAGTTCCTGCACTGTTGCATCATCGTTCTCGAGCCCGTTTGCACCGATAAGAACCGTTCGCACATTTGACAGCTCTACGGCAGCAGCTTGCACAGATAGCTGCCCGGCATCGTAAGACGTATTACTATCATCCAAAACAAAACTATTTACGGGCGCTAAAATATCAGCTTTTACCGCACGCACTGCATCAGACATGTCAGTGTATTCGACGACTGTATCACCTAACACGAATCCTTCAGAATCAGGATTATTACCTTCGACGAGGGTATAGGCATTTACTAAGCTTTCATAATCAGCAGACGTAATGACTGCATCCGTCAACCTGATTCTGTAAGCATCTACCAATACTTCTCTATTTAAGTCATCACTGATAGCCTCAAAACTATCGACAACGGACCACTGGTAGATGTCTATTAACTCCACATCTCTACCAGGAGCACTTCCTGAGATCAAAGCTTTGACATCGACAATATAATCTTCGGCAGTAGCTATATCGATCTCGCTACCTTCTCCCAAACCTTCGTTTATATCGAACACATCTTCAGTGAAGAAGTAGTCGTCAGCCAAGTCGCCTGGAGCCGGAAAACTGTTGTCTGTGTTATCGAACACATAAGCTAACGTGTACACTACCAAGTTATAATCAAAGCCTTCTACTCCAAGAGCATCAACTAAGGCATCGTACTCGGCGGCCCGAATATTGCCATTCGGCCCGCCGTTGGCGGCGAGGATGCTATCTGCGCCTGCCAGCACTTCATCGGGTACGCCGTTGGTGATGACCCCGAGGATATTGCTAGCGGAGTCGGTGATGCTCCACTCGTAAACGGTCTCGAAATTTAGCGTATTACGTGCGCCTGAAAGAATACTCTTGACGGTTTCAATTTCCGTTAAAGCGTTCGCAACACTCAACGCCCCATTGGTATTTGTGTAAGTAGTGTTGGCAGTAATGGAGTAAAAATCACTGGGCGCCAGCACACCGTTGGCTTGAGCTGAAACCGCTGCTGCTAAGTCAGCATAAGTGACGGTAATTCGGAGGGCTTCCTCACCTGCATCTAAGCGCAGTGCATCGTTCAAAGCATCTAGCAGCTCTTCGTACTGAGCTTGAGTGATGGTCGTAGCATCTTTCACACGCACCGTTTCAGCATTCACAATGGCATCGTCGTCAAACGCATTATCATCCGGGTTTTCGTTACTAATCCCATTGATCAAGTTGCCAATGTTGTCTTCGATCTGCCATACCACGACATCGCTGCGGATCAGCGCATCGCGATTCTCTGCACCCGCGATAATGGCGAAATAGCTCGCTCCTTGGTCGACTGTCCATACGGCGTCGAACGCTGTTTCTAGGTCGATCACGTAGCTGTCGACGAGCGGACCATCGCCATCATCGATGACTGAGATGGCGTTAGCCAGCGTGTATTTCACTAGCTCACCGAGGCGAACGTAGTTGAAATTTGCCGCGCTTAGCGCTTCGAACTGCGCAATCGTGATGATTTCGTCCCTGACGTTGACCGCATCCGCTCGAGTGAGGTGGGGAACGTTACCCGCTTCTAAAATCGTGGAAGCGCTATCGACGACCGTCCAATTGAATAACTCATCGGCGTCGGGAGTATCCGTAGGTGTATTGCTAGCACCATCTAAAATACGCTCAACATCCGCCAATCTTGACTCAGCGGCATTGAGGCCAAGATCGCCTGCCTCGAAGACGATGCCGGTATCAATTTCGTAATTGGCGGCCAATTCATCGGCATTGACGGCATTTTCAAGGGTATAACGAACGATGGTCGTACCCAGCTCGAAGTTGTCCAGCGTGTTAAGCTGGTCGAATTGAGCGGACGTGATCACTCGATCTTTCGCTGATACTTGGTTGGCTTCGATCACGTGGCCTTGGTCTAAATCAGCGATTATCAAACCAACGTCATCGCGAATGACCCACTCGAACAGCGTAAGCGGCGGCTGGTTGTTAGCTCCTTCCAGTACCCGACTAACGTTGGCAAATTCGGTTTCCGCTTCGTCCACGGTGACCGTGCCTGCGTTCAGCACTGCCTGAAGATCGATGATGTAGTTGCTGGCGAGAGGATCGGCAGCCAGCGCTTCGGCCAGCGTGTAATCGACCTCGGTCTCGCCGAGCACGAAGTTAGGCAACGCATTGAGCTGTACGAACTGCGCAGGGGTAATGATCGCTTCCGTCACGCTGATGTTATTGGCTTCGGCGATTTGCGGGCGTGCGGAGGGCGTTCCTAAAATCGTGGCAAGGCTATCGACGATATTCCACTCTAGGAGCAGATCACGGGTGAGATTGTCGCTGTCAGTGTTTTGGGCGAGATCCAGTAGCACACGCGTGCTATCGATCAACTCAGCAGCCTCGCGCACGGTTAAGTCACCCGCGGAGAAAGGCCTACTTGGGTTGAGCGTGTAGTTAGCAGGCATTACGTCGGTCGCCAACGCTTGTTCCAACGTGTACGGCACGACCGTGCTGCCCAGATCGAAATTATCCAAGGTATTGAGATCAGCGAACTGATCCGGACGGATGGTGGTGTTGGTGAGCGTCACGCTTTGCGCCCCAACGACCTCAGGGCGACCTAGACCACCGCTCACCAACACATCTTCGGCATCCGCGCGAATCGACCACGTATAAATATCGCCTAATGCAATGGGGGCAGTCGCCACATCGAAGTCGCCCGCCAGCACGGTTTCGACCAGCGCCAGCTGGTTGCCTGCAGCCGTCAACCCCAACGTGCCTGCCGCAAACGGCTGATTGGGGTTGATCAAGTAGTTCGCTGGCAGTTCGTCATTGGCCGCCAGCGCCACTGCTTGTTGTAGCGTTAGATAAGGTACCTCAGCACGGGTACCGATCGTGTCGGAAAGGTCGCTATTCGGGTCTTGAGCATCTCTCTGCGCGTCCCGAAGCGGGTTATTGTTGCCGTCTCGATAGGCATCGATATTAAGGCCGTCACTGGCGTTATCGATGGCGTCCAGTGCCTGCTTTACTTGGCCAGCAATGGAAGGAAGGCCCAACGCATCGGCCATTTCCTGATTGGTCAACTCCCGGCCAGCGTCGCTCGCTTGATTGAAGGCAGTTCCCAGCCGCGAGAGCGCATCGGCACTGCTAATCCCTGCCGTGGCCGCCATGGCCAACAGGCTCGCCACTTTGACACCCGCAATGAGCAGATCCAGATTAGGCGATGCCTCTGCCAACGGATCTGTCGTCATCAGATCGATTCGCTGGTCGAGGCCAAGCGCCGTTTTGATCGCCGTTTGGGCATCAGCATCGTTCAAGCCGAACTGTTGCGAGAGCTGCACCATCAGGGTGGTCAACGGGGTAATCACCGTCGCATCTTCTGGTGCCCGTAATACGCCGGTAAACGGCAACCCTGTGGAGATATCTACACCACCAGTGGCAGTCAAGATACCGCTGCCCTGCAAACCACTAAAGAAGCCATCGTCATTCGTGGTGACTTGATTCGAGTTGACGGCACGCGTCACGGTGGCCCCGGAAATATACCCATCGACCACATAGCCGCTGATGGTGGCAGGACCACCATCACTACCGCCACCGCCGCCTCCACCGCCCGCAGCGGCAGCCCCTACCGCAATGGCGCCGCCGCCGACATACAGCCAGGGGGGAATATCACCAAACGAGCTGACTGGCTCGCTACTACTGCTTGCGGTACTCGGGAAACTGCTGGTGCTCGACGGCTGATTGGCGAAAGACGCGCTCGGCACGAATAATAAGTTGCCGAAATCTTCGCCGCTGGCAATGCCTTGTTGAAGGGCATTGCTAGGGCTGATGAGAAATAGATCGCCCTGCTGGACCAGCGCGCCGCGCTCGATGACCATTTGCGTGCCGTCGGGACGGGTGATCAAGACATTGCCGTCGGGCAACAGCTCCCAGGTTTGTACGTCAGGAAGCTGGCTAAGCGGGACGAGAAGACCGCTATCATTGCCCAGTAGCTCCATCAGCGAATCGATATCGACGACGACACGGCCGTTTTCCAGCGCCACATCCGCGGCGGCCATGTCGATACGCTGACCGCTGTTCATGATGAGCGTTAGACTACCGTTAGGTTGGCGAATCACTTCCGCCACCCCTTGTAGATCATTGACGGCGACCATTTGGTCGGCCAGCGCCTGCTGTGCGATTAACGGCAGTACCAACGTCGCGGCCATCCCCCCTTGCTTCAATGCTTTTTGGTTGTTGGCCATCCAGCGACGAACGAAGGCCATGCGCTCTTGAGGATCAGCCGGAACGTCGATACGCACTACGTCGTCACGCTTATTGGCCAGTGAGTCCCAGTCGCTTTGGGCTTCTTGATGGCTGACCCTGACACCGTTGAGCAGATGGCCACTCATAACTCCGGGCCGCGTTGACTTAAGCATATCGGCTGATGACTTCGCCATTGAGCACATCTCCACTAAAGATTCGCAAGCGCGTTGCGCCAAACGTTTTTATGTAAGTCTGGCGTTGGCCGCCTTAGCGCTCTCATCCGTCGTGGATGACGAGCAGCCATAAAAAAATTGATCCGAGTATTTCATAAAAAAGCAGGAAATAAACCTGCAAAAAGGCGGGGTAATCCCGTTCTTCCCGGGATTAGAGATGAGCATCGCGGGCAAAAACATCAGCACGGCTTGAGAGGCAGGCACAAAAAAAGGCCTAGCGATAAACGCTAGGCCTTTGATCTTGGTGCCGGTGGCCAGACTCGAACTGGCACACCCGTAAAGGCGGCGGATTTTGAATCCGCTTCCCCACCCAGGCACGGCCGCGCTTGCACAAGGCTTTGCTGAACAATCAACCGCTTAGCGGCTTACACCTGTTACACAAAGCGCATTGGTCGCATGCAGTCTGCGACCAAATTGCGACCATCCCCATCTTAATGGCTCTGGACGCCCCTCCCGATGACTGGATATACTCGCGCCTAAACACTGTATATATGACCATGTATTTAAGGAGGCGCTTATGTCAACGAAAACCTACCAAGCCCTTGTGGAGCGAGTGAAACGCCAGATTGGCAGCCCTGGGGCTCAATCAAAGCAGTGTGTCGAGATTAAGCGCCAGCCCGATGACGCGGCAGAAGACTGGGCAAAATTGCTCGAGGACTTGGGCACCGTCGAGAACGTGACCATGATCCCCCTCGACGATACAGCCGAGCATGTGCGCCTGCGCTGGAATCCAGAGGAGTCGATGGCATGAGCATTCACCTGACCATCATCGGCCGCGTCGATACTATGGCCCCGCCAGTAAAGCTGCCGTTGGCTGCGGGCGAAGTGCGCACCGGGTTTCCCTCACCTGCAGACGACTACCTTGAAGGCGAGCTCGACCTAGTAGAGCACCTGATTCAGCATCCAAGCGCTACCTATTTTCTGCGCGCCAAGGGTACATCAATGGAAGGCGTGGGGATCTATGACGGCGACCTACTGATTGTCGATCGATCGATAGAACCCAAGCCGGGCCATATCGTCATCATGAGCGTAGACGGTGAGCTGACCTGCAAGCGCTACAGCGTAATGGGCAACCGCCACTACTTGTTTGCGGCTAACCCTGAGTTTCGCCCTATCCCACTTGATGGACGAGAATGCCAGGTTTGGGGCGTCGTTACGCACAACATCCACGCGTTGGCCCCAGGCTTCACCGTATGATCGCCCTCGTCGACTGCAACAACTTCTACGTAAGCTGCGAGCGGGTCTTTAATCCCAAGCTTGAAGGTCGACCGGTGGGCGTGCTGTCGAACAACGATGGCTGTGTCGTGGCGCGCTCTCAAGAGATCAAGGACCTCGGTGTAGCGATGGGCGCCCCCGCCCATCAGATCGAGCCTCATGTGCGCAAGCAATGCACGCTGCTGAGCTCGAACTACGCTCTCTATGGCGATATGAGCCGACGCGTCACCGATGTGCTGAGTCAGCACACACCTCACGTGGATGTGTACTCAATCGATGAGTCTTTCTTGTCGTTTGAAGGTTTCCCGCCTGACACACTAATCGACCGCTGCCAAGCGATGCGCTATCAGGTGCGCCGTGATGCCGGCATACCCGTTAGCGTGGGCCTCAGCACTTCCAAAACACTGGCGAAGATCGCTAACCATCGGGCGAAGAAAGAGCCAGGATTTGATGGCGTGATGATGATGGAACCAGGCAGCGACGACACACGGGCATTTTTGCAGCAGTTGCCGGTGACCGAGATATGGGGCGTAGCGGGCCGAAGCGCTGCACGTTTGCGCACACTCGGCATCGAAACGGCGTGGCAGCTACGAGAGGCCAGCCCCAAGCATCTGCGAAAGCATTTCAATGTGGTCATGGAGCGCATCGTTTATGAGCTCCGCGGTGAAGACTGCATCCCGCTGGATGACATGGAGCAGCCGAAAAAGCAGATCATGGTCAGCCGGTCGTTTGGGCGCCTCGCTCAGAATAAAACTGACTTACGCGAAGCGATCCGCACCCACGCTAGCCGCGCTGGTGAGAAGCTGCGTAAACAACAAGGGCTAGCACAGGCCATCATGGTGTTCGTGCGCACGAATCGCTTTCGACAGGACCTACCCAGCTACAGCAAGAGCATCGTTATTCCCCTGCCCTACGCCACGTGTGACAGCCGCGATCTGGTACGGGCTGCGATGGCCGGACTGGAGCAGATCTTTAAAAGTGGTATTTGGTATCAAAAATGCGGGGTGATGCTTATGGATCTTTGCGATCACCACAATGAGCAGCTTGGGCTACTGGGTGAACAGCAAAGCGATGAGAAACGAGAACGCAATGAAAAGCTGATGGCCACACTGGATAAGCTGAACCGCGAGCATGGGAAAAATACGGTGCGGCTGGGAATGCCGAGGAAGGCAAATGCTTGGGAGCTGCGTTGCGAGAACCGAACGCCTAGGTATACTACGCGGTGGGATGAGCTTGCTAATGCAATATCTTAAACATTAATTATAGCCGAGAGAGAAACAAGCATGTGGTCTATAGTCGCGGCGATAATTGCTGCCTTTTTATCCTCTTTTTTAACTACTATATTCGCCTCGCGGAGATACCGCGACGAAAGGGCTTGGGATAGAAAGGCATCAGCTTATGCAGAAGTAATTAGCGGTATAAAGAAATCAATAAGATATTCCGAGACATTCCAGGAAATGTATGAGTCTAGAGACAACGGTGACTACGAAAGCATCCTCTCGGTACTATTAGATGAGTCAAAAGCTGCAAAAATAGATGTTGAAAAAACCACCGACAGTCATTACATATTCCTTAGCGAAAAAGCCATCAATAAAATTGAAACTTATCTTTATGACGACTCGCACTTACTTCCCGAGCTATCTAGTGAAGAGCTTGCAGAAGAAGATACATTAAAAAACAAGCAACTACTAAAAGAATTAGTAGAAATTTCTCAACAAGAGCTTTCGCATTCCTCTTCCCATCTATATCGCCATGTTCTGCAGCTACATTCAAGAATTAAAAAAACTCTTAAAACCTTCAAAACTTGGATAAAACGCCCCTAAGGGGCGTTAATTTAAACCAAAAAACCGCTTAAGTGCGGCCCGTGTGCGTTTACGCGTTAACGCCCTACCATTCGATAGCGTTCGCCGCTTCCTCCGTTTCAGCCGCCCGCACTTGCTTCACCAGCCGCTGCCGCCGCCCGGTGAGCTGCTGGGCCTGGGTGAATCGCTCCGCGTTGTCGCGCACGGCTAGGCTGAGCTGGTAAAGCGTTTCGCTGCCGCCGTCGCCGTTGCGGCCTAGCAGAATGGCATCGAGTACCGGCGTGGCCGGGGCGTCGCCTTGCTGGCTTGCGTGCCAAGCCAGGTATTCGCCCGCTTCGGTGTTTTGCGCTACCCATGTTTGTTGCTCAATTTCTGGGTAGTCGCGCACCAGCGGGCGTACCTGCTCAGTGTAGGCGGCGTTGATCTCGCGGATCTTCGCGGCCTGGGCATCGGCCAACAGCTCGGCGGGGGTTTTGGGTAGACGCAGCCACGCCGGGGCTTGGGCTTGCTCGCTCATTGGGTGGGCTCCTGCTCTGGGGCTTCGATCATGCGCACTGTCCATGCGCCCGTGTCGGGGTCGCGCCAATACTTGGCTTGGCCGCTTTCCAGCAGCGCCAGCGCTTGGGGGTTGGTGGCCTGCACATAGCGGGCCTGGGGGTCGTACGCGGCGGCGTCTACCCACCCGGCCTCACGGGCACCCCATGGAATGCCGGTGGTTTGGGTCGGCTGCGCTAGAACGACGTGCAGCTCCCCCTCTTGCCAAAACATATCGAAGATGCCCGCCGCCTGCGTCTGGTCGTCGCCCACAAACTGCGCGCCCTCGGTGAAGGGGGAAACGTCGAGGCCGTTGATAACCGCGCCGTTAATCGCGTATTCGGCAGGGCCAGCGCCTGCTAGGAATTTAAGTTGCATGATTATCTCCTATTAATACCAGCGGCTATGGACCGTTGCAGTGACCTCAAAATCTACACTAGGGGTAGAAACACCTTTAAGTAATGTGAAAAAGAGGCTGCTACCAGACCTTCTAGTCCTGCCTATTGTGCAAGCAAGCATTTCCCCAGCACCACTTTGGAGAGATATTGAAAAAGTTGTTCCAGGGCCAATAAACTCAGACGTACCTAATGGCAAAATAATTTGATTATCATTACTTCTAAACCACCCACCATCAGAGTTTGTAATTGAAACACCAGCGAAAGCAGCGTTCACATGCATTTTTAAAGTGCCATCTGCATGCTTTTCCCAAGACCCAAAACTATTGCTATCTTTTTGAAAAATAGCTCCAGTAGGTACGCCGCCCTCTTGAGAAACAATGCCAACTATATTTTTATTATGGTAAATATCTGTAAACTTTAAAACAGCAGGGTCACCGCCTCTAAATGCTATTTTAGGTACGGGCTCGGGGCCATTTGCAGCAATGAATATTTCGGCCACTCTGTTTACGCCTAAGCTGGCCGTTCTCCTTGCAGCAAAAAGCAAGCTGCTAGCGTGAGGAAAGCCAATGGCATTTATATCCACCTCATAAAAGCCACCGTTTCTCACAGCGCTAGCGTTACCTGACGAAGGCGCATCACCGCCAAGAACCCCGCCATCACCTACTTTCAAAAGCCGCTCTTCTGTCGTATCTGTAGCGCTGGTAGTCACATCCTTAGAATAAGCGCTACCCGCCTGATTAGGCAGCCCACTACCCGGCGCATGAACGATGTTATCCGCGTTTAACTCTTCACGCGCCTGATTTACAAACACCACATCATCATTAAGCGCGGCAATCATGTTGTTAATAGACGTTTGAAACAGCGCTAACGAATCATTAAACCCATTCTGCTTTGTAATAACTTCGTTAGTGTCGCCATCTTCAAAGTTGTATTGTGTCCAGTTTTGAACAGCTACATTAGGAACAGACATTTAAACCTCCATAAAAGCGCCGGGCACTTCAAAGTTATTAACTCGCGTATGCGTGTGTTGGTAGCTGTCAGCCCGGCGGGCTATAAAGGCGTGTTCGGCCTCTAACATGCCGCCCGCTTCGGGGTAGACGTTGATATAAATGTCAGTGCGCTTTTTCACACGCAGCAACTCACGGCTTAGGCGCGTTAGCTCTTGTTGGGTTAGGTGGGAAAAATTAAACGTTAATAGTCGCGCTTCGCCCTCACCAATGGTGCGCAGTGAGCCGGATTCCGTACGGCTATGCTCGCCTAAATCTTCCCACTTGAGGTTAACGCCAAAGCTTAGGTTCATTTCTTCCGGCGGGGAGTAGTAAGAGCCGGTTACAATGCGCCCAATCTGCATATAGCCCACGGGGGGGTTGGGGTCGGTAATCGTAACGCGGTATCTGTTAGTGAGCGTGCTGGGCATCCAGGCGACAAAGTGCCTTATCGGTAGCTCTGACACGTCTTGCGCGCCCCATGGGTCGATACCCGCCCGCCAAATCCCGAGCGGGATAATCGACGCGGCGGGCATGGGGCCGCTGTCGTAACGCACCTCATCATTCAGCAGGTACTCAATACGCACCGTGCCACCTGCTGTTAGGTTGTGGTCGTACAGCACCAGTGCTGATAAAAACCGGGCGGTGGCCAGCGTGCCCTCTATCACCTGCGGCGCTAGGTTTTCTGAGCGCCACGCGTAAGAGCGACCGCTGCGCTGCGTGTTGGCTACCTGCATCGCTTCGCTGGTAGCCGTCAGCGTGGCCACGTCGTGCGCGTTGTCGATGATCATGCGCAGTGGTTTCAAAGCCACACCTCCAAGTTATTGACGCCCCGCGTGGGCGATAGGCTGTTACTGATCACCCGGCCCACGCGACCCGTTAAACGGGGGTGGTCTACCGCTATCGCCATTCCCACCCGTGCGGGCGGCAGGTAGGTTTCGAGCGCCCACACCTCACGGCGCACGCTGCGCAGGGCTAGCAAGCGGTCGCGCTCGGTAGCGGCATGGCTGGCGTTTTGAATCACGCTGTTACGCTCGGCACGCACCGCCAGCGGGTACGCGCTAACGCTCTGCGTGGCGCGGCTTTCGCGCCATTCGTTGCGCAGCCGTGCGGCTTCGCTGGGCTGGGTTTCGTCGATGCTCCCCGCCACGGTACTCAGCGGTGAATAGTTACGCCGGAAACGCAGCGTTAGCCCCCGCCACGGCGCTTGGGTTTCCGCTAGGCGTATGCCGTCGCGTTTAATCTCGTCGCTCACCAGCGTTATCTCCGGGGCCGTGGCGGCTTGGTGCTGCCGCACTTCTAAGCGCCCCAACTGATCCAAAAACCAGTAAGCCCCCAACCCTTCGCACAGCTCCTCTAAAATCTGCCGCCCGGTTACCTCCCCGTTGTAGTAGAGGCCCACGGTGTAGCTGGGTAGCTCGATGCTTCCCAACGGGACGCCGTAGTAATCGGCCACCCACTGGCACACCAGGGCGGGCGTGTTGTGCTGCTCTTCAATATCCACAGTGAGCGTACCCACCAGGGCGTTAGGCAACACGAACGCGCCCGCCGCTAGCTGCTGGGTGTGCGTAACCGGGTTGCCGTTATCCTTCGGGTTTAGCGCCGTCACCGGCAGGTAAGAGGCTTTAAAGGCGTAGGGGTCAGGGGTGAGTAGGTAGGCCGGGGCGTTGTACACGCTGCCCAGCGCCAGCGGCACCGGGCCTGCTTCGTCGGGTAGCTCCCCGGTGTCTATCGGGTCATCAAATACGCTACTTTCGTCTTCCATCACGAACGAAAGCACGCCCCGGCGTGCGTCACTGATCCCGCCGTTGCGGCCTTGCGCCAGCAGCCTAAAGTCATCCAGTGGCCAATCAGGCCCTCCGAAAAACAGTTTGATGGGGTGGCCCTGCCACGCGTATGCCACCCAGTGCGTCAACTCCCCATCGTCTAATAGCTCCACCTGCCCAAAGCCCACCAAGCCATCTATGCGGGTGCTTATATCGACGGCCTTTACCAGAATGTCGTTATAAGGCCGGTTGGGCGCTTGGTCGGTGGGGCGTGAGATAAACGGCGCGGTAGCCACGTATTCAACGCCCCCAGAATGGTGAAGCTCAGCTAGCACAATGCGGCTAGCTGATAAGTCGGCTAGCCAGTTTTCATACTGCGTATCGTTCATACGGTGCGCCCTTTCACACGGGCCGCGCTGGTGGCGGCGCGCTGTTCGTCCAGTTGGGCGGCGCGCTGCTGTTCGGCGCGGGTCGCGCTGCTGGCAACAGCGTTTGCCGTGTTGGCCGTATTGGCCTTAACGTCGCCCAATAGGCGGTTGAGGTCTTGGCGTAGCTGCTTGTTTTCGTTGCGCAGATCGTTCAGCACCTGCACCACGTCGCTATTGCCCAGTTGGGGAAACTGAGGCAACGGCACATCGGGCATGGGCAAGCCACGGTCGGGCAGCTCACGCAGCAGGTTGGCCGACTTAGCAGGGACTACCATTTCATCGCGGTGAAGATTGGCAACGTAGTTATCGAACGGCACTGACCAAAGCCCCGTCGCGTGTGAGCCGTCAACGCGCTTCAACGCCTTTTCCATTTCACGGCGCAGCGCGGCGGCGGCCTCTTCGGCAACCTCCACCATTTGCCGGGCGCGCTCTTTTTCCGCGACGCGCTCGAAATAGTAGGCGGTCCAGTCACCGCCACCGTTTCGCGTGGCGTTAGCCTCTTGCTGGTCCACCCAGCGCTCGAAGTCGCGCTGCGACATGCCGCCCAAATCAGCGCTTTGCACGGTTTTAATCAGCGCGTCCAAGCTCGCTTGGTAGCCGTTCCACGTAGTGGACTGCCCGCGCTGGTTGACGTGCCAACCGCTGACGCCTGCCGCTAACGCCTCCTTCGCCATGCCTTGGTTACGCGGGTCGACATACGAGGCATCCTGTATCCTCTGCTCGTACTCGCTGCGAATCGCCGCCCGCTGCTGGCTAAGCTCACGCTCTCGGGCGATGCGGTCGCGCTCGGCTTGTTCTGCCGCCTTACGCTCCCGCTCGATCCGCGCCACTTCGGCTTGAGCAACGCCAAGCGCGTTAATGGAATCCTTCAAGCTGACGAGGTTGCCGTTCAGGCCGACGAACTGATCGGTCGTCCTCCCCATTTCTTCGACCAGCCCGCCCAGCTCGCTAAGCTGGTCGCGGGCGCGCTCTTCCAGGCTTTGCGTGTTGCCTTCGGTGCCCTCGCTGCTGCGATTGAGCGCCTCTAAACGGCTAATGGTGCCGCTGCCGTCCTCGTCCAGCTGCCGGAAGATGCGGCGTAACTCGGCATCACTGGCCAGCCCCTGAAACGCGCCGTAAAACTCATTCCAATCAATCAGGCCGCTGGCGTCTAAGTCGATGCTGTCGAACATCGGTTTAAGCGTGCTGCCGATACCGCTAGCCAGCCCGGCCAGCCGCTGATTAGCCAGCTCTTGCTTGGTGATGATGCCGTCACCGTTGGCGTCTACCTCACGAATCAGGCGGCTAATTTCGGCATCGGTGGCGTGGGGTGCCAAGGCGCTACGCACCTGGGCGGCGGTCAGCTGGTTGGCATCCAAGCGGGTCAGCTCGCGGCTTAGCTCTACCGCTAGCCGTTCGTCGGTAGGCATCGCAGAGATAACCACCGATTGCAGCGCGTCGCGGATCTCTTGCGCCAGATACTCTTCGGCGCTTATCTGATCGGGCAGATCCTTTAACGCATCCAACACATCGCCCTGAATGCGCTGGAACGCCCCACCGCTGGCGTACATCGCTTCCCCGGCAGCCAGGTATTGCTCGGCGTATTGGGTAATACTTTGTAGCGCGTTGCGGTCGCCTGATTGGGCAAGCACCAGCTGCCGGGCGAACTGGTCCCCCGCTTCGGTCAGGTTCATTCCGGGGGTGCCAGCGGTCGCGGTTTGCTGGTCTACCCACTGGCTAATGCCGTTAAACGTGCTGCTCAGCTGGTCGTTCACTTGCGCCAGCGAACGGGCGTACTCCTGCCCCGCCTGCGTGGCCGCTTTCTGGGCGGCGGCTTCGTCCTCCATGGCCCAAATGCGGCGCTGGGTTTCGTGTAGCAGCGGGTCGATACCCTGCAGCTCTCGCTCACGCTGCAGGGCTAAAGCGGTTTGCTCGTCGCCCAGCAGGCCCAAGAGCTGCAGCTGCTGGTCAAACGACTGCTTTTCAAACGCGGCGTAGGCGTTGCGCACCTCGTTTTCTAGCGTGCTGATCTCACCGTTTAGCTGGCTGAGGCGGTCGGCAAACACATCAACGCCGTTGCCGGTTTGCTCTAGCAGGGTTTGCAGCTGGTCGAACGGGCCTGCCAGCTGCAGCAGCTGCACATAGTTACGCTGGCCAGATTCGGTTAAGCGGTTTTGCTGCTCGACTAGCTGCCGGAAACCCTCATGGGTAGACGGCAGCGCTAGGCCCATTTCACGTAGGCTAGCGGCAACGTCCTGCTGCAGATCGGCGGCGCGCTCGGCATCGCTGAAAAACGCCGTGTAATAGCTATCCTGCAGGCTGGCGAGCTGATCCACGCCGCCGGCCATTTGCGCGATGCTGTCAGCGGCGCGCAATGCGCCAGCGGCGGATGCGTCGAACTGCAGGTTGAGGCGATCACTCGCCCCGCTCAGCAGATCCAACGCAGCCACCGCGTTTTGGGTGCGCGCTATGATGGTGTCTACATCGGTGCCAATGCTGGCCACGAACTCGCCAAACTCGCCATCCATGGCACTGACAGCGGCCACCGTACGGCGGCTGAGCTGGGATACCACGCCCTCAACGTTCGACGCACTCAACCGCACGCCCTGCACCGCTTCGGCCATGGCCTGCAGCTCTTCCGGGCTACGCGCCAGCGAGGCTAGCAGGTCGTCACTGGCGGCAATGGCAGCCAGGAACTCGCGTTCTTCGGGGATGCCCCCAAACAGGTCGTTACTGCGGCGGGTGCCCTGGGCAAAGCCCACCGCGCCAAATGCGCCCTCCCGCACCGAACCATGCCCGTAAGAGTCATTAGCGCGGGTGTCGATGTTGAGGTGAGGGTTGGTTTTACCGCCACCGAACAGCCCGCTGATCGCCTTGGTAATGCCGCCGCCGAGTAGCGAATCAATGGCGAGGCCGCCCGCAATCCAGGGCATGGCCGCGCTCACGCCTGCGGTGATGCTGCTCATGATGCCGCCGGACGCGACATTGCCGAGCGCCGCGCCAGACGCTGCACTACCCAACGCGCCGCCATAGGTGGCACCGCTGGCCACTTGGCTGGCACTCGCCAGCGCGGCAGAAGATAGCCCTCCCTGCATGGCCAGTGACGGCGCTGCCGCTGAGCCACCAAAGCCCAGCAGACTACTGGCACTTCGACCCAGACTACCTAGGGCGTTGAAATTAAGGCCACCCCCACCGGGCATGCCGGTAGTATCTAAGCCCATCATGCCCGCCACGTGGAATGTCAGGCGCTGCGTGGTGAGCATGTGGGCAATTTCTGCCAGCGTTTGCTGGAAACCGCGTTTGACGGTATCCAGCGCGCTTTCAGAACCGTCGATCAAGCCTAGCCACAAGCCTTGGCCGGAATCATCAACACGGCGCAGGGTGTTATCCGCGACGGTTTCCCAGCTGAGGAAGTTGTTGGCGATGCGCTGGCTGGCGTCTTCTGAGGCGGTGGCCAGGTTGTCGGTTTCGCGCTGGCCTTCGATGTACTCCTGCTGTAGCTGGCCCATCATTTGGATGAGCTGAACGGTGTTGCCCCGGCCCATCGCCATGGCGAGCGCCAGCGTGTTGGTGTCTTGCGCTAGTTGGACGGTTTCGCGGCGGCCTGGGATGAGGCGGTTGCGTAGCTCTTCTAGGGCAGCCGCTTGGGCGTCGGCGGCGTCTGCGTGCGCTTGGGCTTTGGCGGCGGCGGTTTCGGTGGCGTCGCCTAGCTCAGTGGTGGGTGGAATGATGTCGCGGGTAGTGCGCTCTAATTCCTCCAGCTTCTCATCTATCTCTGACACTGAGCCACCAGCGGCTTCAATCGCTTGGCGGGTATCCAAGAGCTCCAGACGCAAATCATGCAACTTTTGCTGGGCTTCGCTGCGCATACCCATGCCAAAGGCCTGCTGGCCACCAACGGCATCCCATTGGCGCTGCTCATCTGCAACCACCTGCTGCTGCCGTGAAACTTCCATGGCAAGCGTGGACTGTCTGAACTGCTGAAATTGGCGCTCAGCCTCCAGCATAGCTCGAGCATTTTTTAGCGCGGCTTCTGAGTTGGCATCTAGCGCGCTGGTCATATCATCAACGCGATCCGTCGCGGATTGCACCTTTGGTGCCACCAGCCCCAACTCTTCGCGGAAATAGTAGATAGCGCCACCGGCGATCATCGCCGCACCTAATGGCCCGCCTACCAGGGCCATCGCTGCACCCGCGCCACGCGTAGCCGCTGCCAGAGAAGCTTGGGCGCCAGCGGCAGTAGCGCTAACACCCGCCATACGCGCTAGCGCCATCTGATAGGCGATAGACTGCTGGGTAGCCGCCAATTTTGCCGCCGTAGCAGTAGCGAACGCTCCCGCGTAGCGGCCACCCATCAACGCAGCTAGGACCTTGCCGCCGTCGATCAAATGCCCCACCACCACTTCGGCGCCACCCACCTGCTGAATAAACGCGTTGGTCTCTTGTAGGCCCGCTGTCATGGCAGGAACCATCTCAGCGAGCAAGGTTTGACTTACTCCCTGAGCGGCAAACTTGAGGCGATCGACCTCATCGTTATAGCTTGCCATGGCATTGGCGGTGTCTTGGCTGATCGTCAGTCCCAGCGCGTCCGCCTCTGCTCGCATCGCGGCCATGGCACCAGTGCCCTGGTTAACGATCTGTACCAGTTTTACGCCCTCGCTATCCCATAACTGCTGGGCTAAGCGTACGCGCTCACTGCTGTTTTCCACGCCTTGCATGGCTGCCGCAATGCGTTCGAACTGATCTTCTGGGGCCAGTTGGTTCAGCTCTTGGGCACTAAGGTTGAGGCGATCCAGCGCCGCAACCGCAACGCCAGTGCCTGCGGCCGCTTCGGCAATGCGCCGGGTTTGGCGCTGCCATGCGGTGGTTAGCTGCCCAAACTCTACGCCGCTCAACTTCGCGACGTAGTTGTATTGGCTAAGTGCTTCCGTGCTGGCACCAATGCGCAAGTTGGTTTTCTGTAGCTGGTCGCCCCAGTTGATCTGATTTTGTAGCGAGTTAGCGGCAAACATGCCCGCAATAACGCCCGCAATGGGCGCGGCGGCACGGCGCAACACCTGCAGCTCTCGGCTAGTGCCGTTAATGTTTTGGGTAAACTGCTTGCTACGGCGCCCACCACGATCAAACCCCTGGTTGAGCTTGCCGAGTTCGTCCTCGGTGGCCTTAATGGCCCGAATGCCACCACTAGCATCCCCGGTGATGATTAAGCCAGTTTTATAGGTTTGAGCCATGGGGGCCACCTCAAATTGCGGGCACAAAAAAGCCCGCGCGTGGCGGGCTGATATAGGGAGTTAATTTTTTAACATTAACGATTCATCATTTCTTCCAGCTCAGCTTGCAGAGCCTGAGACTCACGTTCGTGCCGCTCTAGCTCCTGAACTACGTACTCTGCATCAGCGTTTAACGGTGCATTTTCGTAGTTAAATGCAGAGAAGAAATAAACCTCTGCTGTAATTTCATGCTGTGTTATTTCTTGCAATTCAGGCGGCGCTGGTAACTGCAGGTTATACATTTCACCGGGCTCGACGCCTCCCGGCACTGAATAGCTTTGCTCCCAAGAGTCTACCCAAGGCACTTCCCTGCCTGGGGTCTTGAAGCGTGTAGCTATATATCCTCTCGCAACTGCGCTAGGTGATGTATTCTCTATAGTCAACTCTAGCATTAAAGGCTTTTTTGAAACGTGAGCATCGATCACGTTTACATCGGCATGAGTTGCTGTCGATATAAAGACAAGGCTAAAAAAACATTTTTTACTTAGCATCATCAGAACCCTAACTTTGAAAATATGCGCCGAATGATGCCGGGCTTTTCAAACCTTTCTGTATTTAAAGGCTCTTCGGATCTGCTTTCTACTGCATTTTCTTGAGTTTCCTCGACCATTGGAGTGGGAGAGACTTCTTTTTCCGGCTTTGCTCGCATCATCATTAGGGCTTGTCGCAAATCATCTACCCTTGTGAACTCGTGTGGATCTAGCAGCTCTCCCGTGGTCGGGCTTACCATGCCGCCCTTAATTCGATCTACCATGAACATCTTCATGCCCTGGCTTTTCAAACACATACCTTTCAGGAATACGCGGCCGCCTTTCGTAGAGACTCGCTCAATTTGAACATGCCTTTCTTTAGGGGCTGAATCCCTCTCGCCTTGATACTTAAAAAGCACCTCTATCGGCTCGTCAAAGTCATTTGCGGCCCACGTGCTCTCGCTCTTTGAGGGCGCTGGCGAAGGAGATGGCTTTGCTGGTTGAGGCGTTGAGTTGACGCTGGGCGGCTCAACCTTTTGTTCAGGCACTGCTATTTCTAAGCGCGCCGTGGAAGTAGCCGACGCTTTCCAATCGTCAGGCTCGAAAGGCTCACTAGACGACACTTTTTGGCCTATGGGGCGAGCGCTCACTGCCGCCGCCGCAGGGGCTCCACCATGTGATTTTATGAGCTCAGGAAGCCAGGGCCATTCGTGGCTCGGCCAATCCAGCAACAGCTCCTGCCAAGCAATGAACTGGTAATAGTAGGGGTGGTTTTCGATCTCATGTTTCAAGCCACACACCATATTGGTGATCGCTTCCTGCAAGGCAGGCTCAAGTTCATCACCTGGCAAAAACTCATGAGACGGAGGCATTTTTTCAGGATTGCACACCGCAAAGGCGCCTAAGTCACGGGCCAAGTCGGCTTTTCTACCCTTCGGCTCTAGACCGTTTTCTATCATCATCGCTTTCAGCTGTGGCACCGTGTAACCACGCATCAGCAATGAATCCCAGTCCTCTTGATCTGCGGGTTTCCACCTTCGGATAAGGTTCAGCTTCAGGGCTTGATGTGTCTGCTGCTCAGAAAGGCTAAGCGATATTGACTCGTCATCATCGCCCATCGCTAAAAGATCTTCGACCTCCGAGTAATGACCTCTAAAGCAATAAAGATCACCAAGCGTCGCTTTTGTTGCCCGGTTGAAAGCGATCTCCAGCTCTTCCACTTCAAGCTCATGGGCATATTCATCATTGAAAAACTGCTTGAACACAGGCTTTGCCTTCTCTATCGGCAGCCCTTTAAGGTCCTGACGCATCCCGTAAAGATCTGTCACATCTTTGATTTTTATTGGGCTTTTTGTGATCGACAGTTTTTTAGGCTTAAAGAGGCCTGTCTGAGGGTCCTCATACAGCGACCAATCCATGCTCCTTCCCCTTGTAATGGTTCCCATCAAAACCATAAAGGAGCAAGGATAACTTTGCTAATTTTCTTTCAACCACGGGCTATACCTGGGCAGCCAGGGCCCAGCAATTCAATGGCCCGCAGGGCGGGCCTTGTCAGTCTATTGAGCGGTTACTGCGCCAGCGTGCTTTGCAGGCAGCCGGTGGTTTTGGCGAGCGAGCCGACGAAGTTTTGAATATGCGCCAGCTTTTCCTCTGCCTTCCGCTTCTGAATGCCGCGTGTTTGGCAGAGGTGCGTGACCGCTTTTAGTTCTTCTTGAATCCCGGCAACGCTGCTCACTTGCAGGGTGGCCCCGGTGCGGGCGGCTTCCAGCAGTTGCTTAATCAGGCGGCGAATGTCGGAGTAGTACATGGCATCCATGCCTACCAAGTGGTGCTCCTGCCATTCGTTCCAGGGGCGCGTGATCGGGTAGTCGATGCTTTCTACCGTAGGTGCGCGCAGCGCTTGCTTGCCCAGGTACTCGCCTTCCAGCGCCATGCGGTGCACGTACTCGACGGCTTGCGGCAGTTGCTCGGGGGTTAACTCGTCGATGTGTTCAACGTTGAAGCGGTGGTGCACCAGGGAGTAGGCGGCGCTGTGCATTAAGCCGCGCTTGGTGGTCAACATGGTGACCGCTGCGCGTAGGCCCGCACGCTCGTCAGGTGTGACGGTGCGCGGCTTTACGGCTTGGCCTTTTTGCCAGTAGTTACTTAGAACTTCAAAACACTCTTCTTGGTACTCCACCAGCTTGTCTCGCACTTCTGGCTTTACGCGTGAAGCATCTACACCGAATAGCCAACCGTTCAGTTTGGTGAGCGGTAGTGTCAGTGACTTCTGAAGCCCGCCTTTTGAAGGAGTGGTTATCATAACCACTCCTTTGGAAAGCACAGAATGGCGAAGGATGCGTTGACGCTGGGAGCGCCAATCCAGACCGATGCTTTGACAGATAGTCTTCATGGCTACGCGAACGACACCCTCGACGCTGAAGGTCGGGATCGTGGTGCCATGAAAGTTAATGGATACTGGTGAAGCGTTGAAAGCTGTCATGGTGATAACTCCTTGTACTTTGGTTTAGGAGTTCGCCACCACTTCGGCCACTAAGATGGAGGCGAACTGCGCGGGGTTGGCCGACCGGCGTACAAGGAAACCGGCATACCCGAAGGTATCCCCACGCAGCCCGCCATAACAGGCATAAAAAAAGCGCTGTTATAAGCGCCTTTGCTGCGCCTTGTACACTTATCGGGCGGCCAAGCCCTCTGCCACTGATTTTGCAGCGGCAAGGGAATGTTGGCCCAACTCGGCGCAGGCGTCAAGCTGCCTGCTCATTATGGCGGCGTTGCGGGCGCTTCCCAAGGGGTGCGGTGGGCCTGTTTGGGTTTACAGGGGTTCAGGTGAGGGCGTGACACCCTCACCCTTTCACCAAGCCCAGTCCGCTTCTTTCTGCCGCCAATCGTGCCCTGCTTTGATTGAAGCCTTCTCCCGTTTCGCAAGACGCCATGAACACTTCCAACATGGAGTGACCGTTCTGCTCTTCGTAGGCTTTGGAGCCCGCCAGCACCACTTCCATGCCGATAGCACTGAGTGCCTTCATTACTCTGCCTGCGTTCCGGTGGTGCATCTTCCAGTCGGGCTGGATGTCTACGCACGGAACGCCCAGCAACCGGGTAATGGCAGCCTCCCAGTCGGCGTAACACAGGTAAACCATCGTCGGGAGAATACGCTGGTTCTGGGGGTCGCCTGCGCTGTTGCCCGTTGCTTGCTCGTAATCGTTGATGGGGTCAATAAAGATGCCCACCAGCGTGTCTTGATCGACGCGGCTGCCGTCCTGCTCCACTGCCTGGGTGACGAGCGCCAGCAGCTTACCCATATTGACCATACCCTGCATGACAGGCTGGCCGTCCATGAGCCATGCCACCACGCTTTCTTTGTTGCTTAGGTCCATGTGCGCCATTACTCCAAAGCAAGAGGCAGTTGAACACGCTCGCGCCAATAAGCTCGCTCCGATTGTAGCACTGGTTTTTCCCAGCGCCTGCGGGCCAATCCACGCGCATGATCGCTCGCCAAGGCGCTGCTTTGACTCTCTCGCTGTTCTGCCAGGTATAGCTGCTGAATATCGCTTGGAGCAGATCGCAGCAACGCATCAATTCTAAGGTCGCACCACACAGCAAAGTCGTCATCAAGCCATCGAGCGAACGCTACGGCAAGCTTGGGGTGAAGCCATGTACCTTGAAATGAGCCGCCCTTTTTACTGACCACAAGACCGAAGTCCGATTTTCGGACATCGGTTTTCTTGAGCGCCCTGGCCAGCGCAGCCATGTAGCGCTTCGTGGACGGCAACTCTAGCCATTTTGCAGGCCGCTTGCCAAAGCGCTTGGCTATTTCGGTAGCGTTGATCCATGCGTCGGTGTTGAAGGTGACGGTATAGCCGTTGTACCGAAGCGGTATAACGCTCGGATTCATGAGAGTGTTCCTTCTGGTGATGAGCCATGTCCACCGGGCGTCAGCAGTCCACAGAGTCAGCACCTACTGCTGGCCCCATGACCCATCCCGGAAGGCTCTGTGTGTCAGCGGCGGTGGATGCCGCGCATAAAAAAGCCCCGGCGCTTGCCAGGGCATTGTTGGTTGCTGCTTGAAGTGCAGCGAATTAAAGTCGTTAAAAATCGTCACGCCACAAACGCCCCATCGCCATAACTGCCAGGCAGGCGCTGCACATTCATCAGCTCCTGCACGTTGAACCGCTGCTGGCATTCCATCTGGTAGCCCAGCTCGGCGCGTGCCTCAATGGCCTGGGCGATGTGTTGTTGCTGCTCGGCCTCCTGCTGAGCGAGGGCGTGGTGTTCGTTCAGGGCATCCAGCGCGCCCGCTTCGATGTGCTGCACCTGCGCCAGCAGCGCGTCTTGCTCATCGAACCCCAGGCGGGCGAACTTGGGATGGCCGTAGAGGGCGGTGTAGTCGATGCCTTGGTGGTGAGCGCCGCCCATGCCTGCGATGACTCGCCACTGGGTGCGCATGGCGAGAAACAGTTCAAGCGCTGGCCAGTGTTCTTCCCACACGCCATAGGTTTCCGGCTCGGTAGCGCGGGGCTTACTACGCGTGATGCCCCACGCCTTGGCGTCTTCCTCGGTGTGGTCTTTGATCGAGCGGGCACCCGCCCACCACCGGCCAGCGCCGCTTAGTTTTTTGCAGCGGCCTGGCTGCGGCCTTCTTGGGCGGCGAACCAGCTTAGGATCAGCGGGCGGCGAATGTAGGTGGTTTGCATCAGTTGCTCCAGCAACTCTTTGTTGAACGGCATGTCGTTGCCGTTTTCGTCCTTGATGCCGCTCACGCCCTCCAGATCGTCGAGCAGCTCTTCGTCGTTTTTCTTGCCTGCCTGCTGCGCCTCGACCGTGGCGCGGTAGGTATCCCAATCGTGCAGCTTCCACGTCGCTTGAATGGTGGCAGGCTTCTCTTCGCCCGGAACATGAACAGGGACATCAACGGTGGTGGTGGGGATCTTTTTCAGCACTAGTGACATGGTGTTTTCCTTGATGAGGATAAGCGTAAACAAACACGCCGCCCACTGAGGCGGCGTGGTGTTGGGTGGTTTTAGGTGAAAACGTACTTCACGTCGTCGTCGTTGCTGCCGGTGGGCAGGTAACGGATCTCCATGCCGTAGTGCATGATGCCTTGGTTGTCGCTGGGCGTGATGTTCGCCGCCTGCGCCTGCAGTCCTTCGGCTTTGATGATGTTGCCGGAGGTAGTGCCGTGAGTGATCGCGACCGCGCCCAAGGTCACGCCTTGGTGGCTTTCGACCTTCTCAAAGGCGTTGAAGTCGGTCAGCGCCGGGGCTTCGATGGTGATGTTGCCCGTTACGCGGCGGTCAGTAATGTGCACGCCTTCGTAGCCCACGAGGTTGCGGTACTCCACCTGGTTGCCTGCGTTTTGGCTAAACGCTTGCAGGCGCGCCGGGTAGCCGAACAGGGTAAACGTGCTGTTCTGTTTGTTGATCGGCACTTCTCCGGCAATCGTGCTTTCTGCGCCCTGCACAGTGGGGGCGTTTTCGGGGCGGCTGTAAAGGCCGGTGAGGTTGAATTGCCAGTACGGTAGGCTTTGGGCATCCGCGCCGATTTCGTAGGTACCGCGTGCGCCGCGAATTTCCTGCACTTGGCCGTCTTCATACCACCAGATCGTCACGCTATCCATGCCCTGAGAAACGGGCTGGTAGGTGACGCTTTCGCTATCGACGGTGTTGTCGATGGTTTCCGACAGCGCACAGGCACGCAGCAGTGGGGAATACGCAGGCGGTTCGCCAGCGGTACCGGAACCGGCGAACGGCACGCGGATTTGGCGTTCAACGCTGGGGCCGGTGTTGATCTGCTCAAAGTTGCCGAAGCCGTAGCGCATCCGCTCGCGTTCGACGGTGTTACCTGCGTAGGGGTTGCCCGCATCGAGCATCACCACTTCTAGAATGGTGGCGGTTGCGGGGTCGGGGGCTACGCCGTACTGGGTTTCTACGGCCACCACGGCTAGGCGGCGTCGCCATTGCTTACTCATTGGTATCTACCTCTTGCTTGGCCGCTGCCTTAGCGGGCTTGGGTGCTGCATCGGTTTTCACCGGGGCGGCGGGTTGCTTCGTTGCCGCCGTGACGGGCTTGGCGGGCGTGGGCTGCGTGTTGTGCACGAGCACGCGTTTGCCGCCACGGATCTCGTAGCGGCCTCCTGCATTGGGCATGGGGTTTCCTCCAGGCATAAAAACCCGCACGCGGCGGGGTGTTGGGTGGTGGTGATGGCTAATTGCGCAGCCAGGTGTCGGTGGTCCAGAACTCTCGCCACCAAATGAGTTCGCCGCGAATGTCGGTCGTTTGCCCTCCCCGGTACTGCATCGGGTTGTGCTGGGGGCTAAAGCCGTGCCCCATCAGCGCTTCGCGCAATGCTTGCCGCTGGGCTTTGAACTGGTCACGTTTGCACACCAGCCAAATGCCGTAGGTCAGCCGTACTTCCTGTACTGGGCGCGTGGTCTGGGCATCGCCTTTGGCGGAATCCTCCGCAAAATAGGCCAGCGCGGCGGGGGTTTGGGCTTCGAAGTTGTCGATGGGGTCGGCAAACCACGCTTCTTGTACGGTGGCCATGCCTGGGCATTTGTCGCGCAAACGCGCCAGCAGGTCGTCGATAATGTCCGGGTCGGTCATGTCAGGCCTGCTTTGCGGTTGAGGATGTAGTTCAGTCGGTCGTTAAACTGCTGGGGTAGGTCTTTACGCACTAGGTCTTGCGCCGCTTCAATCACTTGCGGGTTGTCCACCATTTCGGGAATGGATGGGCCAAAGCGCATGATGGGCTGGCTTTGCGTATCCCCTTTATCTTTACGCCGCAGGATATGGCCTTTAGCCAACCAGCCGCCCTGAACCAGCTGACGGCCTTTGTCTTTTCGAACCCTTACGCTCACACCCCGGCGACGGGCCATGCTGCCCTTGCGGGGGCCGCTTTGAACGCGGCGTTTGGGATTCACAGACACCCAGCGCTCAGAGGGTTTGAACTGAACCAGCGGCAAACGTCGGCCCGTATAGAGAATCGCGCGGTCAGCATCGCGGCGGTAGCGTTCAATACGCAGGCGCTTACGAATATCGCCCGCGCTCACGGTGTAGCGTTTTCGTGTCTCTTTGCTGATCTCTGTGGCGGCTTTTCGCGCGGTGGCGTTCACTGCCCAGCTCAGCGCTTTTTCTACGTCTTTGGGGTCGAACTGCTGTTTCAGCTCCTGCAGTTCACGAACATCAAACTGTAGGTTGGGCATACTTCCCCCCCCTTGGCGTTAGGAGACCCAGAGGCGCTTGACGTGACCATCATCCTCTAGGATTTGCTGCACAATCCATGTCCGGCTGGGCGTCACAATGCGGTCGCCTTGGCGAGACGTAGCAACGTCTTTGTTCTGTACGCTCATCGTGGTTACGCGCATGGCGACCTGATCCTGGTCGTACACTTCGAAGCTGTCGTCCTTGATTGCCATCACGCTATTTGCGGTGAAGCCTGCGCCTTGGTAGTCCACCGGGTCGCCTGCATCTGCGAAAATGTCGGGCATATCACCCATCATTTCCTCATCAAGCGCGCTCATTATTTTCTTGGCCGCTTAGTGGCCGCGGGTTTGGCTGGCGAGGCATCACCGTCCGGCTGGACAGGCGGTTGATGCTGTTCATCATCGCCACTTTGGTCATCATCGCTGCCTTGATCTTCGTCGCCGTCATCATCGAGCAACTCTTCCTCTGCGTCGATCACCGGCGCAATCACGCCAGAGGCCAGCAGGCGCTCTTGCTCTTCCTTATTCCGAGGCGTGAAGGGTGAGCCCTGCTTGGCAAGTACCTTTTTCCCTTCTTCGATTTGGCCGCGCACCACTACAAATTGCTGAGACATTGCGAATACTCCCCATTTACCGTGAGAACAAGCCCCGCACCATGGCGGAGCTTGTCGGTTCGTGCTGACTTACACTACCTTGGCGTAAACGAAAGCGTCCGGCTCATGGAAGCCGGGCAGCGGTGCGGCCTGCATCATCAGCCAGCGCACGCTGGGGTCTTTCGTGATCCAGCTTTTCGGGTAGCGGGCTACATCGAACATGCCACCTTCGATGGCTTCCATGTCCTGAATCGCGCCATAGAGCATGCCGCAACGGCTGGTGGTGGGGCCCATGACCAGCCCACCGGCGGGAATCATCGGCTTTTCATCGCCTGCCGGGTCCAGGTACCACTCTTCGTAGGAGTAGAGATCCAGGCCGGGGTCGTTGAGGTAACCCAGGTAGGTCACGCCATCGGGTAGCTCTTCCGGGCGAATCATGCCGAGATCGATGCGGCGCGTGTTGAGCTTCTTGATCACCGATTCATTATCAAGGAAGGTGTCAGCCGCTTCGGCGCTCATCACTACAGCGTTCGCGGTGCGGCCACTGTCTTTGGCAATGCGGCGCTTGTACTTGCGCAGGTCTGCGATGGGGTCAGAGCCAGCAGCAGACCAAAGCGTTGCCTCAGTGACTTGGTGAGTGGCTGACATCTGGTAATCAATAATGTCATCAACGCCATCGCCTACTACGTGTACTTGCCCGCTTGTGAGCGCCTGAGCGGCCATCCACTCTTCACGGCGGTTGATCTGATCGTCCAGATCTTCCATATCGCGCGCCAGTTGCTCGCCTGCCCGCTGAAGCGGCGTACGGCCTGAGTAGATGTGTTCCCCTGGCTGACGGTGATTCAGCAGCAGGCCTGCGCTCGTTTCCAGTTTTGGCTTGATGTAGGGCGGCGTATAGCTGCGCATCACGCTGCCGGTACGATCCACCACTTGGCCGGGGCGATTGGGGCGCACAAATGGCGCCATTTTGCGCTGGCCTTTCATGATGTCGATGTCGACATGTTTGGTGACGAAATTCACCGGGCTCGCGCCAAAGAAGGTGGTGCCGAGGAAGCGGCGAGCGCGCTTCATCTGCTCGACCGCCTCCAGCATCGTGCGTGGTTCAAATAGATCCATGGGCATGGGGGTTCTCCTGAGAGTGAGTACCAGCGGCGTAGGGCTTAGCCCCTGGCGGCGGTGTTAGCGAACGAAAAGGGAGAGCGAGCGCAGCGCTTTGCGCACCGACGCCACGGTGTGGCCAGTGCCTAGCGTGAGCTTTTCGCCACGCACGTCGCCACAGATCAGCGCCTCGGCTTCTACATCGCCGTCAGTGGCGTTGACGGCTTCCCAGAGGATGACACTGGGCGTTTGGCTGCCATCGGTCGCGGCGGAAGCCGAGAGAATGTATTTCTCATCAGCAGTCACTTCGCCCATCACGGCACCAGCGGGCTGTACTTGGCCAGAGGCGACGGTGATGGTCATAAAACGGCGTGGAAAATCTCCCTCCAGCAGCGCAGCGGCTTCGGGATGTGGTGTAGTGGTCATTCCAGACATGACGAAAACCTCGTAAAGAGTGGCGTATCAGGGGTGCGCAAAGCGGCGTGAGTGGTGCGAGTTAACCGTTCTTCCAGCGTGCAGTGATGGCATTCACGCCTTGGGCACGCTCTGATGCTTCGGTGTCTTCTTTAGGCGGCGTGGCGGTGGGTGCGCCAGCACCATCTGACTGGATAGATTGCAGGCTAATGCCGCGATCTTGAGCGGCTTTGAAGAGTGCTAGGCCAGTGGCCTCTACGCTTGCGCCTTCATCAATAGCCGTGGCGACTTCCTTCTCAAAGCCTGCCGAGGCGAGATCCATAATGCCTTTGCAGCGCTCGCGCTCGCTTTGCGTGGCCTCGGCGCGGATCTTGTCCGTATCAACTGCTTCCGGCTCGGCAATCTGGATGGTTTTAGGGTCGGTGCCCGCCTCGATGGCGGCCTGCAATTCCGCCGTGGTTTTAACGGTCGTCATCGTGACGCTCCTTTGTGTGCTGAAAGATGCAGTTGGTGGGCCTGCCAGTTCGGCAATCAGGCCCTCTAGTGAGCCGAGACGGTCGGCCATGCCGGCCTCCACGGCGAGTGCACCAGTGGCGATGCCGCCCTGGCGGAAACGGTCGTTCACCTCTTCGCGTGGTATCCCTCGATTGCGGGCCACTTTGTCGAGGAATACGTTTGCCAATTCGTCGGTGCGGGTTTGAAGCTGGGCACGTCCAGATTCGGTATCCAGGTCGGGTCGCTTGTTGGGTGCGTTGCTGGAGACGATCTCGTAGGTTTTCTCGCCTGATCGGTCGTCGCGTTTGCGAATGTTCAACACCACACCCACGCTGCCTAGCTGGGCGGTATCGTCTACCACCACCTCGTCAGCAGCGCTGGCAATCCAGTAGGCGGCGCTTGCACCCATGCCGCCGACATAGGCTTTGACGGGCTTCCTGGCACGGGCCTGAAAGATCATTTCCGATAGCTCGTTGATGCCTGTCGCCTCGCCGCCGGGGCTGTCCACATCTAGCACCAACGCTTTAACGCTGGGGTTATCGAGCGCTTCCTGAATATCAGTGGCAAGGCTGCCCGTAGACGTGGCGCCGCTGATCTCCGTCATCAGGTTGGCATGGCGAAAGATGGGGCCTGTCACCGGTATAACGGCCACGCCATCGCGCACGGTGACATTGCGCGTGTTGTCTAGCGGGCGGCCTAGCTTGGCTTCCAGTGCCTGCACGTCGCCTTCACGCGCGGCCACCGCCATGACGGTATCCAGCGCTTCGGCGGTGATCAGCCATGTGTGATTGGCCGCTAGCTCAAACGCGGTACGCGGCAGGGTCATGGTGTGTCTCCTGGTCTATTCGTCAGCAGTGTTGGCGGGTTCTTGTTCGTGCACTTTGCCGCCCACGTAGATGGGCACGCCCTCGGCGCGTTTGCGCTGGATCTCTCGGGCGCGGTCGCGGTGTACGTCTTCCCAGTCCTCGCCATGCAGCGCCATGGTTTCGATGTGCTCATTACTGGTGCCGTTGGCGATGCGCTCGGTGGCGGCTCTGGCGTCGACCTGTTCATTCAGTGAGCCGAGCGGTTCCCCGATCCATAGCGCTCTGGTGTAAGCGCGCCGCTTGGCGGGGTCGCGGTACCCAGGCAGATTGACGATGCCGCGTGCTACCAACTCATCAATCACCAGCTCATAGGTGGGCTGGCAGAACTGAACCGTAAGGTGGTGGCGGCGCTGCTTGATGAATTTCCAGAGCTGGTTAAAGGCGGCGCGGGCGGCCGTGTAACTGGTGCTGAAATGCATCAGCAGCACCTCAGACGGCATTTCTAACGCCGCGCCCATCTCTTTCACGATGGCGACAAAGAACGGGTCAAACTGCGCATTGGGCCGGTTGGGGTTAATCGTGACCGGCTCGGCGCCCTCTTCCAGATCCCACACAGCGCCCTCGCCTAGCGTGAGGCTGTCGCCTTCACTTGGCTGCTCTCCTGAGCTGGTGACCACCGGCCGGTCTGGCTTGTTGGGGTCGTCGCTGTCATCGCTCCACATGGGACCACCGGGCGACATATCCGGATCGTCAGTGGCGGTGTGCTTGATGGCCACGGTAAACATGGCGCTGATCACGGCAGCGGTAAGCTCGGCCTGAGAGAAACGCTCCAGCTTTTGCAGTGCTTCTAAAATTGGCGCCAGATAAGGCACGCCACGCACTTGGCCAGGGCGGCCTTTCTCATTCATCAGATGCAGAATGCGGCGGCGGCCGGTTTGCGCCCCGAAGATGGGGTACCAGGCCCACTCTTGCGACGTCGTGTAGTCGCTGGGGTAGCCGCTGCAAACGCGCACATGCGTGGGCTTGCCGAGTCGATCGACACGAACGCCGTCACTTTCTGTGGGGGTATCCGTCAGCGGGTTGCCCACGCGTTCGGCTTCAATCAGCTGCAGCTTGGTACCAAAAAGGCAGCCTGGGCGCTGATCGTCTGGTGTCATGGCGAGCACGTCACCGCTGACGAGTGAGCTGATAAACGCCAGCCGTTGGAGCATGTAAAAATCCAGACCGGCTTCTACATCGCATTCATTAGGGTCTTCTGCCCATAACCGAAAGCCGCGCGCCAGCTCATCGTTCAGCTTATCCGCGGCGTCGTCATTCAGTCCTAGCGCCTCGCCGTCGACGTTGGGGCGAACGGTTAGCCCCATGCCCACTACGTTAGTGGCAGCCCGGGTAACAGCCGCGCGCGCCAGCATGTGGTTTCGATAGGCATCGCGTGTGCGGCTAATCAGCATTTCCCGCTCGCCTGTCGGCGTATCTTGGCGGGGGCTGCCTAACCCAGGCAGCCAGCTGAGCATGGAGCGGATCATGCGGCTTGCGCCACGGTGGCGGGTTTCGCTGCCGCTATTGGCCCGCGTGCGGCCTTGCGCGTTCGCCAAGCGTTCAAACTCTTGGCGCATCACCTCTTCGCGCTTTTGCTCTGCGGCGTTCCCTTTGGAGCGGCCAAATAGCTTCATGATTAAAACCCAATGTAGCGAATGCGGTTACGACCACCTGAGGCGGTAGCGCCTCTCTCTTTGGCGGCTAGCCGCTCGAAGCGCTCTTCCATCTTGTACAGCGTGGGCAGATCTGCCCGGGTGTATTGCCGATCACCAAAGCGCCATGACTGCGAGCCGCTCAGGATCTTGTCGATAGCCGTGCGAACCTTGGTGAGGCGCTCGGTATAGGTTTCCGTCGTCATAAGCTGCTCTTAGTGGCCACGCGGGAACGCTTGCGCTTAGGTCGCGGCGCCAGCGTGGCGGGGTCGTTGAGGTCTAGGCCAAAGCGCTGCTGGCAAATGCGTAGCGCGGCAAGGGCGTACACGAAGCAGTCGAGCGCTTCGTTACGGCGGCCGCCTGCCTCCCAGCGGTAAACGCGTCGGCCCTTTTCGATTTTGGCCACTTTGATTTCCGCCGTTAGCTGCTTGATCTCGTCTTCATCACAGATGAGATCGTTAGACGGCAGGTGAACGCAGCCAGGCACGGCCATGCCGGGTTGGGGCTGCAGCTTCAAGCGGTTGTAGATGGTTTCTTTGGCGTTGTCGGTGCCCACCTCAGTGAGGAAAACGCCCTTTGCGGTTTTCTTCCGCGGCATGTTGGCAATCGGCTTGCCGTACTTATTAGCGCCCTTGATAGGAATCACCCAGTACGGCCCCTGCTGCTTGCTCATGGCGTACACTTCATCGGTGTAGTGGCCGCCTGAGTCCCAGCACCAGCGCATCACGGGCATCCAGTTGCCATCGGTGCGCTGGTAGCCCTGGTGCAGCTTGTGGGCGACTTTACGTTTGAGCTCGGGGCCTGCGGGGTCGCCGTAGATAATCCATCGGTCTATCAGCCAGCACTCTTCGTCCTTGCCCCAGCCCCACACGCGCCCTTCGTAGCGGTCATCTTGGGTATCAATGCCTCCGGTGAGCGCCACCACTCTGTCGGGCACTTGGGGGTAAACTTCCCGCCTGCCATAGATGGCTTCCCATTCCAGCTTTTCGCCTAGCTCGTCTTCCCAGGTTTCGCCTAGCGTGGTGTTGACGAACGTTTTTAGCTTGGAGGGTGACCCTTTGGCCTTGAGGAAGTCGCGCACAATGCGCTCCCAGGTGGTAAAGGGGCTTAGCACTGTCCAGAGGTAGAACGTGATGCTGTCCGGCGTTGGGATTGGCTCATGTAATGCGCTAAACCAGTCGATACCGTCTCGGGTCCATATCCCTGTTTCAGAGCAGACCCAAACGCCATCTTTAATGCTGTGCTCTCGGCTTTCGTCCTGCAGCTCATGCTGCTTGATCATGCAGCCATTATGCTCGCAGAGGTAGAACGCGGTTTCCGGCTTGCCTTCATCCCACTTTATGCCAAAGCCTGCATCCTGCCCGCCCCACTTGAGTATTTGTTCCTCCCCGCAGTGCGGGCACGGCACATGAAAGTTGAGCTTGTGCGGTGACTCATCCGCAGCGGCTTCGATTTGGCACTGGCCACGCACCTTAGGCGTGGAGCCACGAATCGACTTCGGAAAGGTGGAGCCTTCCAGGCGCTTATCCCCCAGCGTGGTGGGCGAACCCTCTTTCTCGATGTCTTCATCAAAGGCGGCTAGCTCGTCATAAATCACCACGTCTACCGACTTTTCACGGTAGTTACGAGCGGCTTTACCACCGTGGACGAACACTTGCTTGCCGTTCGCAAAGCGCTTAGCGCTGAGGGTGTTGTCCCGGTGTTTCATGCCATGCCAAGGCGCTAGGTCTAGCACCACCGGCACGTCTCGCACCATCGTTTCTAGGTGCGTTTTCATGAACGATTCAGCGTCAGTATCCGTCGGGCTGAACGTCAGGATATTGCGCTTTTTGTGCTCGAGGAGGTAACCGGCGGCGGCAAGCAGCATTTTGGTGTAGCCAAGGCGCGCCGATTTCACCACGTTAACTGTGCGGATCTCGTCGTTACCCATCGCATTGAGGATGCCGATCTGAAACGGCAGCGTGGTCCAGCGCCCTTCGTGATAGCTGGATTCAGACGATAGATAGAAATTTTGGTCTGCCCACTCCACCCCCGTCAGTGGCTCAGGCCGATAAAGCGCCAACAGTCCCTGCCGTACCGAGCGCCGCCACTCTTTAAGCTGTTGTGTCGAAACTATCGCAGTAGTCATCCAGCAGCTCCGGCAACAAATTATCGAGCCCGCTGGCTTGGTTGCGGGCACGTGCTAGCTCCCGCATCAGGGTGTCTAGGTGTCGAGTCTCTAGGTCTGGGTGCTTGCGCTTCATGGTCAGCGGCAAGGTGTCGAGAATGGCAGCGATCTCTGCCGCGACCTTTGAAAGCGTGAAGATAGCGAACTCGCTTGGCACTACTTTGCGCGCGGCCAATTCGTTCTTCTGCTGCTGGCCAATGCGGCGCTCTTTGGTCAGCAGGTATTCTTCCTGCTCGCGCTTGTGATCAAGCAGCGGATCAAAATCAATCCCGTCATCAGGTTGCGATGATTGTTGTTTCGCTTCCACTTCCGCCAGCTTCGAATCCAGTACTGAGCGGCAATCGAAATAGACGCTTCTGCCTATCTTCGCTACAGGCTTAATACCCCATTTATCAAAGGCTTGAACGCTAATCCCTAGGCTTGCCGCCATCTGGCTTTTGTTCAGCCAGTAGGGCTCGGGCGATGGCTGTCTGCTGGCTGACATCTAAACAACAACCTCGCCTTAGAAAATTCTCATAAATAGCCGAATTCTGCGGCTATGTTCCCCCGTACTCTGCATGCGCCTGCCCAGGAGGACCCGCCGTTTTTTGCACCTGCTTGGTGCGCTACTTCTCGTCACCCCCGCCAGCCATAATCTCCACCACCGCCGCCCGGTCCGCATTGAACCGGCGGCGTAGCGCCTCATACTCCGCCAGTAGCAGCAGCAGGCCTCGGTTGCTGTTGAGGATCAGCGCTGGCGCGGGTAGCTCATTCGTTAGGTGGTTGGGTAGTGTTGGGCAGTCGCACGCCATCACCGGCGGTGGGCTGCTGGAGCTCGCGCATCCAGTCAGTAATGCCAGTAGGCAGATCGCTATCCAGCCATTCAAGCGCTTCGGCATCGGTCTCTCCTAACTGTTGGAGCGCCTGAATGCTGGCGCGCATGTCGTCGGCAATGGTGGTTAACGTACGGTCGCGCTCTGCCATAGCAGCGTTGAGCGTTTCAATCTGCTGGCGCTGCCACTGCTGGTGCTCTATGAGGATCTCGGCCCGCGCCTGCTGGCGCTCGGCTTCGGCCTGATAGGCGTCCCGCTGGGTGGTGACGTGCTGCCAGTAGAGGTAGACGCTCACCAAGGCCAAGCCACCCAGTGCCCACCCCATCGCCCGACTCTTGAGCGAGGCAATCATTTGAGCCACTTCGTCACAAACGCCAGCAGTACCTCATACAGACCGTCGGCCTTCTCCCGAATCCAGTCGGTACCCAGGAACGCCAGAAACACACAAGGCGGCAGTGCGATGATAGGCGGCCATCCTTGTGACTCAGCGATCCACAGAAATACTGGGAACAGCGGCGTTGCCAGCAGTGCACACATCACCGCCCCTAACAATGAGCGCTTGAAGCCACCGCCCTCGTGAACGCCGCGCACAAATGCCATGGCAAACGTCACAACAGACACCAGCGCGATCGGCATGTACTCGAGCAGCCACTGCCAGTTATTCGGGTCGCGATTTGGCATGGTGCGTTTCTCTTTTCGTCTTGAATTCATGGCGCACCTCTCGGGCGGGCCTCGTCAGTTAGTCGATGGAAATGCCGCCGACAGCCTCATAAACCCGCAGCAGCTCATCGGTGGCTAATTCGCGCTGACCGTAGCCAGCGCCCGGCAGGCTCGCCCAGATACGGCGGCAAGCGTGAATGGCCTCACGAATGCGGCCATCGTGAATAAGGGATAGCGCCTTGCATTGACGGATAAGATGCACCGCGCCCAGGTCTTGGCTGGCGGGCGTGAAGTCGGGCAATTCGAAGCGGTCTGCCAGATCGTCCCAGGTGCGAGAGAGGAACTGGTAACGCCCCGCCGCGCTGGAGTGGATCTCGTACGTAGGCAGCCAGACCATAACGCGTGGGTGATCGTCGTAACTGTCGAACGTCTTCCCGCCCACAATCACGTCGTATCCGTCATCATCACCGAAGCGCGGCGTGCCCTCGGCATAGGCCAGCATGTCGAGGAACGCGGCCACGTTGCCCGCGCGCGTATCTTTGGGCGGTGCTGGCTCCACGCGCAGCAGTTCCGCCTCATCATACCAATGGGCAGGCGAGTGAGCAGACATGATGACCTCAGGAAGAAAATGCCCCGCACGAAGGGGCAAAGCGAAGCCAGGTGGCAACGCATGAAATGGTAGCGGCGGCGGGAATCGAACCCGCTTTCTCCGGGATATGAGCCCAGCAACCAGCCAGTGGTCCACAGCCGCTAGAAACGCAAAAGCCCCGCCGGGTGACCGGCAGGGCTTCAATGTGGGGTGGCTTAAGCGCGTAGCTTGCGCAGCCTAGAGATAAGAATGCACCAAACACGCCACTTTTGCAAACCTATTGTTTAGGCTACCTACTATTTGATATAAGGCTTCTTTTTAGTCAATTTTTTTTCATCTGGGTGTATCGTAGACGTGAGTATCATAGACTTTATTAAAGACTGGGTAATTCCAATTACTAGCTTTATCGTATCTCTGATTAGTATTGGTTTAGCAATTTGGTTCTCTTCGACAGCCAGGAGCGATGCCGAGCAAGCCAAAGCTACTCTTAATAAGGTTGATGCAGCTATCGAAGGATGGCAAAAACAAATCATCTCCTCCACCGTGAGTATTCTTGACTCCAACCCACAAGTTATAGGGGCAAGAGCCACATTAGCAAAAATAGAGTCCGCAAAATCGCTGACTCAAGGCATGCAAGATGCCATGCACGAAATTGTCAGGAATCCTCATGGTGGTGCCGTAGGTCACACACAACAAGAGAATTTAAAATTAATTTCGGAGCAACTCACGAAACTCCTTGACAGCATGTCTACTGAAGATAATTCCAGAAACCGTGATGACCATTGAGTTAAGCTAACCACCTTGCTGGAATTAAAACCAGCAAGGCTGCTTTATAGTTATCCTATAAAATTTTTCCGTGTGAAAGCCACTCCCATAATTGATTACGTGCCCGACGCGCCGCATGCTGCATAGCATTGACGCTCTCAAAATGCCGCACCCCCTCATGCAGCCCCAGGCAGCGCAGCAACTCTCCCTGGCGCTCCACCATTTGCCGAGCGGTTACCATCCACTGGCTGGCGCCCATTTTCTCCGGACGTACCCGGGCAGCCTGTAACAGCATCGCGGCGGCTTGGCGGCGCGGCAGTTGATCAAGCAGGAAAGCGCACGCCGTGTGCCACTGGCTTTCAGGGTGATAACGCATCGCCGCCAGCATCGCCTGATCGCTACGACCACCGCCCCCAGGCAGTTCGCCCATGTTTGCCGTGGGGCTAAAGGGTTGGTAGCCGGTTTGCTCATGCCTGCAATCTAACTGCAGTTCCAGCATCGTATCGATAATGCGTGCCACAGCAGCATCCCGCGCCCGCTCGTCTCGCTGAGCCGCCTCAACCACACGCCAAGGGTTGGCAACCCGTTTCCACTCATCAAATTGCATCACTCTCCCCTTAAGCCGTGTCATTAGCCCTTTCTCCACTCGGTACCGCTACTCATCGTCTGGCGCTCGCCCACCACCTGCGTGCGTGGCCAGCTCGCATATTCCCTCAGCACCGCCTTGGCCTCATCGATACCCCGCGCCAGCACAGCGCAATAGCCCTCATATTCGCTACCTTCCAGCCACGCGAATTGGCTATCGCTCAGATCGGCATCGCGGGGCGGGGTGGCCTTGAACTCCAAATACAGGCCGTGCCAGCCACCACGCGCTTGTCGCACCGGTAGATCGGACACGCCCGACTTAACGCCCTGGCGCTTCATCGCGGCCGCCGTCTTGAAACTGCGAACGCCCCCATTCGGTACGTGATAGATGGCGTCGTACAGCTCCCCGACCGGTTGACCGCGCATCTTCTCGCCCAGCAGCCAGCGGATCAGCACCGCCTGCTCGCTCCCCTCCCAATCAACGGGGCGCTTTCGGGGTGTGCCGTCTGCCTTTGGCTTTCGTTGGCGGCGCTTGCAGGCGGGTAATCCGCGAACGGTCATAGGTCGAGCTCCTGGTTTTTATCCCACACGGCAAACCGACGGGCGATTTGATCAAGCGAGGCTGCCGCTACTGGGTCAGTGGCTAAGCGCCCCAGGCTTTCCACTTCGCACTGATCCTCGATCCAGCGGCGGGCTGTGTAATGGCTGTGAGGCCACCCGCTATCCAGCGCATCGATAGTATCCAGCCATTCACAAAAGCGGTTATCGTCTGCCAGCGCCTTGGCGTGGTCTTCTATCGGGTGAGCGTTCTCGGTCACTGCCCCGCCCTCCGTTGGCCGCGTTCCCATTTGCTATAGGCAGCCAGCACCTTCTCGAGCATGGCGGCCGCCTCTGGGTTATGGTCCAGCTCTGCACGGCTCTGGATACCACAGGCCTTGCGTAGCCACCGTGTAGCGCCAGCCAACTGGTGCGTGCCGTTTGGGTACTGATCGGGCGTTAGTTGATGCTTAGCGCGCCAGCGGTGATCCAGATACAGCCAGAAGCGCGGGTTCTGGCACAGCATCGCCGCGCGGCGGGCCTGCTGGCCTCCCTTTTGGGCGTTATCCATCGTTTTTCTCTCCCTGATCGTTCAGCCCCTCTACGCTGCGGCAAAAGGCCAGCACTGCGCAGCCCAACGTCAGCAGGACTCCCGAGAGAACGCCGAGCAGGAACCATGTCAGGCCATCCATCATGATTCACCCCCTAGCGCCACCAACTGCTGCGCGGTTTCCATCAACCAATGCAGATCCCGCCACGCGTCGGGCTCGCCTTGCTCATAGGCCTGCTTTGCCTGCGCCATCAACGTGGCGTTCATGGCCGCGCAGCGGTTCAAGAGGTCGTCAGGTGCGCGCTCGCTGGTCAAGAGATGCGCTACATCAAAAGGAAGCGGCAACAAGGGCGCAGGCTGGCCGATTGGCTCAACAGCGATTGGCGCTGCTTCCATGTCTTTAAAGCAGTCGTTGCAGATGTCGCCGTACTGCTCTGCCTCCATTTCGCAAAGCTTGCCTTTGCACTTAACGCATACAGGCTTAGCCTCCTGACGCTCTTCCGATGCAATCTCGACTGCCTTAGACGCTGACGACCACAACGCCCCTTCTCCCTCAGTAGTCGGCAGCCACGCCTCATCACCAAACACCACCAAGCCGCGCTTCTTGAGGGCCAGTAGCACGTCAACGATCCGGGCCTTTTGCTGGCTGTTGGCGGCATTCATGCCCACATGCACGATGGCGGTCTTAGCCCCACGGCGGGTTTGGCGGTGCTCGTCAGTGATCAACGCCAGCACCTGGCGTTCTACGTTACTCAGCGGCATGGGTCGCACCTCCGGCCACGTAATAGCTCTCCAGCAACGGCACGGCGGGCAGCTCGCACTCACCATTCGTGGTGAGGCGGTAACCCGTGATCGTGCGGGAAACAAACTGCTGCTCGCATAGGTCGTCACACGCCACACGCACCTGGTGCAGCGATACGGGTAGCTTGTGGGCATGCGCCAGTGCTGCCAGGTGCTGTGCATCACAGGAAGCAGAGCGCGCCAGCAGACGCAGGACGATGTTTTGGTGATCGATGGGTTTTAGGATGCTCACGACGCCACCCCCGCAGCCGCGGCTAACGCCAGCTCGCGGCCCTTTTCAGTCAGCTGCAGCTTTTGGCGGGCGGGCTTGTCGGCTGTCATGCCGGCCACTTCGATGTTGCCCAGATCCAGCAGCTCACGGCAGCGGCCGCAAATGCTCGACAGCGGCAGGCCGGTAGCGGTCGCCAATTCATTACGCGTCATCGCTAGGCCACCGCTAACCAGCGCCGCTATTACCGCGCCTTGCGAGCTCTTCATGCGGCCGGAACGGCGGTGCTCTTGAAACGCGGCATGCTTCACTTCATTGCCGCTGGGTTGAAATGCGGTATTCATGGTTAACGTCCTCCCATCGCAGCCAGCGGCGCGCCAGCTTGCTCTAACAATTCACGGCGGCGGGCTTCTTCCCGCTCGCGGGCTTCGCGGCGCTCTTCGGCCTTGCGGCTTCCGGGCTGGTTGATCAGGTCACGCAGGTGGCTCACCACGCGCTTACGCTGGCGCTGCCCTTCCTCAGTGACCGGCTTATCAGGCGGGGGCAGCAGGTGGGCCACTTTGGGTGCGGGTAGCTTCCCGGCACGCACGGCATCCCCCAGCACGATTTCCCGGCGCTGTGGGTCATGGCCGAGCGATACGGTCCACTCAGGCGAGCGAGCCTCTGCCTTGGCGGTGGCCAGCTCTCGCTCGTAGGCAGCGAGGAACGCCATTCTGGCACCCACCTTGTCGCGTCCATCGAGCACCGGCTTGGCGGCAGCAAAGGCCCGCGCAATCTCAGGCGTCCACACCACGGTCTCTTGCTCGTCGGTGCTGTGCAGCGCCAGCGCCCACGCTTCGTTACCGCTCAAATGAGCGTTCGCGCTCGGGATGCGCTCAACGATGGCGGCGAGCGTCAGCTTGCCGTGTAGCTCGGCACGGCAGCGGGCCAACGCGCTGCGGATCTCGCCAAACGGATACACGCTCAGGTCTTCCGCAATCAACACCCCCGCAGAGGCCCGCATTTCCTGCCCCAGCACTTCCGCCGTGGCGTAAACGAGTTTCAGCACTTCCTCGTGCTGTGCGTCGGTTAGTGACATGAGGAACCCTCCTGTTGAGCACGGCGTTCACGCAGCATGGCTTTCGCCTGCTCGAAGTTGCTGAGGTTGGATTGAGTGCTATCGACCTGACGCGCCTGGGCCTGGGTGACCTGAACGCCAGTGGTGCATTGCGTGGCAATCGCTTCGCAGTCAGCGAGCAACAGCGACACGGAATGCAGCTTGCTGTGGTAGAACTGGTGATTCATTTGCAGGTAGAACGCCGCCACCTTGGGCGCGAGCGTGGCCCCTACACGGTCGACCAGTTGCGACATCTGCCCCGCCGTTTTCTGGTTCCACACGGGCCAAGTGCGATAGCGCGCACGGTAAGCACAGGCATAGTTCGCCCAGGCCTTAAACGTCTTGGCGTTCGGGTCGCGGGTGCCGGGCATATCAACCGGGATGCGTTTCAGCAGATCGTCAGCGGATTCAGCAGGCTCGGCCTTCGGCGTTTCCGGTTCGTCAGCGCCCAAGTATTCCCCCTCAGACGCAGCGGGGCTTGCCCCCGGTGCGAAAGAACTCTTACTGGACCCCTCTAACTGAACCCCTAAACCTGAACCCCTCTCTTCACGGTTTTCCGAATACCCCTCTTCGACATTTCGAGTAGGGTTCTCACCGTTTTCCGAATACCCCTCTTCGGGATTCCGATTAGGGTTCTCATGGTTTTCCGAATACCCCTGTTCGGTTTTCCGAGTACCTGCGCCAGCCGTCTCAAGCGGGCGCTTCATGAAGATGCGGCGCTCAACAATTTGCTTGCCTTCGCGCACCTGCTTAACCGTTACCCAGCCCTTTTTCTTGAGCGAGCTGATCACCTCAGACACACGGTTAGGCGACAGGCCAAAGAACTCAGCCAGCTTCTTGTTCGACTTGAAACAGCCTTTCTGCGGGTGCTGCAGGCTGTCGATCTCGATCAGCATCACCTTCTCTTGCAGTGACAGCTCACGGTTCAACCAGATCTCGGCAGGGATCCAGACACCACGGAAGGCGCGTTCATCGCTCATACGCCACCCCTCAAATAGAAAGCCACGCCGCCGCCCGCTAAAGTGGTAGTTGCGACACCACCCACCCATAGAAGGAAAACGACGTGGCTGAAAACGACACACAAAAAATGCTGAAAGCCCTGCTGATCATGCAGGCGGAAATGCTTGGACGAATCGAGCGGATCGAGACGGCCATTAACACCAACCGAAACCCGGACATTGACCCGAGGTTTGAGGCGCTGGCAGAACTCGAAAGCCTGATGGACGGCGACTTGGGCGCCAGCCTTCGGAGCGATATTGAAGACCTGATCACGGCGGTGAATAACGGGAGGTAGCATTACTCACCCCCGCTGCTGTCACGGCGCGTCGCCTTGATATGACGCAACAGGCGGTGCGCCCAGTCACGGCCAAGGCGATGAAGCTCATCATCGGAAAGCTGCTTATCACCACCCCGCAAACACTGCTCAACCCAGCCGTTCTTTCGCTTGGGCATCAGGATCAGCAGCATTTCGCCCAACGCACCCTCCAAATGGCATCCTCGCTCCATTCGGTCGATTACCTTATCCAGGTCCTGGCCACGCCCGGCGCGGGAAAGGCGAATCACCGCCGCCATTCGGCGAAATAGCATCAGCATGAGAACACCTCACAAATACCTGTATGAAAATTCACGGCTGCGGTGCCGATGCGGCGGGCGTGGCGCTGGCGCTATGCTTTGCAATGTCAGCTTTGAGCTTTCCTTTCGTTACACGCTCTAGCTCGTATTGACGAAGCATCGGCACAACGTTGCCCCACTGGTTGATTGCCTGGGGTGTAATGCCTAGCGCCTCAGCAAGCTTGCGAGTGCTACCAAAGTGCTCGATGGCTTTGCGAGTTTGCATGCCTGGGTCTCCTGTTGTGCATCCCAAGAATTAAAGCATGCTTTTAAAGTGTCAACAAGCATGCTTGCACAGGCGACAAGTAAGCTAGCTTTATGAACCAATCCGAGAGAATTGCCGCTGCGATGCGGAACAAAGGGCTTACTAAATCTGCGCTGGCCAGGGCGTGCGGAGTGAGTGCGGCTGCTGTTGGCCAATGGCTTAGCCAAGACACCAAAGCGCCCAGGGCTGAAAATATGCTTAAAATCGCGGAGGCAACCGGATGTCGATTTGAATGGCTTACGACAGGTAAGGGCCAGATGCTTCAGACCGAGCCCAATGTAGGCACGGGGCCAAGCTTTAAGGGTTATTGCCCTGAGATAAGCTGGGTGCAGGCTGGGCAATGGGCAGAGGTGTGTGACATTAACACCGATCCAGAAACAACAAACTGGTACCCGCGGCCACCAGGAGCCAGTGAGCAAACGTTTGTGCTGCGCGTAGTGGGCGAGAGCATGGCGCCGGACTACCCACCAGGACGACTGATATTTGTCGACCCTGAACAGGTGCCACTTCCCAACGATGACGTGGTGGCCGTGATGACTGAGAGCAACGAAGCCACCTTTAAGCGCTTGATCGAAGAGCCCGGAAGCCCTCGAATGCTAAAAGCTCTCAATCCGGCATGGACAAATCCTTACATTGAAATCAACGGCAACTGCCAGATCATCGGCGTAGTGATCGCTGATATGCGGATGCGCCAGCGCTAATTCTCAATATCGTAATTCCGATAACGGCCCGCCATCGAGCGGGCTTTTTCGTGCCCAAAATTAAAGCATGGCTAAAAAATCAATAAAGCTTGCTTGCTTCATTCTTTAAAGATTGCTTTAATCTCTTTAAGGAATTCAAGCGAGGGTAAACACCATGCAATCCACCATCGAACCAACAGAGTTTGAATGTCAAGGCTTCAAGTGCCGATTTGGCCCCCGTAACAGTGAATGGCCTAGCCGCGTACAAGCGCAAGTCATCGCCTGCATCGCGGCGGGCATGACCCACAAAGAGATTGCCAAGCTGCGCGGCTGCTCGCCTCGCACGATCAGCGCGACCTCTGCCGCCATCCTCTACTACCTGAACGCCCACCGTGCAGCTGGTGCAGTTGCCGAGGCGATGAAGCGCGGCTGGATCGCCCCGCTACTGCTGGCGCTCATGGTCAGCGGCATCAACAGCGACGCCGATGCAATGCGCCACCGCCAGCCCACCCGCACCCGCCAGCAGGTCAGCGCCAGCCGCACAGTGGCCCGCCGTGACGTAGGGAGTGTGTACGCATGAACTTTGGTACCCAACAAGCGCTACTGCGCATCAAGGGCACCGCGCGCGCTATGCGTGAAGAGGCCGAAGCAGCCAGCACCAAAGGCATTCAGATTGAACCGGTCGCGCTGAATCACTACGCCGCCCTGCTCGATAAGGCCCGCGACACGCTGGAATTCGAACAGTCGTGCAGCCTAACCAACGACGACACCATCTGGCTCAAGACAGTGATGGATAGCTTAGCGGGATGCGTCGCCTTCGCCGAAAAGAGCGGATACCCCATCAACGTGAGCGAGATCCGCGCCGTGATGTCAGTCGTCAACGATGCCCGCGTGCAAGGCGGTGCCCAATGAGCGACCTACACACCCCCTGCCGTTTCATCGTGAAGCATTGGCAACTGCTAGCCATGCAAGACGGCTACACGCTCCACACCACCGTGATTGAAGCGGTACCGGTAAAAGGCGGTTTCCTGCCCGCCTTCGTCGGAAAGCGTGGCGTTCGCGTGCTCGTCGCCATGGCGACCCCGCTACCCACGCAGCAAGCCGCCCGTAACAGCCTGCGAGACGTGCTGTGGGGCGCGCATGTAGAGGGCCGCATCAACCTAATGCCACACCCGACCACCGCTACCCAGGAGCAAGCCGCATGAGCACGCAACGCACCAATACCAAGTGGGCCATCGGCCTAGCCGCCGTCGTCACCGCCATGGGCATGCTGGCCGAGGGCGAAGCCGAAGACGCGCAGCGCGACGTGCTGGCGTACTGCGAGGGCGTGGCCGTATTTGCTGCCGAGCAGGCCCGCGGCGTGCCGCTCGAGAACCGCGTCGGCCACCGTGACTGGGACGACACGATCAACGTTGAGGAGCAGTGCCCGGGCATGCGCCCCGCCCTGCCCGCGCTCGATGACTACGCGCCAGCACAGTACGCGATGCCCAGCACCGTACCCGTTCAACAGATTGTTCAGTTCTGAGGTGATGACCATGAGCACCTTCCGCGTCTACGGCATGACCGAATGCAAAGCTTGGCAGCTGGCCCGCTCCTCTACCCCCCCCCAAGCCACGGGAGTCGGTGGACGAGTACGAAGAGCGGGTGCAGGAGCGCTTCGAAAAAATCATGGACGGCGCCCGGCAGGTGCCACTCAGCGCCGCGTTCGATGCCCCGCAGTACGCCGAGCAGTTCATTCAAATGGCGAAGAAGTCAGGCAGGGCGCGCGACCTGCATATCAAGTACCCAAAGAAAGTGCAGGTCATGAAGCGCAAGAAGCCCGTTATGCAAACCGTCTGGCAGGAGTACATGCCGTGATCGACCAAGCCGCCTTCGACCGAATTTTCAAACAGCCAGCGCCAGCGAGACGCGCTGATCAGAACAAGCAAAAGGACGCCTAACATGTGGTTCAAAAACCTACACATCTACCGCCTGCACGACGTTCAGGCTCGCAGCCTGGGCGAAATCGACACGCTGCTGGCCCAGCACTCAGCAAAGCCACTGGGCAATGCCGACGCCCGCCGGATTGGATGGACGCCCCCAGCGGGTCGGCTGGGCGGCGGTCAAATGCTACACCCGCTCCAAGGCCACATGCTCATCAGCGCCCTACGCCAAGAGCGCCTATTGCCTACCTCGGTCGTGGCTGAGGAAGTGGCCGACAAGGTAGCCGAGATCGAAGCCAGCGAAGGGCGCAAGGTCACACGCAAAGAGAAAACCGCGCTCAAGGAACAGGTCACCGAAGAGTTAATGCCCCGCGCTTTCGTGCGTAGCCAGAAAATAGACCTCTGGTGGGACACTGAGCGCAACCTGATCGGCGTGAACACCAGCAGCCGCTCACGCGCTGAAGATGTGCTGGACCTGCTACGCGAAACGCTGGGCAGCCTGAAAGCCACGCCGCTGACCAGCCAGACGCTACCCATCCGCGCCATGACCACATGGCTAGGTGACGCAGCCTCACGCCCTGCCGACCTGCAGCTGGGCGACAACGTCTCGCTGAAAGCCAAAGGCGACGATGGCGTGGTGCGGGCACGTCAGGTGGATCTCGACAGCGACGAAATGCAGCAACTGCTCGAAAGTGGCCGACAAGCGTCACAGCTCGCGCTCAGCATCGAAGGCCAGTTCTCTTTCATCTTGCATGACGACCTAGCGCTAAAGTCGTTGCGCTTCGGTGATGCACTGATTGAAGAAGCCGATCACGCCGACGATGGCGACGATGCCCTAGCTCGCTTTGAAACAGACTTCGTCTTGATGGCGGGCAGCCTGCGTCAGAACGTCGAGCGGCTTCTTGAATGGCTCGGTGGCGAGACTGAGCGCCAGCCAGCAGCGGATAAAGGCGGGGTGCAGCAATGAAACGCATCTACATCAGCGGCCCCATGACGGGGCTGCCAGGACTCAACTTCGGCGCGTTTCACTGCGCAGCGGCTCAGCTTCGCGCCCTGGGGTATGAGGTAGTGAACCCGGCTGAAAAGCAAAGCGAAACCGAAGACCTCAGCTGGGAAGAGTACCTGCGCCAAGATCTACGGCAGATGCTCACCTGCGACACCATCGCCCTGCTGCCGGGCTGGGAAGCGTCGAAAGGCGCTCATCTAGAGCTTCACGTTGCCCACCGCGTGGGCATGAACGTGGTCAGCGTGGCTGAGCTGCACCGCCAGGAACTGGAGGCCATGCCCGCATGAGTGCTATCTACGTTAACGACCCCGCCAACGGCGAAAGCGTCAGTCTGAGCGAGCTAGGCCGCCGCTATGGAATCTCTGCCGGTTGCCTCTCGCGCCGGTACCACCGCGGTGATCGCGGCCATGCGCTAATCGGTCAGGTCAGCCGCGAAGAACTGGCCCGAGCCAAAGCCGCCGAATACCGCGAAGGCCTTGCGCGCCAGCATCGGATTGTCGAAGCCAACAACGCCGCGCTTATGCGCCCGCTAAACCATATTGCGCAAGCCAGCAAATTGGTTGGAGGAAGCCAGCATGTCTAAAGAGCTACTTGCCGACCTTGAAGCCATTGCTGAATTTCTCCAGGGCGTGCGCATAGATAGCGCCACTGAAAAACAGGCCCAGGCAGATCTGGAACAAGCGCTCTCTGACGCTGGATGGAATTTCTCTCGAGAGCATCGCCTAAGCGGAAGCGATATTCCAGACTTTCTAGTCCAGTCGAACCAGAGCAGCATTGTCATTGAGCTTAAAACGCGCGCACAGCGTAAGCGGATCTATCGACAGCTAGAGCGATATGCACAGCATGACCAAGTTCACGCACTGGTATTGATGACGGGTACCGCCATGCAGCTGCCTTCGGAGATCAACGGTAAGCCTGCTTGCGTGGCATCGCTCGGCGCGGGGTGGCTATGAAAACTTATGGCTCTCTGACTCTAAGCAACGGGGCTTGGCATCTGTCGAACATCCCGCCTCATGTAGCCATTAGGCTCAAGCAGCTTTTTCCGCGTGTGCCTAAGGCACAGACCGGCACATTTCAGTTTCCATGCGACAAGCTGCACTGCGCTGACCTCGCTTGGTTTTTGCAGCGCTACCCAATGTCCATGTCGCATGACGATCAATTATCGCTTGAGGATGGGCGCGTTCAGTTTGAGCATAACCAAGCGGAAATGGAGGCCATACTACGACCGGATTACCAGCCGAGCGCACGCACCGGCCTGCGTGAGGGTCAAGTAGTGCGGCCCTACCAGGGGCAGGCGGTCGATTTGTGCTTGTCGCGCGGCTCGCTGCTTCTGGGCGACGACGTTGGCCTGGGCAAGACCTATACCACTGCCGCTATGCTGCTGGACCCGGCCACCTTGCCCGCCGCCGTGGTCATGCAAACGCACCTGCAGGACCAGTGGCGCGAGAAGATCGAGACGTTCACCACGCTGACGACGCACAAGATCAAGGGCACCAAGCCCTATGACCTGCCCTTGGCGGATGTGTACCTTTTCCGGTATAGCCAGCTGCTCGGCTGGATCGACACCTTCGACGATGGGTTCTTTAAAGCGGTGGCGTTCGACGAGATTCAGGAGCTGCGCCGCGGCGAAGAGAGCGGCAAGGGCGAGGCGGCCAAGAAGCTCGCCGATGCGGCGCAGTTCAAGCTCGGCTTGTCGGCCACGCCGATCTACAACTACGGCGCCGAGATATGGAACGTGATGCAGTTCCTGGATGATGCCGTGCTGGGCAACTGGGGCGACTTCCAGCGCGAGTGGCTCAAGGATCACCGGCAGGTCAACGACCCCGAGGCATTGGGTTCCTACCTGCGAGAGCAAAACATCATGCTCCGCCGCACCAAGCGAGACGTGGGCCAGCAGATGCCGCCGATCAATACCATCGTCGAGCGCATCGAAAGCAACGACGAGGCGCTCGCCTCGATCGATGACCTTGCGCGCCAGCTCGCCCTCAAGACTACCACCGGCACATTCATGGAGCGCGGGCGCGCCGGGCGCGAGCTCGACTTGCTAGTAAGGCACGCCACCGGCGTGGCCAAGGCCAAGAACGTCGCGCGCTATGCCCGCATACTGCTCGAGGCCGACATGCCTGTACTGCTCATGGGCTGGCACCGGGACGTCTACGACATCTGGCTGGACGAGCTCGCCGAGTACGCCCCGGCCATGTACACCGGCAGCGAGACCGACAAGCAGAAGCGCGAATCCGTGCGCCGACTTGTCCAGGGCGAAACCAACCTCTTCATCATGTCGCTACGCAGCGGCGCCGGTCTGGATGGCCTGCAGCACCGTTGCTCGACCGTCATCTTCGGCGAGCTCGACTGGTCGCCGAAAGTGCACGAGCAAATCATCGGGCGCCTGGACCGTGAAGGCCAGCAAGAGCAGGTAACGGCGATCTACCTGAACACCGACGAGGGCTCAGACCCGCCGATGGTCGAGGTGTTGGGCGTCAAGGCGTCGCAGTCCAGCGCGATCGTCGACCCCGGGCGCCAGCTCGCGAACCGCCATTCAGACAAGACCCGCATACAGGCGCTGGCCGAGCGGTTTCTCGCCAGCCGCGGCAACAAGAAGGAGGTGGCATGAGCCGCTACGCAGAAAACACCAGCGTCTCGAGCGAGCGCAGCCGCGCCGAGATAGAGCAAACCGTCTCCCGCTACGGTGCCAGCGGTTTCATGTACGGGTGGGATGGCGGTACCGCTGTGATGGCGTTCCAAATGAACGGTCGTCGTATCCGCTTTGACCTGACAATGCCCGACCGCAATAGCCGGGAGTTCACGCAAACCGAAACAGGTCGGGACCGAGCGCCAGCCCAGGCCGCCAAAGCATGGGAGCAGGCGTGCCGCCAGCGGTGGCGCGCGCTCGCCCTGGTCATCAAGGCGAAGCTCGAAGCGGTCGAGTCGGGCATTACCGAGTTTGAAGAAGAGTTCCTGGCGCACATCGTCTTGCCCGACGGCGGGACCGTAGGCCGCTGGATGCTGCCGCAAGTTAAAAGCGCCTACGACACAGGCGATATGCCGCCACTACTGCCAGCCCCGGGAGGCAACTGATATGAGCGATAACACCCATGCCGCCATGTGCGTCTACTGCGGCGAGACGATCATATACGACACACGCGAAGCCACCGACATGGCTGCCGCCCACGCGCAGCTGATCGAGCATGACCAGCAGTGTCCCAAGAATCCGCTAGTCGGCCGTATCGCGTTTCTGAATCAGCAAAACACCGCCCTGCAAGAGCAGTGCGATGAATACCGAGACCACCTAGCCCATATCGCTGAGATGACTGGCAACAAGGGCGACATTGGCGCCGCGCATGAAGGGGTGAATGCGGTGATCGAAGAGCTCGCCGCCGTGTCATCTAGAAATACTGGCCTTATTCAGCAGTGCAAAGCAGCTGAGCATCAGCGTGACACGCATTTGAACAAGCTGCGCACACTGAACCATGGCGATGCGTCGGAAGCCTGGCACTGGATGAATGATGGGAATGACAAGCTTGAAAGTCTCACTTGCCCCATCTTGATTTCAGCGGAAGACCTAAAGGAGATTTTTGAGGAGCGCGATGCTCTGGCGGCGCTTTTTGTGAGGCTTCAAGACGGCGCTACAGACCTGATTCACGCTTCAACCGAGGAAGAAGCGGGCGATGCGATGGAGATTATCGCAGAGTGCAGCGAAAAGGAGGCCCGCAGCATCCTCGCCCGCCTAATTGCTGAGAGTCGCATCGAGGGAGCACTGGCTGTCCGGCACCTTACCCAAGGCGATGACTGGGAAGATACCGAGTTACGCGCAGTCATCGACGACTACGTTACAGGACTCCGTCGCCAAACCGAGGGCCATCAATGACCCAGCAACCCACCCACACCCACCGCGAAAGCGGTGGAAAATACGCCGAGCTGCAGCAGCACCAGGGCACCGGCTCACTGGACGGTCTCTGGCTGATCGTTTACGAAGACCTCGACAAAGGCATCCAAAGCGTCACGACCCAAGACGATTGGCTGAGCCACTGGCGCCCACTGCTGGCAGACGACTGCCCCGTGTGCCTGGGTAGTGGTCACGACCACATCAAGGGCAACAAAGACAAGCCGTGCGGGCACTGCTACGGGCTGGAAAAGGTGCGGGTAGATGGCGAAGCCGCTACCGACCTGTGGGAGCTCGCCACGGTGGCCACAGGCATCATTGAGCGCCAGCGGGCAGAGCTGTACCAGCTTCGCCAGATCGCCAACAACCCCGCCGTGCAGGCGCTCCTCGAGCAGCAGCACCAGCAGGCGATCAGTGAAAGCACGGCGCGGCAGGAACAGAAATGGCGAGACGGCAAGGGCTTCGGCCCCGCTGGCCAGCGGTTTACGGGGGATTGATATGCAGCCACTGCTCACTCCTCAAGACGTGGCCACCCTACTCGGCGTCAGCGCCAGCTGGGTATACACGAACAAAGCGCGGATTGGATTTATCACGATAGGGACAGCCGTGCGCTTTGATAGCGCCGATGTAGAGCGCTATGCTCAGAGCCGCAAGCGCGGCCCTCAGCACGAGGAACGCATGAAATGGGAATCACAGTCCGATACAGAAAGAGCCGCGACAAGTGGATTGTCACGGAAACGCACAACGGTCAGCGACATCAATGCACGTTTGAAGGGACTAAGGAAGGCAGGCGGCAGGCAGACGAGTACGCAGCAGCGCGCCAGGTAGCGATCAACGACGCTCGCTTTAACGGCGAAGTGATGGGGCGCAAGCCCCGTCGCACGTTCCTAGAGGGCGTCAACCGTTGGATTGACGAGTACGACGTCACCAGTCAGCTAAAAGCGATTGGGCCCGTTGTGGAGTACATGGGCAGCGATGTGATGCTAGGCATGGAAGCAGTAGACAAAGCGCGGCGCATGGCGCGTGAGCTAAAGCTGAAAGGGAGGGCGCAGAGCACCATCAATAACCACGTGCAGGTGGTTAAGAGGGTGCTCAACTTAGCGTACCGGGAATGGGAGTGGATCGATCAACCGCTCGGGGACAAGCTCAAAAAGCCGAACCCGAAAAACGAACGACACACCTACCCCAGCGTCGGCGATCTCAAGCGCCTGTTGCAAGCGATACCCGACAGGAGAACCGAGGCCAAGATCATCATCACCTTGGCAGCGGTGACCGGGTTGCGGCGCGGCGAACTGCTCGCACTGGAGCCCGCCAATTATAGCAATGGCCGGATCCTGTTGCGCGCCGATCAGACGAAAAGCGGAAAGGCTCGCGTCGTTCCGGTACCGCAATTCGCACAGCCATGGATGACGATGTTGCCGTTCATGGAAGGGGTGCCGCTGAAAACGGCAGAGCGCAGGATCAGAACCGCGTGGGAAGATGCCCGGGAGGAAACCGGAAAGCACCACCTGCGCTTCCACGATCTGCGCCACTGCTACGCCAGCCTACTTGCCCAGGCAGGCGAGAACATGACGACGGTGCGTGATCTGCTAGGCCATTCCAGCCTGCTGGTTACAAGCCGGTATGCGCACATGTTCGAGAAAGGGTTAGATGAAATCGGTCAACGAATGCCGCTGCTCAATGCGGCCGTCTGCGACCAAAACGCGACCATGCACTAATCAACGGCCGAAAAGAGCCGAATTTCAGGCAAAAAAAAGGGGCCTAAGCCCCTGATTTTAAATATGGTGCCGGTGGCCAGACTCGAACTGGCACACCCGTAAAGGCGGCGGATTTTGAATCCGCTGCGTCTACCAATTCCGCCACACCGGCAATGGAGGCGAATTATACGCAGATCGCCCGTCAAGTCAATCACATCGCTGACTTTATCGACCTAAAGCGCTATCCTAGGCGGCCTGTTCGACCACTGAAAGAGCTTTTTTCACATGCAGCGCGCGGATTTCCATTTCGAGCTACCCGATGAGTTGATTGCCCGCTATCCGTCCGAACGGCGCAGCGATTGCCGATTACTGTGTGTGGATGGCCAAAACGGCGCGCTGGACCACCGCCGTTTTCCCGATTTGTTGGACCTGCTGGAACCCGGCGATCTGTTGGTCTTCAACGACACCCGAGTGATTCCCGCCCGCCTGCACGGCCACAAGGCCAGCGGGGGTAAGGTGGAAATGCTGCTGGAGCGCCCTCTAGATAGCCACCGGGGGCTGGCGCACCTTCGTTCTAGCAAGTCGCCCAAGCCGGGCACTGAGCTGATTTTCGAAGGCGACATCCACGCCGTGGTCGAAGGCCGCCGCGACGCCCTATTCGAGCTGCGCTTTTTAGGCGACACGCCGATGATCGCGCTGCTGGAAAAGCACGGCCATATGCCGCTGCCCCCCTACATTACCCGGGAAGACGAGCTAAGCGACCGGGAGCGCTACCAAACCGTCTACGCTCGCCGAGATGGGGCCGTCGCAGCACCGACTGCTGGGCTCCACTTCGACCAGCCGCTGCTGGACGCCCTGGCCGAAAAAGGCATCAACAGTGCTTTCGTGACGCTGCACGTTGGTGCGGGCACCTTCCAGCCGGTGCGGGTGGATAACATCCTCGAACACCACATGCACAGCGAGTGGATCGAGGTGACTGACGCGACCTGCCAACAGATTCGCGAGACGCAAGCCGCCGGTAAACGCGTGATCGCCGTGGGAACGACGAGCGTTCGCTGCCTGGAGAGCGCTTGCATGAAAAGTAGCGATGGCCAGATAGCGCCGTTCAGTGGCGATACCGACATCTTCATTTACCCCGGCTACGAGTGGCGCTGCGTGGATGCTCTGATCACCAACTTCCATCTACCCGAATCCACCCTATTGATGCTGGTATCGGCGTTCGCGGGCTATGAGCACATCATGCAGGCCTACCGCACGGCAGTTGAAGAGCGCTACGCCTTCTTCAGCTACGGCGATGCGATGCTGCTGACCCGCTAACCGACGCGCTTACCGATTGAACAACGAGTTATTGTGATGCGAAACGAATGCTTCATGCGCTTCGAGCGCTTAGCCGAGGATGGCCGCGCGCGTCGTGGCCGTTTGCACTTCCCCCGTGGCACGGTGGAAACCCCTGCGTTCATGCCGGTCGGCACCTACGGCACGGTCAAGGGCATGACGCCCGAGTCGGTCAAAGAGATCGGCGCAGAGATCATCCTGGGCAATACCTTCCATCTCTGGCTACGCCCCGGCACCGAGGTGATCGAAGCTCACGGCGACCTGCACGACTTCGCCCAGTGGGATAAGCCGATCCTGACCGACTCCGGCGGCTTCCAGGTGTTCTCGCTGGGCGAGATGCGCAAGATCACCGAGCAGGGCGTACATTTCCGCTCGCCGGTGGACGGCAGCAAAGTGTTCATGGGTCCGGAAGAGTCCATGGCGGTGCAGCGCTCGCTGGGCTCTGATGTCGTCATGATCTTCGACGAGTGCACGCCCTATCCGGCCACGTTCGAAGAGGCCGAAAAATCCATGGAACTATCGCTGCGGTGGGCCAAACGCTCCCGGGATGCCCACGGCGTCTCGCCCTCTGCCCTGTTCGGCATCATCCAGGGCGGCATGCACCCAGAGCTGCGTGAGCGCTCGCTCAAGGGGCTGTTGGAGATCGGCTTCGATGGCTTGGCCATTGGCGGCCTCTCGGTGGGCGAGCCCAAAGAGGAGATGATCAAGGTCCTCGACTACCTGCCCACTTGGATGCCCGACGACACGCCCCGTTACTTGATGGGCGTGGGCAAGCCAGAAGACCTCGTCGAAGGCGTACGTCGCGGGGTGGATATGTTCGACTGTGTGATGCCCACGCGTAACGCGCGTAACGGCCACCTGTTCACCTCCGAAGGCACCGTCAAGATCCGCAACGCCAAGCACCGTTTCGATACCCGTCCGCTGGATGAAGAGTGCGATTGCCACACCTGTCAGAACTTCTCCCGTGGCTATCTGCATCACCTGGATCGCTGCAATGAAATGCTCGGTTCCATGCTCAATACGATCCATAACTTACGCTACTACCAGCGGGTGATGGCTGATTTGCGCGCGGCAATCGAAGCGGGTACATTGACGACCTTTGTGGAAAGCTTCTATGCAAGGCGCGGCCTCCCGGTGCCACCCCTTGCGGGCGCTGAGTCCTAATCCTTTTATGGCCGCCCGCCGTTGCGGGTGGCATGACCCACTCACCCATTGAGTGTTCTAACCCAGGAGTTCCCTGCAATGCTGGATTTCTTCATCTCACCAGCCCATGCCCAAGAAGCCGCCGCTGGCGGTGGCATCGCGCAAATCGTCATGCTGGTCGGCTTCGTGCTGATCTTTTACTTCCTGCTGTGGCGTCCGCAAGCCAAACGTGCCAAGCAGCACAAGCAGTTGGTATCGGGCCTTGCCAAGGGCGATGAAGTCGTGATTGGCGGCGGTTTGGTTGGCCGCGTGACCAAAGTCAGCGACGAGTTCCTGACCCTGGAAGTCTCTGAAGGTACCGAAGTCAACGTGCAGAAAAACGCCGTGGCCGCCGTACTGCCTAAAGGCACCATTAAGTCCATCTAACGCTTGCACTCCCCCCTGCCGACCCAGTGCCAGCCACCCCGGCAGGGGTGACATGGTAGCGTCGATGGTGAACGTTGCTGTGCGCAGCCTGTCTGTGCACAGCGATTCCGTTTGTAATTGAAGGCAGGGCTTGCATGCTCAACCGTTACCCCCTGTGGAAGTATCTGCTGATACTGGTCGTCCTGGTGGTTGGCCTTATCTACTCGCTTCCCAATCTATTCCCCGCAGATCCCGCCATTCAGGTGAGCGATGCACAAGGCAACGCCCTGGATGAACGGCAGATTACCCGTGTCGAAGAAGCGCTCAGCGAGAGCGATATCGCCGTCAAAGCCGTCGAAGAGACCAACGGTCAGTGGCTGATTCGTTTACAGAGCGATGACGACCAGCTCGACGCCCGTGACATCGCCGCCGACGTGCTGGGCCCCAACGCCACCGTTGCCCTCAACTTGGCCGATGCCACCCCTGAGTGGCTGCAAGCGTTTGCGGCCTCCCCCATGACGCTGGGCCTCGATTTACGCGGCGGTGTTCACTTCCTGCTGGAAGTGGATATGGAGGCGGCGCTGACCCAACGCCTCGAAGTGAACGCCAGCGCCATGCGTGAGTTACTGCGCAGCGAGCGTATTCGCTACCGCAACACCACCATTGACGACCGCTCGCTGTCGATCGACTTCGCCAGCAGCGAAGACCGCGACGCCGCCCGCCGTTTGATCAGCCGCGACTTCCCCAACTTCGAGTACACCAACGAAGGGGATGGCCGCGCTTCGAGCCTGGTCATGACGCTAAGCGACATGACGGTCAACGAAATCCAGGACTATGCGATCAACCAGAACTTGACCACGCTGCGTAACCGGGTGAACGAGCTGGGCGTCGCCGAACCCATGGTGCAGCGCCAAGGCCCGAGCCAAATCGTGGTCGAACTGCCGGGCGTGCAGGACACCGTGGCCGCCAAGCGGATCGTCGGTGCGACGGCCAACCTCGAATTTCGTCTCGAGGCGCGCAACGATACACCGGATGCCGAAACCGAACGCTTCGAGTTTCGCAACGATCCCTCTCGTTCGGCAGAGCTGATGCGCGATGTGATCATCACCGGTGACAGCGTTTCCAGCGCCAGTAATAGCTTCGACGAGAACGGCCGCCCTCAGGTCAACATCAACCTGGACGGCACCGGCGGTACGCTGATGAACCGCGCCACGCGCACCAACATCGGGCGCAACATGGCGGTGCTGTTCATCGAGCATAAAAGCGAAGACCGCATCGAAGTCGACCCGGAAACCGGCGAAGAGACCATCGTTCGTGAGCCCTACACCGAGCGTGGCCTGATCAGCTTGGCGACCATTCAAAGCGCGCTGGGCAACAGCTTCCGCATCACTGGTCTCGACTCCCCCACCGAAGCCGCCGAACTCGCGCTGCTGCTGCGTTCCGGCTCGCTCGCCGCGCCGATCTACTTCGTGCAAGAGCGCACCATCGGCCCCAGCCTGGGCGCAGAAAACATCGAACGCGGCCTGCTCTCGGTTCAGATCGGCTTACTGTTGGTCGTGCTGTTCATGCTGGTGCGTTACAAAGTATTTGGCGTGTTTGCCAACGTGGCGCTGGCACTCAACTTGACGCTGCTGGTCGCGGTGATGTCGATGCTAGGCGCCACGCTCACGCTGCCAGGCATAGCCGGTATCGTACTGACGCTCGGGATGGCGGTGGATGCCAACGTGCTGATCTTCGAGCGGATACGCGAAGAGCTGCGTAACGGCATGTCGATTCAGCAGGCCATTTACGCGGGCTACGAGCGTGCCTTTACCTCGATCGTGGATGCCAACATTACCACCTTGCTAGTGGCAGTGATTCTGTTCTCGATTGGCACCGGCCCGGTAAAAGGCTTTGCCGTTACGCTCTCTATCGGCATTTTGACGTCGATGTTCACTGCGCTGCTGGTCACGCGTGCCATGGTCAATCTGACCTACGGTGGCAAGCCCGTCAAAAAGCTGTGGATCTGATATCGATGAGATCACAACACGCGCTCAGCAAAGAATTTAAGAGGTGGTCATGAAACCCCTAACCCAACTGCGCATCGACTTCATGGGACGGCGCAACCTGGCGTTCATCGTCTCGGCGGTGATGCTGATCGTCTCGATCGGTGCCATCGTCTTCCAGCAGCTCAACCTGGGGCTGGACTTCACGGGCGGCACCCTGGTGGAGGTTCGCTACGGCACCGCTCCCTCCCTGGATGCCATTCGGCAACTGCTAGAGAGTAGCGGCTTCCAAGATGTGTCGGTGCAGACCTTTGGCGCGTCGACGGAAGTCCTGATTCGCTTACAGCAAGCTTTCGATGGCGATGTGGGTAACGATGTCGTCAACCTGCTGCGGGCCAACGGCGATAGCGTCAATCTGGTGCGCGCCGAGTTCGTCGGCGCCCAAGTCGGCGATCAGCTTCGCGACCAGAGTGGTCTGGGGCTGCTCGTGGCACTGGGCGTGGTCATGCTCTACGTGGCCTTACGCTTCCAGTACAAGTTCGCCATCGGTGCCCTGCTGGCCTTGCTGCATGACGTCATCATTGTCGTCGGGGTGTTTGCTCTGTTCCAGCTCGACTTCGATCTGACGGTGCTGGCGGCGATTCTTGCAGTCATCGGCTACTCGCTGAACGACACCATCGTCGTGTATGACCGCATCCGCGAGACGATTCGCACCTCGCGTATCGACGACATGCCGCAGATTTTCAACGAAGCACTGAACGCCACGCTGTCACGCACGCTGGCGACATCGGGCACGACCGTTCTGGTCTTGCTGGCGCTACTAATGCTTGGTGGCGACATGATCGAGAACTTCGCCATCGCTCTATTAGTGGGTATCGTGGTGGGCACGTTCTCGTCTATCTATATCTCCGGCGCCCTGTTGATTCCGCTGAAGCTCTCTCGGGAAGACCTCATTCCTACCAAGAAAGAAGTGGATGAAGAGGAAGAAGAGCTGCCCTAACCATGGGATAGCCGCCAACGAAAAGGCCCTGCCGGACACCCGGCAGGGCCTTTTTACTACCATTGACGACGTACCATCCACCACTCACCCATCACACACAACGCCATCGCGCCGCCAATGACTAGAAGTGCGGCGCCAACTGCTTGATGAGCGCCTTGTACAGGCGCGGGCCTGCCGCCATGAGCTGACCTTCGACATCCACGGATGGCTTGCCGTCCGGGGTGCCCATGAGTGCGCCCGCTTCTTTCAGCAGCAGCGTGCCGACCTGCATGTCCTGCTCTTCCAAGCCCAGCACGAAGACGCTATCGACGCGGCCAGCGGCCAGCTCGCACATGTCCAGCAGGCCGCTACCCGTGGCCAGCAGCGACTCCACCTGGGGGGCGAGCTGCTGGGTAATGGTCAAGTAAGCGGGCAAGTGGCTCGGTCGCAGCCAGGCTTCCGGCAGGCTCATCGCCATGCGCGTTGCAGGGATCGAGGTCGGTTTGCTCACACGCATCCGTTTGTCGTTGTGTTGAGCACCGCGGCCACGGCTGGCGATGTATTCATCGTCACCAAAAGGAGAGATCACGACGGCGTGTTCGGGACGACCTTTGACAAGACACACCACTGAGAGCGCAAAGCCCTTACCGGCCACGGCTAGGTTAGAGTAGCCGTGCAGCGGTTCGATTTTCCAAACGATCTCTTCACCTTCGCCTTCCCCCGCTTTATGGGGGGTGTAGCGGCCGGAGAAGCCATGCTGCGGATAACCGCGCTGCAGCTGTTGAACGATGGTCGCCTCGGCCTTGCGCGCCGTATCTTCTAACAATCGGTCGAGATTGAATTCTTCATGGGCGTTTTCAATGCGTTCGCGGACGCGTAAAAAGTGCTCAACGGCGCTACGCGCAGCGCGCAGCGTAAATTGGACCATCGGATTCATGATCGGGCCTTGTCACAGTGATGTTAAAGAACGGGGCAGGCGCCATGCGCCTTATGGCGGGCAATTCTAACAGAGCCCCCTCGGGCATGCCATCGACTCGTGCTAGACTGCGCGTTTTAGCCATTTTAACCGGACCTACTATGCTTGAGCGCATCCGAATCGTTCTAATTGGTACCAGCCACCCTGGCAATATTGGCGGCGTCGCACGCGCTATGCATAACATGGGGCTGGCGGATCTCGCCCTGGTCGCGCCGCGCTGCGATGTGATCACCCAAGACAGCATCTCACGCGCCTCTGGTGCGGACCACTTGTTGCATCAAGCCACGGTACACGCCACGCTCGAAGACGCGGTGGCCGACTGCACCCTGGCCGTGGGCGCCAGCGCACGCTCGCGCACGCTACCTTGGCCCATGATCTCTCCACGGGCGCTTGCCGAGCGCCTGCCGGGCGAGTGCCAGGCCGACAACGCCCGCGTGGCGCTGGTGTTTGGTCGTGAAGATAGTGGACTAACCAATGCCGAGCTGCAGCGCTGTCATGCCCACGTGCATATTCCCACCAACGCTGATTTCAACTCGCTCAACCTCGCTGCGGCCGTTCAAGTGGTGGCTTACGAGTGCCGCATGGCGTGGCTTGGCCAATCCAAGGCCCCCGAAATGGCCGATGACAAGGACGAGCTGGCGACCCACGAGGAGCTCGAGCGTTACTTCGAACACCTGGAGCGCACGCTGATCGCTATCGAGTTCCACGACCCTGCACAGCCACGCCAACTCATGGCACGCCTGCGCCGCCTCTATTTACGGTCACGACCGGAAAAGATGGAAATGAACATCCTGCGCGGCATTCTGTCGGCCACTGAGAAAGCCGCCCAGCCACACGTAGAGAAGTAGGATGACAAGGCTAGACACGCGCGCCAGTCAAACGGCGATGACCTAAACTTGAAGTGGTGCTCACGCGCCCCAACATCGCACTGTCGACTGTCGCTGTGCGCTCATGACACGCCAACACCGACGTGCTGCCGCCCTCACCGCCCAAGGATCACCCATGTTTCAACGCCTGCGTGAAGACATCAATAGCGTTTTCGACCGCGACCCTGCGGCACGTAACTTTCTTGAGGTGCTGACCAACTACCCCGGCCTGCACGCCCTGCTGCTGCACCGCTGCAGCCATTGGCTATGGCACAAGAACTTCAAATGGTTGGCACGGACGCTATCGACCTTTTCCCGCTGGCTGACCGGCATCGAAATCCACCCTGGCGCGACCATCGGGCGACGCTTTTTCATCGACCACGGCATGGGGGTCGTGATTGGCGAAACCGCCCGCGTCGGCGATAACGTGACGCTCTACCAAGGCGTGACGCTGGGCGGCACGAGCTGGAACAAAGGCAAGCGTCACCCCACTCTGGAAGACGGTGTCATCGTCGGTGCCGGCGCCAAAATACTGGGGCCGTTTACCGTAGGAGCCGGTGCCAAGATCGGCTCGAATGCCGTGGTCACCAAAGAAGTGCCGGCGGGGGCAACCGTCGTGGGTATTCCTGGCAAAATCGTCAAGCGCACGGATCCGGACGTAGAGGAGGCACTGGACATCGATCCCGCCCGCCGCGAAGCCATCTGCCAGAAATTTGGCTTCGATGCTTACGGCGTCAGCCAAGACATGCCCGACCCGGTGGCACGTTCGATGCAGGCGATGCTCGATCATATGCACGCCGTGGACGAGCGTATCGAGCGCATGTGCTCCACGCTGCGCAAGCTGGACGCTAACTACCGTGACGGCCAGTTGCCAGCCCTGCGGGACGAAGACTTTGCCGAGATTCTGGAGGAGAACGATACTGGCTGCCCTGGCTTGCGTCGCACCCCCCAGGAGCGTAGCGACGAGGCGGCCAAGAGCAGCACGACGCGCAATAGTTGACCAAAGCACTCAGGATTTCCATAATGGCGCAACATTTGCTGCCAGCGCGCTGAACGTTCAGCGACGAGGTACCTGACATGCGCTTGACCACGAAAGGCCGTTACGCCGTTACCGCCATGCTGGATTTGGCGATCAACGCTCCAAGCGGCCCCACCAGCCTGGGCGATATTTCCCAGCGCCAGGAGATTTCCCTCTCCTACCTAGAGCAGCTGTTTGCCAGACTGCGTCGGGCAGGGCTGGTCAGCAGCGTACGCGGACCGGGGGGCGGCTATCTCTTGGCTAGAGCGCCCGAGGCGATCAGCGTGTCTCAGGTGATCGATGCGGTCAATGAAACCGTCGACGCGACGCGCTGTCAGGGGCTTTCCGACTGCCAGCAGGGCGATACCTGCTTGACCCACCATTTGTGGTGCGAGCTGTCAGGGCAAATTCGCAGTTTCCTCGACGATATTACCCTGGCGCAGTTGATACAGCGTCCAGATGTCATTCGTATTGCAACCCGGCAACAGCAGCGGGTCGAGGCTGGCATCCTCGCCTCCTCACCTTGAAAGCCTTTATTTCACGCTGGAACCCATGACGATGACTGCTACCCCTTCGCTGCCCATTTATCTCGATTATGCCGCCACGACGCCGGTCGATGAGCGCGTGGCCGAGGTCATGCAGCGCTACCTCACCGTCGATCAACTGTTCGCCAACCCCGCCTCGCGTAGTCATATGCTGGGTTGGCAAGCCGAGCAGGTGGTCGAACAGGCGCGGCGTCAAGTGGCCGACATGATCGGCGCCGACCCGCGTGAGATCGTCTGGACCAGTGGTGCCACCGAAGCCAACAACCTCGCACTCATCGGCTTTATGCGCGCCAACCGCGAGCGAGGCATGCACCTCGTCACCTCGTGCATCGAGCATAAAGCGGTGGTAGATACCGCCAAGGCCCTTGAAAGCGAAGGCTTCGAAGTCACTTGGCTCACGCCTGGCCATGACGGTCGGGTCACGCCCGAGCAACTGCGCGCCGCCATGCGAGATGATACGGCGCTGGTATCGCTGATGGCGGTGAATAATGAATTGGGCAGCATCCATGATATCGCTGCTCTGGCAGAGGTCGCCCATGACTTCGGCGCGGCGTTTCATAGCGATGCTGCGCAGGCGGTGGGTCGGATTCCGCTCGACGTGGTCGCCCAGCATATCGATTTACTGTCGCTTTCTGGCCATAAGGCCTACGGCCCCAAAGGCGTCGGTGCACTGTACGTGAAGCGCCACCCAGACATTCGCATCGAAGCCCTGATTCATGGCGGCGGGCATGAGCGCGGCATGCGTTCCGGCACGCTGCCCACCCATCAGATCGCCGGGATGGGGGAAGCCTTTGCCATCATGCAGCAGCAACAGGGCGAGGACCAAACGCGCATTGCGGCGTTACGCGAGCGTTTGTTGAGCGGCTTGGCCGACCTAGAGGGCGTCGTTTCCAACTCACCGCTGGAACACGTCGTCCCTAACATACTCAACCTGGCCTTCGAGGGCGTGGATGGCGAGGCCCTGTTGATGGCGCTGCGAGACGTAGCGGTATCCACCGGCTCGGCCTGCAACTCGGCCAGCGTCGATCCCTCTTACGTCCTGTTGGGTATTGGTACGCCCCGTCGGCTGGCACTGTCGTCGCTACGACTCAGTATTGGGCGCTTTACCCAAGAGGCCGAGATCGATCACGCCGCCACCCTACTGCGCCATGCGGTGAGCGGCTTACGTGCCAACGCGCGCTAGACGGCTGACGCACGGCTAACGATTTCTCAAAGGAGAACGCTCCATGGCAACACTGAACATTACGCCCGCAGCGGCAGAACAGATTCACCGAGTGCTGGACGAGCGAGGCCAAGGTTTGGGCCTTCGCGTATCGGTCAAACCCAGCGGCTGCTCTGGCTACAGCTACGTACTTGATTTTGCCGATGAAGCCCAAGCAGATGACGTTCGGTTCGAGGCACATGGTGCCAGCGTGTATGTCGCTCCCGAGGCGCTCGAAATGCTCGACGGCAGCGAAGTGGACTACGTCAACGAAGGTTTGAACCGCTTTTTCCGCTTCAACAACCCCAATGTCAAAGATCAGTGCGGCTGCGGTGAAAGCTTCACGGTCTAGGCCGCACGTTAAAGACCTAGCGTATATCACCGGTATTCATCCCCACCGGGAGGCGCTATAATCGCGGCCACTCGGCAGCCGGTGAAGTAGGCGGCATTGGCCGACCCTTTTTTCCTGCGCCGCCTCGGCTTTCCGAGGCGGCAATTTCTGCTTTATCCCTTTTGAGGAGATTTCTGCATGGCGACTGAACGTACTCTTTCCATCATCAAGCCCGATGCCGTTGCTAAAAATGCCATTGGCGACATCATCGCGCGCTTCGAAAAAGCCGGCCTGAAGGTCGTTGCCGCCAAAATGATGCACCTCTCGGAAGACAAGGCTGGTGGCTTCTACGCCGAGCACAAAGAGCGCCCCTTCTTCAAAGACCTGGTCGGCTTCATGACCTCCGGTCCGGTCGTGGTACAGGTATTGGAAGGTGAAGGCGCCATTGCCAAAAACCGTGAGTTGATGGGCGCCACCAACCCGAAAGAAGCGGCTCCAGGCACCATCCGTGCCGACTTTGCGGAAACAATCGACGCCAACGCTGTCCATGGCTCTGATTCTCCGGAAAGCGCCGAGCGCGAAATTAGCTACTTCTTCGGTAACGACGAAATCTGCCCGCGCTAAATCAAGCGCTGCCGTTTCAACCTTCGTTGCCGGCCATTTTTGCGGGGGCTTTGCCCCCGCCTCTTCCTGAACGCTGACCGCCATGACCACCACCGTAGCTCAACACACGCCTGCCACTCGTACGACGCCGGACAACACCACGGCCGAACACCCAGCACCCGCTCGCCAGAACCTACTGGGACTCTCCCGCGAGCAGATGGAAGCGTTCTTTTTGTCGATCGGCGAAAAGAAATTTCGCGCCACGCAGGTCATGAAATGGATGCATCAGGAGGGCATCGACGACTTTACGGCGATGACCAACCTGTCGAAGGCCCTGCGCGACAAGCTCTCCCAGGTGGCCGAAATCCGCGGTCCAGGCGTCGTCTACGAAGGCACGTCTAGCGACGGCACGCGTAAATGGGTGTTAGAGGTAGAAGATGGCAGCTACGTCGAGACGGTGCTCATTCCTGCCGAAAACGGTAAGCGCCGCACGCTATGCGTCTCTTCCCAGGTGGGCTGCTCACTGGACTGCAGCTTCTGCTCGACCGGTAAACAGGGCTTTCAGCGTAATTTGACCGCCGCCGAGATCATCGGCCAAGTGTGGGTCGCCCAACGCAGCGTTGGCCCACGCCGTGATACCGCCAATCGCCCGGTGACCAACGTGGTCATGATGGGCATGGGCGAACCGCTGCTCAATTTCGATAACGTCGTGCCAGCCATGAAGCTGATGCTCGACGATAACGGTTACGGACTCTCCAAGCGCCGCGTCACGCTCTCCACTTCCGGCGTGGTGCCGATGATGGACAAACTGGGCGACGAACTGGATGTGAGCCTTGCCATCTCGCTACACGCCTCCACCGATGAGCTGCGCAACGAGCTGGTGCCGATCAACCGTAAGTACAACATCCGTGCGCTGCTGGACGCCTGCCACCGCTACCTGGCCAAGTGCCCCGATAATCGTCAGGTCACCATCGAATACACGTTGATCAAAGACGTCAACGATCAGCAGGAACACGCTGAACAGCTCGCGGCACTGCTCAAGGAGCTGCCGTGCAAGATCAACCTGATTCCGTTCAACCCGTTCCCTCATTCAGGGTACGAGAAGCCGTCACGCAACCAAGTGATGCGCTTTCAACAGTGGCTCTACGATTTGGAGTACAACGCCACCGTACGAACCACCCGAGGCGATGATATCGACGCCGCCTGTGGCCAGCTGGTGGGCCGCGTGAAGGATCGTACCAAGCGCAGCGCACGCTACATTCAGTCTGTACAGCTCGACGCTGACTGACCGCTGTCGTCTTGACTTCCAACCGACACAGCGCTTTGATGGACACGTTTTTTGCCGGGCGCTTGGCAATCGCCCGCTGTATGGCAATGGTTCAACCCGACACAAGAGGGCGTAGATGATCGGTCACCGCAGGCGCATTATTTCCATCAGGATGCCCATGCTGTCCGTGCTTGCTGGCAGCCTGCTGCTAGCGGGTTGCGCCACCTCTGGTCAGGCCGTTCGCAGCGATGCCAATCCCGCTGCGGTAGAGGCGTATACCCAGCTTGGCGTCGCCTACTTAGAGCGTGATAACCTGACTCGTGCCCTGAATGCCCTCGACCGCGCTTTGGAGCTAAACCCACGTCATCCCGAGGCACTTCAAGCCCTTGCGCTGGTCTACCAGCAGCAGGGAGAGAGCGAGCTTGCCAACCGTTATTTCGAACAAGCGCTAGATGCCGAGCCATCGTTCACCCGCGCACGTAACAACTACGCCGCGTTTTTGTACCAGCAGGAACAGTTTCCACAAGCCTGCGAACAGTTAGAAAGGGCATCCCAAGATGCCCAGTACGCCAATCGCGCCCAGCTATTCACCAACTTAGGGCAGTGCTATTTGGCCATCGACGAATTGGATAAGGCGCGCGAACGTTTGCAGCGCGCGCAAAGCATCGACCCGCGCAACCCCCGCGGGTATTTAATGTTAGCCGAACTGGAAATTTCACAGGGCAATTATGATCAGGCCTGGGCGCCGCTGCAGAACTACTTGCAGCTGGCAGGCCCCGACCCAGCAGCACTGGAACTGGCGATCGATGTCGCCCTCGCCCGCGGTGACGACGCCGCGGCCACCGACTACCAGCGCTTGCTCAACCGCTGATCAACGCTCTGATCACCACATTATTGAAGGATGCTCAGCCATGAGCGACACACAGTTACACGATAGCGTTACTCCAGCCCCCAGCACAGCAACCCCTGGTGAGTTGCTCTCGCGTCAACGCGAATCGCTTGGTGTTCCGTTAGCGGATGCCGCCCGCGCCCTCAACCTGCGCCCCGCCGTGGTGGATGGCCTAGAGCGCGATCACTACGAAGAGATTCCCGTCGCCGCCTATCGTCGCGGCTACCTTCGCGCCTATGCCAAATACCTGGGCATGGACGACCGCATGGTGCTCGACGCTTACCAAGCGCGCCATGGCACCAGCGATGCCGACCGTAAAGTAGCGCCAGTTGCCGTCACCAAGCCCCCTTCTAAGGTAGGTGCCTGGCTTTTCAAATTGGTCACCCTGTTGGTGATTGCGGGGCTGATTGCCGTGACGGTCGCTTGGTGGCAGAGCCGCGGCGGCAGCGAGCCGCCGAGCATTGGTACCTCTTCCACGATGGAAGATAACGAAGCGCCGATCAGCGAGCCAGCCCCCGAGCCCACGCCAGTCGCCACGCCGGTGATCACGCCCGAGCCTGCCGTCACGCAAGAGCCGACCAACGACACCGCTAGCGATGCCTCGCCCGACAGCGATCTCAGCGATGCGGCCACCGCACCGGTGGCGAGCAATGACGAGCCCGCACAGGCAAGCGATGAAACGCCTGCCGACCAAACGGCCGAGACCGAGGCCGCCGTCGAAGCCACCAACGCGCCTGAGGAAACCGTGGCCGAGGCGGCTCCCGCCGCCAACCCCAACCTGCTCGAACTGACGTTCAACGAGCAATCCTGGACCGAGATTTTCGATGCCAACAACCAGCGCGTGTTCGTCGGCCTGCAAAACCCCGGCACCACCGCCAGCGTTGAGGGCGAACCGCCTTTTCGTTTAACCGTTGGCAACGCCACTGGCGTAGAGCTGCGTTACCAAGGTGAGTTAGTCGACCTTGCCGAGCGCGCCGGTGCCAATAACGTTGCCCGCTTTACCCTGGGAGAGTGACCCGTCTTATGCACGCCCCTTCTCCGATCAAACGCCGCCCGTCACGCCAAATTCACGTTGGCAACGTCGCGGTGGGCGGTGATGCACCGATTTCGGTGCAAAGCATGACCAACACCAACACGCTGGACGTCGAGGCCACTGTCGGACAGATCCAGCAATTGGAAAAAGCCGGAGCGGATATCGTCCGCGTCTCGGTGCCCGACATGGATGCCGCAGAGGCCTTCGGCAAGATCAAGCAGCGCGTGGCCGTGCCGCTGGTGGCCGATATCCACTTCGATTACAAGATCGCGCTACGGGTCGCCGAGCTGGGCGTGGACTGTCTGCGCATCAACCCCGGCAATATTGGCCGGGAAGACCGCGTGCGCGCGGTGGTGAGCGCCGCCCGAGACCACGGCATTCCGATCCGTATCGGCGTGAACGCGGGGTCGCTGGAGAAAGACCTGCAAAAGAAGTATGGCGAACCCACGCCTGCGGCGCTGGTCGAGTCGGCGATGCGCCATATCGACCACCTGGATCGTCTCGATTTCCAAGAATTCAAAGTCAGCGTCAAAGCATCGGACGTGTTCATGGCCGTGGCCGCCTATCGCGACCTGGCAAACCGCATCGAGCAGCCGCTGCACCTGGGCATTACCGAAGCGGGCGGCCTGCGCTCGGGCACGGTGAAATCGTCCATTGGCCTGGGCATGCTGCTGATGGACGGTATCGGCGACACGATTCGCGTCTCGCTGGCCGCCGACCCGGTAGAAGAGATCAAGGTCGGGTTCGACATGCTCAAGAGCCTGAAGTTGCGCGCCAAGGGAATCAACTTCATTGCTTGCCCGAGCTGCTCGCGGCAGAACTTTGACGTCATCAGCACCATGAACCAGCTCGAAGAGCGGCTGGAAGACGTGATGACACCGCTGGACGTCTCGGTGATTGGCTGTGTGGTCAACGGCCCTGGCGAAGCCAAGGAGACCGATATCGGCCTCACCGGCGGCTCGCCTGCCAATTTGGTCTATATCGATGGCAAGCCGGCGAGCAAGTTGCGCAATGACCACCTCGTCGACGATCTGGAAAAGCTGATCCGCGATAAAGTGCGTCAAAAAGAGCAGCAGCAAGAGAACATGATTGCGCGCAGCGTTTAACGCCCGTGTCGCAGGCCTAGGCGATGTCGACGCCCGCCTCGTCCGCTGCCGCCCCATAAGGAGTTTTCATTGAGCAAGTCCGCCGCTAAAAAGATTCAAGCCATCCGTGGTATGAACGACCTATTGCCCAGCGATAGCCCTCGCTGGCAATTTTTTGAGGGCAAAGTACGCCAACTGATGCACCGCTATGGTTTCGATGAAATTCGTACGCCCATCGTCGAGCAGACGGCGCTGTTTGCACGCTCGATCGGTGAAGTCACCGATATCGTCGAAAAAGAGATGTACACCTTCGACGACCGCAACGGTGACAGCCTGACACTGCGTCCCGAAGGCACCGCCAGCTGCGTACGGGCGGCCATGGAGCACGGCTTGCTGCATAACCAAACCCAGCGGCTTTGGTACCAAGGGCCGATGTTCCGTCACGAGCGCCCCCAAAAAGGGCGCTACCGACAGTTCCACCAAGTGGGCGTGGAGACATACGGCTTCGAGGGCCCTGACATCGATGCCGAAGTCATCCTGCTCTCGGCGCGCCTATGGCAAGAGCTCGGCTTGATGGAGCACGTCACCCTGGAGCTGAACTCGCTAGGCTCCACTGAGGCGCGTGCGGCCTACCGCGATAAGCTCGTGGCCTACTTCGAGCAGCACCAAGACGTACTCGACGAGGACTCCAAACGCCGCCTGACCAGCAACCCGCTGCGCATTCTGGACTCCAAAAACCCGGGCATGGCCGACATGCTCGATGCGGCCCCGCAGCTGATGGACCATCTGGACGACGAGTCCCGCACGCATTTCGAGCAGCTCAAGGCGATGCTGGAGGCTGCCGGTATACCGTACGTGGTCAACCCGCGCTTGGTGCGCGGCCTGGACTACTACTGCCGCACGGTGTTCGAGTGGACGACCACCGCGCTGGGTAGCCAAGGCACCGTGTGCGCTGGCGGCCGCTACGATGGTTTGGTCGAGCAGCTTGGTGGCAAACCCACGCCGGCCGTGGGCTTTGCCATGGGCATCGAGCGCCTGGTGTTGCTGCTGGAAACGCTCGACCTGGTGCCCGATGAGGCCATGGGCGGCTGCGACGTCTATCTGATGCCGATGGACGACAGCGCTAGTGTGGCCGCCCTGACACTCGCCGAGCAGCTGCGTAGCGCGCTGCCCACCCTGCGTCTGCAGCTGCACTGTGGCGGCGGCAGCTTCAAAAGCCGCATGAAAAAAGCCGACAAGAGCGCCGCGCCAGTGGCGATTTTGCTGGGCGAAGACGAGCTTGCCCACCAAACCGCCACACTGAAGTATTTGCGCGATGATCGCGAGCAGCAGCAAGTGGCCCAAGCCGAGCTGGCCGACGCGCTTCGCGAGATACTGTCGTCGAACGTACCGTCTCACTAACGTAACTGCCCAGCACGGTTTGGGCAGATGAACATCGTTGGCCGCAGCAGCGGTTGACCCATGGAACAGGAGGCCGCCCGTGGCGGAGCTGAGAAGCGAAGAAGAGCAGCTAGAAGTCGTCAAACGCTGGTGGAAAGAGAACGGTACCTCGCTGATCGCTGGTGCCGTACTCGCGGCGGCGGGTGTCTTTGGGTGGAACGCATGGCAAAACTACCAAGAAGGTAAAGCGGAAGCCGCCTCTGCCCGTTATCAGCAGCTCATCAATATGACGGCTGGCACGACCTTGGAAGACGACCAGCTAAGCGAAGCACAGACGCTGATCGATGAGCTCACCGACGACTACGGCAACACGCTGTATGCCGAACTGGCACAGCTCTTGGAGGCTCGTCTTGCCGTCGAGCAAGGCGATCTGTCCACGGCCAAGCAGGCACTGCAAGACGTCGCCAGCCACTCATCGCGCCGCTATGTGCAAAGTGTGGCGTGGCTGCGCCTAGCGCGCATCGAGGTCGCGCAGGGCAATCCAGAAGCCGCGCTCGCGCTGCTCGACCAGCCCATTTCCGATGCACTGGCGGCTCAACAAGCCAATGTGCGGGGCGATGCGTTCTTCGCACAGAACCAGCCCGAGCAAGCGCGCGAAGCGTGGCAAACTGCGCAGTCCATCGCCCAAAACCAGAACCAGCCGCTGTACGGCGTACAGTTCAAGCTCGACGATCTCGGCGCCGAGGAGGCGACACAGTGATGACGACTCACCCGTCTAAACCGCTCTTTTCCAAACATCTGATGCGCACCACCCTGGGAGCCCTCGCGCTAGCGCTGCTAGCGGGTTGTGCCAGCAAAGGCCAACCTGCCTTTACTCCCAAAGAGCTGCGCAGCTTCGATGAAACCTCGTCGCTGGATAGCGTGTGGGACCGCCGCGTCGGCGATGGCTTTGGTCGTGCCCGCTACCCCATCGCCCCGTCGCGTGAAGGCAATACGCTCTTCGCAGCGGATGCCAACGGTTTGGTCGCCGCGTTCAATGCCGACAGCGGCGCGCGTGAGTGGGAAGTCGAGCTGGATAGCCCGATTTCCAGCGCGCTGAGCGCCATTGCAGGTCACGTCTATCTCGGTACCCGCAACGGTGAGGTGATTGCCCTCGACCAACGCGACGGCAGCGTTACTTGGCGCTCGCGGGTCTCCAGCGAAGTGCTGGCGGCTCCGCAGGCCAATCAACAATTGTTGCTGGTTCAGAGCGTGGACGGCCAGATCACGGCCCTGGATCGCGCTAGCGGCGAAGAGCGCTGGGTGTATACCAGCTCGCAGCCTGCCTTGACGCTGCGTGGTACCGGCACGCCAATGGTCATCGACCCGGTCACCTTCGTGGGCCTAGCCAACGGGCGTCTGGCCACGCTCGATAACCGTAGCGGCCAAGCGCTATGGGATATGCAGATTGCCACCCCACGCGGACGTAGCGATGTCGAGCGACTGGTAGACCTAGCGGGCCAGCCAGTGCTCAGTCCGGATGGCCGTCTGTTCGTGACTAGCTACAACGGCCGGGTTGCCGCACTGGAAGCCACCCGTGGCGGCGTGCTATGGGAAACCAGCCTCTCCAGCCGCCATACACCGATTCTAGTCGGTAATGTCCTGTTCGTAGTCAGCGACGATAGCCATCTCGTGGCACTCGACGCCAATAGCGGCCAGGAGATCTGGCGTAACGACGATCTCGAAGACCGCTGGCTCACCGCTCCCGCCTTTGCCGATGGCCGTATCGTCGTGGGCGATTTCGAGGGCTATGTCCATCTGATCGACGCCCGCGATGGCAATCTGGTCGGCCGCACCCGAATCGATGATTCGGGCATCAGCGTGCGCCCGGTCACGGAAGGCAGCACCATTCATGTCCAGGCCAACAATGGTCGCCTGGAAACCCTGGAAGTCACTCCATGACACCCGTCATTGCATTAGTCGGTCGCCCCAATGTGGGTAAATCGACGCTGTTCAACCGTCTGACCCGCTCGCGCGATGCGCTAGTGGCAGACTTCCCTGGCCTGACCCGTGACCGTAAATACGGTAACGGCATGCTGGGTGGAAAGGCGTACACCGTCATCGATACCGGCGGTATCAGCGGTGACGAAGAAGGCATCGATGCTGCGATGGCCGAGCAGTCGCTGGCGGCCATCGACGAAGCCGATATCGTGCTGTTCCTGGTCGATGCCCGCGCCGGACTGAACGTCGCGGACGAAGCCATCGCCAATCATCTGCGCGTCAATCAGAAAAAAACCTGGCTGGTGGTCAACAAGACCGACGGTTTGGAAGAGCACTCGGCCATGGCCGACTTCTGGACGTTGGGTCTGGGCGATCCCTGGCCGATTGCGGCTGCCCATGGCCGCAACGTGTCACTGCTGATCGATACGGTGCTCGAGCCCTTCCCTGAGCGGGATGCTAGCATCCCGGCCGACACGGGAACCAAAGGTATTCGTATCGGGGTCATCGGCCGCCCGAACGTGGGCAAGTCGACGCTGGTCAACCGTCTGCTAGGCGAAGAGCGGGTGGTGGTGTTCGATGAAGCGGGCACCACCCGCGACGCCATCGAAATCCCCTTCGAGCGCAACGGAAAACCCTACGTGCTGATCGATACCGCAGGTATTCGGCGACGCAAGAACGTGCGTGAAATCGCTGAGAAGTTCTCGATCATCAAAACACTGGATGCGATCAAAGAGAGCCACGTGGCGGTGATGGTGCTGGATGCCCGCAGTGGTCTCGTCGAACAGGATCTGCACCTGCTGGATTACGTGCTCACCACGGGCCGTGCGCTGGTACTGGCCGTCAACAAGTGGGACGGCCTAGAGAGCGACGCCAAAGAGAAGATGCGCGCCGATATCAAGCGCCGTCTGGGCTTTGCTGATTACGCCGAGCTGCACTTCATTTCCGCGCTGCATGGCACGGCGGTGGGCGATCTCTACCCTTCTATCGAACGGGCGTTCAACGCTGCCAACGCGCACTGGTCGACCAACCGCCTGACCACGTTGCTGCAGGATGCGGTCAGCCAGCATCCGCCCCCCATGGTCAACGGCCGCCGCATCAAGCTGCGTATGGCGCACCAGGGCGGCAGCAATCCGCCGATCATCGTGGTACACGGCAACCAAACGTCGTCGCTGCCCGAAGCATACCGCCGCTATCTCACCAACACCTTTCGTAAAGTGTTGAAGGTGCGCGGTACGCCGATGCGCTTCGAGTTTCGTTCCGGCGACAACCCCTATGACCCTATGGCGGGGGCCAGCGACAAAGAGAAAGCCAGAAAGCGCGAGCTCAACCGTACCAAAGAGGCACGCAAAAGCCGCCGCTAAACGCGGCTTCGTGTCTTCACGCCCGCTGCTGTCGCAGCGGGCGTTTTTATTGTGCCATTAGTGACAAATCTGCTTGACAGAAACCCTCGCCCACCCTCAAATAGCGGCGCTTTTCTGGTCCAGCTTCATCGCTACTCACCTTACCTACCCTTAGCTCATTCACCCTTGTCCTTCTCAGGAGGGAGTCACATGCACGTTGTTTCTCGTCGCGGACGCGGCCTGGTGTTACTGCTGTTAGCCAGCCTGTTGACAGGCTGTTTGGCGCTGCCACAAACAGGGTTGTTTGCCTTTCGCTTGGCGGTCACCTCGCTCGGTATCGAAGACGTGCGTATTGGCCCCTATAGTGTCAATGCCGGGCTGGACACCAGCGACCTTTCGAGCCTGCTGGCCTCTAGCCTGGGCACAGGCAGTCTACCGGTGCAGGCCACGCTGGCGATGGGGCTTGGCTTACCCATTGGCATGCCGCCGGTCGAGATGTCAGGCTTTCGCTGGACGCTGGACATGCCTGGCGTGGACCCAGTGCAGGGCAACTATCAGCAGAACGTTACCCTCACCTCTGGCGAGGACGCCAATCTGCGCCTGCCGGTGGCGTTCGATATTCTCGCCGCCGACCGTCAGCAAATGACGCCGATGTTGACGTTAGCTCGCCAGCTCGCAAGCCAAGGGGAACTGCCCGCAGGCAGCGAACTGGCCATTACTCCTGGCGATTTGCGCGGATTGGGCATGACACTGCCGTCAGGCCTGCTCACTCCGACGATTCGCCTGAACGTCGGTGACGACGGGCAGCTCATTCCTCAACGCTGAGTCTTGCCAAGCGCGTTACTCACCGCGCTCATGCAGCCGTTTGCGGCCCACGTACTGGGCCGCAAATTGCCACGCCGTGCGGCCGCTTCGCCCTCCGCGCAGCGTGGCAAAGCGAATCGCCTCTGCCCGTGCCGCATCGTCCCAGTCCTGGGACGTGCCGATACGCCCCACCCAGTGTTCGCATACCTCCAAATAGGTCGCTTGGCTGAAAGGGTGGAAACCCAGCCATAGGCCGAACCGATCCGACAGCGAAATTTTCTCCTCCACCGCGTCGCCATGATGCAACTCCTCGCCGACCAGCCGTGAACCGCTGTTATCGTCCATGGACTCCGGCAACAGATGGCGACGATTCGAGGTCGCATAGAGCAATACGTTATCCGGTGGCCCGGTCAGCGCGCCGTCTAGCACGCTCTTGAGCGCCTTATACGCGTCATCGTTACCCTCGAAGGAGAGATCGTCACAGTACACCACGAAGCGTTGCGGCTGATGTCGAAGCTGTTCCACTAGCAGCGGAAGACTCGACAAATCATGTCGGTCAACCTGGATCAGCCGTAACCCCTCTGTGGCCAGCGAGTTGAGCAGTGCGCGTATCACCGATGATTTTCCGCTTCCACGGGAGCCCCACAGCAGCGCATGGTTGGCAGGTAGCCCTTGTAAAAAGGCGCGCGTATTATCGACCAACGCCAGCTTTTGCCGCTCGATACCGAGCAGGTCGTCCAGCGTCATCGTGTCTCTTGGCGGCACGGGCACCAACCGCCCACCCAGCGGGTGGCGTTGCCAAATGGCCGCCACGTGTTTTTCCCACTCGACCGGGACAGGTGCGGGTGGCAGCCAGTGGTCGACATGATCGAGTAATCGCGCCAGGCGTTGGCTTAATTCGGCATCCATCGTCATCCTCAGAGTGCGTTATGATAGGGGTTGATTTACCACGGTCAGTGGTTATCTTGTGTGCAAGGATACCTACTCGTCTATAAGGAAACTGTCTATGCGTTGGCTTCGCCCATTAGCGGTGACGGCGCTGTGCGCCTCGATCGCAGCCTGCTCGACCTCACCCACCGGCCGCTCACAGCTGTTGCTGCTCTCCGATGATCAGCTGAATCAAATGGGCCAGCAGGCCTTCGCCGAATATCAGCAAAACATTCCGACCGCTGGCCAGGCGAGCCACCGCTACGTGCAGTGCATCACCAATGCGATCGTCGACGTTCTCCCCAACGAACAGCGTAACCTCGATTGGCAAATTCGTGTCTTCGAATCCGAACAGCCGAATGCCTTCGCCCTCCCGGGCGGCTACATGGGCGTCAACACCGGCATGTTGGATATTGCCACCACGCAGGACCAGCTCGCCTCGGTCGTCGGCCATGAAATCGGCCACGTGCTCGCGCGTCATGCCAACGAGCGCGCCTCCACCCAAAGTGCCACGTCGCTGGGTCTCTCGGTCATTTCCAGCACCTCGGGGATGCAGACCCCGGCAGGCCAGCAGCTCATGGGCGTGCTCGGCTTGGGTGCCGAATACGGGATCGCGCTGCCGTTCTCCCGACGTCATGAGAGCGAGGCCGATGTGATTGGCTTACAGCTCATGGCGCAGGCGGGGTTCGATCCGCGCGAAAGCGTCACGCTATGGGAGAACATGCAGGCCGCATCGGGCGGCGGCGCGCCTCCCGCCTGGATGTCGACCCACCCGAGTCAAGGCCAGCGGATTCAAGGCCTGCAAGCCAACATGGATCAAGCGCTGGCCACCTACGAGCAGGCGCGCAGCAGCGGCCGCACGCCCAACTGCCCACGCCCGTAGCACCACTTAGAGGTTTTCGATGATCCGATTGGGTTTACTGCTATTAGTGCTACCAATTCTGGTGCTACTGGGCGTCTATTTTTGGGAGTTGGGGGACGTCCGCGCTTGTCAGCTCGATGGTGGCTATTGGAACTATCTGGATGGTGCATGCTATGACACGCCGCAGCCTTTCGTGTCGTGGCTCGAGCGTTCACCACTGCTGGTCAACGGCGGCATGCTGCTATCCGTGGTGGGGCTGGTGATGTGCATGGTGGGGTTTTATACCAAATCGCGTTAGGTCACGACGACACGATGGGGGCACTCGCCCCCATCGCCCTGCTCAATAATTGAGCGATTGACGTAGCAGCGTGCGTACGCTGGCCGTTTCGGGTCTCACGTTGCGCCATGCAAAGAACGACTCGGCCGCCTGCTCGACCAGCATACCCAAACCATCCAGCAGCTTTGCGCCGCGCGGTCCTGCCCACTGAAGAAACACCGTCGGCTCGGCGCCGTACATCATGTCGTAGGCCCAGGCACCTTCGCCAAACAGTGTCTCCGGTAGCGGCGGCAGCTCGCCTGACAGGCTGGCACTGGTGCCGTTAATGACCACATCGAACGGCCCCTCTACCGACGCAAAGCCACCGCCATGAATACGCCCCAGATCCACGAACGCCTCCGCCAACTGCTCGGCTTTTGCCACGGTCCGGTTGGCGACGACCACCTCGCTGGGTTTTTCGGCCAGCAGTGGCTCTAAAATGCCACGCACGGCACCCCCAGCGCCGAGCACCAGCACGCGCTTACCCGCCAGAGGGACGCGGTGATAGGCCAAATCACGCACCAATCCAATACCATCGGTCGTATCACCGTAGGTGCGCCCGTTACCCCCCACGATCAGCGTATTGACCGCTTGGGCGCGCTTGGCGCGATAGCTCAACGTATCGCAAAGCGCAAAAGCATCGCCTTTGAACGGTACGGTCACGTTGGCACCCCGGCCACCGCCCGACACGAAAGCTCGCCATGCGTCTGTAAAACCATCCTCAGGCGCCAGTTCCGCCGTGTACGTCATGGGCTGCTGGGTTTGACGGGCGAACTCACCGTGAATCAGCGGTGATTTCGAGTGTTTGATCGGATTACCAAACACGCAGTAACGGTCGCTCATCGACACTCCTTAGGCATGGCGCTGCTGGGCGGCTTCGGTCAGCCAATCGCGGGGCACCAGATAGTCGTGCAGCACGGCTTCACGGCTACCTGCCTCAGGCGTGAAGGCGTACTCCCAGCGGGCCAGCGGCGGCATGGACATCAAAATCGATTCCGTGCGTCCGCCGCTTTGCAAGCCAAACAGCGTGCCTCGGTCCCACACCAGGTTGAATTCGACGTAGCGGCCACGCCGATAGAGCTGGAACTCCCGCTCCGGCTGGCCCCATGCGTCCTGTTTCCGGCGCTCGACGATGGGGAGGTAAGCGTCCAGAAAGCTATCGCCTACCGCGCGCTGGAAGGCAAAACACTCTTCGAAGCTGCCCTCGTTCAGGTCGTCGAAGAATAGGCCACCCACCCCGCGAGTCTCGTCGCGGTGCTTGAGGTAAAAGTAGTCGTCGCACCACGCTTTGTAGCGCTCATAAACACCCTCTCCAAAGGGCGCGCAGGCGTCGCGTGCGACCTGATGCCAGTGCACTACGTCCTCGAACACGGGATAGTAGGGGGTCAGGTCGAAGCCCCCGCCAAACCACCACACCGGTGGCTCGCCCTCTTTTTCGGCAATGAAAAAGCGCACGTTGCCGTGGCTGGTGGGTACGTTGGGGTTCTCCGGGTGCATGACCCAAGAGACGCCGACCGCGTGAAAACTGCGTCCGGCCAGCTCCGGCCGTGCGGCGGTGGCAGAGGGCGGCAATTGTGCACCGTACACATGGGAAAAGTTGACGCCGCCTTTTTCGAAAACAGCGCCCGACTCCATCACCCGCGAGCGCCCTCCGCCCCCCTCTTCTCGCTGCCAACTATCCTCTTTGAACGCGGCCCGTCCGTCAGCGGCGGCAAGCCCTTCACATAGGCGCTCCTGAAGATCGAGTAGATACGCTTTGACGTCGTCTAGGTGCTCGTGGGCCACGTTGACTCCTGGTGAGGTGAATCGTGAATCGTGAATCGTGAATCGTGAATCGTGAATCGTGAATCGCTGACAGTGTGACGAAGCCGAGCGGCTAGTCACGCATCACTTTGCCGGTCACTAAATCGCGGATGGTGCTGGGTTTGGCATTGCCGCCCAATTCGCCCGCCACGATAGCTGCGACGTCTTCGCCAAAAATGGTGGCGACCTCTTCTGCGCTCATGGCAGGCGGGTCACCGGCTCGGTTGGCCGAGGTGGAAACGAGCGGACCACCAAACGCCTCGCACAGCGCTTTCATCAGCGGATGGTCGGTGACGCGTAGCGCCACGCTTTGATGAGCGCCGCGCACCAGGCCGTGGCTCCTGCCGTTATCGGGCACCAACCACGTATGGGGACCGGGCCAACTGGCGGCCAGCGGCGCATGTAACGCTAACGGTAGCTGATTGAGCCAGGGCTGAAACTGCTGAATGGTCGCCGCCACCAAAATCACGCCCTTGGCCGGGTCGCGCTCCTTCATACGCATGAGATGCGCCAGCGCTTCGTCATTATCGGGGTCACAGCTCAACCCCCACACCGCTTCGGTGGGGCAGGCAATCACACCGCCTTTACGCAGCGCAGCTACCGCCGCTTTCACGTCAACCGCCGGTTTCATAGACGCTCCTGATAAGCTCTCAGCCAATCGAACAAAGGTGACTGCATCTTACCACGGGGCCGTCACTCTCACCCAGCCACCTGCCTGCTGCGTCGCCTGACCTTCGAGCTCAAGCATTAACAGCCGCTGTTGGCAATCACTGACCGAGAGACCGGTGGTTTGCACCAGCAGATCGATCGGCGTTGGCGAAGTGCCCAGTGCATCGAGCAGCGGGTCGCCGGTGATAGGCGAAGGGCTGTCGGTGCCGTGGGAGACCGGCTTGGCACCGACAGCCGCCTCTTCGTGCAGGTAGTGGGGCGCCCATTGCTGCAATTCTTCGAGCATGTCGTCCACATGGCGCACCAGCGTGGCCCCGCTACGCAGGAGTTGCAGGCAGCCACGGGCTTGCACGTTATGCACCGAGCCCGGCAACGCAAAAAGCTCGCGCCCTTGCTCCAGGGCAAGGCGGGCGCTGACCAGCGAACCGCTTTTTTCGGTGGCTTCGACCACCAGAGTGCCAAGCGATAGTCCAGTGACGATACGATTACGGCGGGGAAAAAAGACCGGACGAGCCGTCGTGCCCGGCGGGTGTTCGGACAGCACCAAACCGCCGGCCTGGGTGCTGAGCTGTTCATAAAGATCCCGATGGCGTGCGGGGTAAATGACGTCGATACCGCTTCCCAGCACGGCAATGGAGGTGCCACCCGCCTCCAGCGCGGCACGCTGGGCAATGCCATCGACCCCCAAGGCCATACCGCTCACCACACACCAGCCGCGCCCAGCCAATTCGCGGGCAAACGCTTGTGCATTGCGACCGCCCTCCGACGTGGGCCGGCGGGTACCGACCATGGCAATGCCCGGGGCGCTCAGGGCACGTAAATCCCCCTGCGCCCACAGTACCACCGGTGGGTCTGGAAGCTGATCGAGTAACTCAGGCCAATCGGGATGATCGCGGTGTAGTAGATGACGATGAGGCGCGCCTTGCAGCCAGGTCAAGGTGTCGTCCACCGCGTGTTGCAAAGGGCTGCGCGTCGGGTGAGCGAGCCACAGGCGTAACGCATTGGCGGCACTACTGGGCAACGCCGCCAACCAGCCTTGCGGCCACGATGGCTGCCGCGCCACCAGTTGTGCAATGCGCGTTGCGCCCATCCCAGGCAGTGCATGCACTGCCAGCCACTCCTTGGCATCCATCGCTGTTCCCTCTTGTAACGGATGATTCGTTCGTTAGCGCGTGGGCGAACGCACGCGATCCCCGACGGCCAATACCCGTGACGCCTGCATGACCAGAGCGAAACTCATGTGATCGTAAGGTCGAAAAACCATCACCAGCCCCGCTTCAGTGTCAGGTAAGCGCAGCAGCTCTTGGGTGCGAGGATCGGTGACGAGCTCGCCCTGCTGGTCGACACGCAGGACGTGCCCCGGCTGCAGGCCATCCTGGGTGCCTAAGTCCAGCGCAACGATCTGTAGGCGCCCAATAAAACGCACCCCGCCCGGTACTGCAACGATCTGTCCAGAGACGTCATTCAACGGTGCGCGGGGCTCGAACGACGCGCTCAGCTCACGATCCTCTAGGGGCAGCAGAATGTCGTTGTTACGTACTTCCTGATAAGCACTGAGCACCTCGACCCGGGCGATATCGCCCTCGCTGCTGACGTAGCGCGCTTCGCCAATATTGATCAGCTCATCGCCCAACCGTGTGCCATCGGCGGCGATGTAGGGCTCGCCGGGTCGATAAATGCCTAAGCTCGCGCGCTCCGGCAGCTCTCCACGCACGTACAACCTATCGCCTGCCCCGCTAATCAGACGCTGGTTGTCGCCGCCTACCACGTAGGCGAGTTCCTGCAGGGGCTCGCCTGGCTCGACCACGCGATGCTCGCGCAAAAACGCGCGGACCACTTCCATCGGGATGGGAGTAATGGCCTCACGCTCTGGCACGGTGCGCATTTGCGGGGAGAGTTTGACGATGCTCTGACCACGCTCCAACGTGACGCAAGGCTGGCCTTCGCAGCTGCCCAGCAGCAGCACGTCGCCAGGATAAATGAGGTGTGGATTGCGCACCTGTGGATTCGACCGCCACAGCGACGGCCACTGCCACGGGGAGTGGAGGTAGCGGGCCGAGATATCCCATAGGGTATCGCCAGGCACTACCTCGTAGCGCTGCGGCGCATCGTGACGTAAGCCTTCCAGAGCTAAAACAGCTTGGCTGGACAACAGCACCCACGTTAAGAGCACGCCAAAGACGCTATAATAAAGAGGCTTTCGGGCCGCCATCCGGTTCTCTCCAGGCAGTCGTTGGTAAAGCAGAGGAAGAGGGCCACACGGTGTCGCGCGTGCCCAGGAACGCCATCAGCATGATATAGTGGCCCATAGTAAAGTAGTTAGGCGCGCTGACACAGGTTCGCCGCTAACTCATCTTAAAGACTCAGCATAACGGTGATTGTAACGCCATGGCCAAACTTCCTATTCTCGAATTCCCCGACGAGCGCCTGCGCACTAAGGCGGTACCGGTGGAAACCGTTGACGACGAGGTCCGCCAGCTCGTCGACGATATGTTGGAGACCATGTACGACGCACGCGGCATCGGCCTTGCTGCAACGCAAGTCGATGTCCATCGCCGCGTGGTCGTCATGGATGTCAGCGACGATAACTCCCAGCCGCTGGTGCTGATCAACCCGCGCTACGAGCCCATCGGTGATGCCAAAGAGCCGCTCTCCGAGGGCTGCTTGTCGATCCCTGAGTACTATGCCGAAGTACCGCGCTACCTGAAAGTGACGCTCAACGCGCTGGACCGTAACGGAGAGCCCTACGAGTTGGAAGCGGACGGCTTGCTGGCCCACTGCATTCAACATGAACTCGATCATTTAGAAGGTGTCCTGTTCGTGGATTACCTCTCTCCGCTCAAGCGCGACCGAGTGATGAAAAAAATGCAGAAGCGCCACAGGCTGATGAACGACGCCTAATCGGCACCTCATCACCTGGCCACTGGCCGAGCTGACACGCTGACTCACAGGCTGAATGCCTGCACGATAGCGCTGCCTCTCGGCCTTTGTGCGTTTCATAGATGGCACTTTCTCTCTTCTCCTAGGGGCTCTCCACCATGTCACCGTTACGCGTTGTTTTTGCTGGCACGCCAGACTTCGCCGCCTCCAGCCTTGCTGCCGTTCTCGACAGCGAACATGAAGTGGTGGCGGTTTACACCCAACCCGACCGTCCCGCTGGACGTGGCCGCAAGCTCACGCCCAGCCCGGTCAAACAGCTGGCACAAGCGCACGGGCTGCCGGTGGTCCAACCCGTCAGCTTGAAAGACGCCGATGCGCAAGCCGAACTGGCGGCGCTGAATGCCGATGTGATGGTGGTGGTCGCCTATGGGCTGCTGCTGCCCCAGGCGGTGCTGGATACGCCGCGGTTAGGCTGTATCAACGTCCACGCCTCGCTGCTGCCCCGCTGGCGCGGCGCGGCGCCGATTCAGCGCGCCATCGAAGCGGGTGATAGCGCCTCCGGCGTCACCATCATGCAGATGGACGCGGGGCTGGATACCGGCGCCATGCTCTACGACGTGCGCACCCCGATCACCGCACGCACCACGGGCGGCGACCTCCATGATCGGCTGGCCATTCAAGGCGCCAATGCATTGGTGACCGTACTCGATCAGCTGGACAGCGGAAGCCTGGAGGCCACGCCGCAGCCCGACGAGGGCGTGACCTACGCCGCCAAACTTAGTAAAGCCGAGGCCGAGCTCGACTTTAGCCAGCCCGCCGAGCAGCTGGCGCGTAAAATCCGCGCCTTCAACCCTTGGCCGGTGGCTTGGTGCACCCTGGGGAACGATCGTCTGCGGCTGTTGATGGCCAGCGTAGAGCCCGGTGAGCAGTCGCCCGTCGCCCCCGGTACGCTGTTGGCACATGGCGACGAACACCTGCGCATTGCCTGCGGTGCCCAGGGCCAGGAAGTGCTGTGCGTTAGCCGTGCCCAGCTGCCCGGCGGCAAAGCCATGGCAGTGCGTGATCTTTTGAATGCCCGCCAAACGCCCTTGAGCGAGGGTGTTCGCCTTGGACAGCCTTCACAGCCAGCCTCGCAAGGAGCGCACCCATGAGCGAGCGACCCACCAAAGGCGGTAGCGGCCTGGACGTGCGCGCGGCGGCGGCCAGAAGCCTGGTGCCGATTCTCACCGATAAAGGCTCCCTGGCCGGGCTCGATGAGCACAGCGTCATTGCCAGAGACCGCGCGCTGCTCAAAGAACTCTGTTACGGCACCTGCCGACGTTTGCCGCGACTGCAAGCGTTGGCCAGCCGCCTGCTGAAGCAGCCCTTCAAAAAGCGTGACGCCGATATCCAGGCGCTGCTGCTGATCGGTATCTATCAACTGCTCTACATGCGCACACCTGCCCACGCCGCCGTGGGGGAAACCGCCGGGGCCGCACGCCTGCTGGACAAAGAGTGGGCAACTCGCGTGCTCAACGGTTGCCTGCGCCGACTGCAGCGCGAGGCCGATGCGCTGCAGGCCGAAGTGGACCGTGATGAGAGCGTGGCCTTGGAACACCCCCAGTGGCTGCTCGGCAAGCTGCGCAGCGCCTGGCCCGAGCAGTGGCGTGTCATTGCCGAGGCCAACAACGAACCGGGGCCGATGACGCTGCGCGTCAACCAGCGCCACAATGATCGTGAAGCGTACCTGCAGCGACTCACCGAGCAGGGCTTGGATGGCCACCTCTGCCTCCATGCCCCCGATGGCATCACGCTGACTCACCCTTGCGATGTCTCGACGCTGCCTGGCTTCGAACAGGGCCACGTCAGCGTGCAGGACGAGGCGGCACAGCTCTGCGCCGCGCTGCTGGGCCCGGCTCTCGCGCCACGTCCCGGCGCCCATGTACTGGACGCCTGCTGCGCCCCTGGCGGCAAAACCGCTCACTTGCTAGAGCAGTTCGACATTTCCCTGACCGCGCTGGATAGCGACAACCAGCGGCTGGCAAAAGTCGACGACACGCTCGGCCGTTTAGGGCTCAGTGCCGAACTAAAACATGCCGATGCCACCACCCGCGACTGGTGGAGCGGCACGCCCTTTGATGCCATTTTGCTGGATGCCCCCTGCTCCGGCACCGGCGTGATTCGTCGCCATCCGGACATCAAAGCGCTACGCCGTAAAGAGGACATTCGCCAGCTCGCCAAGCTCCAGCAACGGCTGCTGGATAATCTATGGCCACTGCTACGCCCAGGTGGGACCCTACTCTACGCTACCTGTTCGGTGCTGCCCGAAGAGAACGCCGCACAAATCGATGCGTTTTTAGACCGCACCCCGGACGCCCATGCCACCACGCCCCATGACGTGGCCTGGGGTGAGCAAAGCGGCACGGGCCGCCAGCTGTTTCCTGCCGTGAACAGTCACGATGGCTTTTTTTATGCCAGACTAGAGAAGCGCAAGGCCTAAGCACTAGGCCGCCTTTTCATGACACGCAAGGAGACAGCATGAGTCATCATACCTATAAACATATCGAGCTAACCGGTTCATCCGAAAAAGGAATCGAGGACGCCGTGCAGAATGCCCTGACCAAAGCCGCCGAAAGCGTTCGCAATATGCGCTGGCTTGAAGTCACCGACACGCGTGGGCACATCGAGGATGGCCGCGTGGCACACTGGCAGGTCACGATCAAAGTCGGCTTCACGCTGGAATAATCCCTACCTGCTTTTCGACGGCGGCTGGTTTACACTGGCCGCCGTCTTTGTTGCAGCGCACACTGCGTGCTGATAAAACGTTGGCGCTCATAACGGAACCGATGCTTAGCGATGAAAATCATCATTCTCGGCGCCGGCCAAGTCGGCGGCACCCTTGCGGAGCACCTTGCCCGCGAGGAGAACGACATCACCGTCGTCGATACCGACGGCGCAAAACTGCGCGAGCTGCACACCAAGCTGGATATCCGCACGGTGACCGGCGCAGGCTCCTACCCGATCGTGCTGCGCCAGGCAGGCTGCGAAGACGCCGATATGCTGATCGCGGTGACCAACACCGACGAGATCAATATGATCGCCTGTCAGGTGGCCCACACGCTGTTTCGCACCCCCACCAAAATTGCCCGGGTCCGCTCCACCGCCTACCTCACCCGTAAAGGGCTGTTCGCCCACGAAGCCATTCCCATCGACGTGCTGATCAGTCCCGAGCAGGTGGTGACCGACCACGTGCGCCGCTTGATCGAGCATCCCGGCGCGCTGCAGGTGCTGGAGTTTGCCGGCGGGTTGGTACAGCTGGTGGCGGTGAAAGCCTTCTACGGCGGTCCATTGGTGGGCCAGGATTTGGCCTTTCTGGGCAAGCACATGCCCAACGTGGAAACCCGTGTCGCGGCGATCTACCGCCGCAACCGACCGATCATCCCCCGGGGCGACACCATCATCGAAGCCGACGACGAGGTGTTTTTTCTCGCCGCCCGGCGAGATATCCGCGCGGTGATGAGCGAGCTGCGCAAGGTAGAGCGGGACTTCCGCCGGGTCGTCATCGCCGGAGGCGGCAATATCGGCGAACGCTTGGCGGAGCACTTGGAGCACAGCCATCAGGTCAAGATCATCGAGCACAGCCTGGAGCGCTGCACCACGCTCTCCGAGCGGCTGGATCGCACCGTGGTGCTTCACGGCAGCGCCACCAGCAAGCGGCTGTTGGAAGAGGAAAACATCGAAGACTGCGATATCTTCTGCGCGCTGACCAACGACGACGAAGTGAACATCATGTCGTCGCTGCTGGCCAAACGGCTGGGGGCGAAGAAGGTCCTCACGCTGATCAACAACGCGGCCTACGTGGATTTGGTGCAGGGTGGCGATATCGACATCGCCATCTCCCCCCAACAGGCCACCATCGGCAGCCTGCTGACCCACGTACGCCGGGGCGATATCGTCAACGTACACTCGCTGCGCCGGGGCGCGGCAGAGGCGATCGAGGCCATCGCCCACGGCGATAAGCAGTCGTCGAAAGTCGTGGGCCGCACCATCGCCGATATCGACCTGCCCGAGGGCACCACCATCGGCGCCATCGTACGCGGCAAAGAGGTGCTGATTGCCCACGGCGATGTGAAGGTGGAGAGCGGCGACCACGTGATTCTGTTCGTGATCGACAAGCGGCGTATTCGCGACGTGGAGCGTCTGTTCCAAGTCGGGCTAACGTTTTTCTAAGGAGCGTGCCAGCGTGATGACACAGCCACAACCGGGGCGAACAGCACGATGAGTTTGCGGGTCATTTTACGAATTTTGGGCCTGCTGCTGATGCTCTTCAGCCTAACGATGCTCCCTCCCATGCTCATGTCGCTCTGGTTTCGTGACGGCGTTTGGCATGCCTTCATGAGCGGTATTGGAATTACCGTCATGACGGGGCTGCTGCTCTATCTGCCCAACCGCCGTGCCCATAAAGAGCTGCGCATCCGCGACGGGTTCATCATCGCCGCCATGTTCTGGACCGTGCTGGCGCTGTTCGGCTCGCTGCCGCTGATGCTGTTTGGCGAAGATGCGCTAAGCATGACCGACGCGGTGTTCGAGTCGTTCTCCGGCCTGACCACTACTGGAGCCACGGTGATCACCGGCATCGATTTCTTGCCTGAGTCGATTCTTTACTACCGCCAGCAGCTCCAGTGGCTGGGCGGCATGGGGATCGTGGTATTGGCCGTGGCCATTTTGCCCACCCTGGGCGTCGGCGGTATGGCGCTCTATCGCACCGAGATCCCTGGCCCGCTCAAGGACTCCAAGCTCACACCACGCATCACCGAAACCGCCAAAGCGCTTTGGTACATCTACGCGACGCTGACCTTCGCCTGCACGGTTGCCTACATGCTGGCGGGCATGAACTGGTTCGATGCCCTGGGGCACAGCTTTTCCACTGTCGCCATTGGCGGCTTTTCTACTTACGATGCCAGCATTGGCTATTTCGATAGCGCCGCCATCGAACTCATCTGCGTGGCCTTCATGCTGATTTCCGCCTTCAGCTTTAGCCTGCACTTCATTGCCTGGCGGGAAAAGCGCTTGCTGCACTATTTCCAAGATCCCGAAGCGCGCTTTCTGATGCTGTTTTTAGCCGGGCTCACCACCATCACCGTGGTGACCCTATGGCTCACCGATACCTACGAGAGCATCACTGGTCTTCGGCACGCGCTTTTCGAGGTGGTCTCGGTGGCCACGACCGCGGGCTTTGCCGTGGCGGACTTTTCCGGTTGGCCAGGGGCGCTGCCGTTCTTGCTATTCGTGGCGGCATTCGTCGGCGGCTGCTCGGGCTCCACCGCCGGGGGCATGAAGGTCATCCGTATCATTCTGATTTTGAAGCAGGGCATGCGCGAGGTGATGCGTCTGATCCACCCCAACGCGGTGATTGCCGTCAAGGTCGGCAAAGTGAGCGTGCCTGATAGCATTGCGCAGGCCGTCTGGGGATTTTTCTCTGCCTATGTGATGCTGTTCTTTTTGATGCTGGTGGGTGTGATGGCGACGGGCGTCGATCAGGTGACGGCATGGTCGACCGTTGGCTCTGCACTGAACAACCTGGGTCCTGCGCTCGGTGAAGCCAGTAGCCACTATGGCGACTTGCCAAGCCTTGCCAAATGGATCTTAGTACTGGCCATGTTACTGGGCCGCTTGGAAATTTTTACGGTATTGGTGCTGTTTACCCCCGCCTTTTGGCGGCGTTAAACACACTGCGAGTGACTTATTCATTGAGACTTTTTAATGACCCAAGATGATGCAACACCGCTGGCTCAAGAGAGCCTCGTGCTGCCCACGACTAGCGGCCCGCTGACGACCGTTCAAGTGGGCACGACGCACTATACCCTGCTGGGAACGGCCCACGTGTCGGCCGAGAGCGCGGACGACGTTCGCCAATTGATCGACAGCGGCCAGTTCGACGCCGTGGCCATCGAGCTGTGCGACGCTCGTCACCAAAGCATGGACAATCCCGACGCCATGGGCGAGCAGGACCTGTTCCAGGTATTCAAGCAGGGCAAAGCGGGGATGGTCGCAGCAAGCCTCGCCCTCGGCGCGTTCCAGCAGCGTATTGCCGAGCAGTCTGGGATTCAGCCTGGCGCCGAAATGCGCGCTGCCGTGGAAGAGTGCCGCTCGCGCGACCTACCGCTACTGCTGGTCGACCGGGATGTAGGCATCACCCTCAAACGCATTTACCGCAACGTGCCCTGGTGGCAGCGCTTCTCGCTGTTTTCCGGACTAATTGGCAGCGTGCTCTCGCGTCAGGACGTCTCCAAAGAGGATATCGAAAAGCTCAAAGAGGGCGACATGCTGGAAGCGACCTTCAGCGAGTTTGCCGCAGAGTCGGAGGCACTCTATACGCCGCTGATTCGTGAACGCGACCGCTATATGGCACTGCGTTTGGCGGAAGACGCACCTCCCGGACGCTACCAGAACGTGCTGGTGGTACTGGGCGCCGGACATTTGAAGGGGACGAGCGAGCACCTGGAAGCACCGCTGCCGGAAAGCCCCACCATCGAGAGGGCGTCACTCGAAGCGACACCGCCGCCCTCCAAACTGTGGAAAGCCACTCCCTGGCTGATTACCGCGCTGGTCATTACCGGTTTCGTGGTGGGCTTTTCGCGCAATACCGAGCTTGGCTGGCAGCTAGTCATCGAGTGGTTTTTGATCAACGGAATTCTATCCGGCGGGGCCACCATTGCCGCTCTCGCCCACCCGGTGACGGTCATTGCCACCTTCTTTGCCGCGCCGCTCACATCGCTCAACCCAACGATTGGGGCCGGCTTCGTGGCCGCTGGGGTAGAGCTCTATATGCGCAAGCCCAAAGTGCGCGACTTCTCTAGTCTGCGACACGACGTGACGCAGCTGAAAGGCTGGTGGAAGAACCGCGTCTCGCGCACCCTACTGGTGTTCATTCTCGCTACGCTGGGGTCGGCAGTGGGCACCTGGGTCGCTGGGTTTAGAATCGCCGGTGCGCTATTCGGCAGCGGCGCTGCGTGAGTTCGATCAAGCAAGCCCCCTGGCAGGCCGACGCACTGCTTCTGCTGGTCACGGTCGTGGCGGCCGGTGGCTGGATATTCTCCAAGGAGGCGCTGGTGGGCATGCCGCCGCTGCTGTTCATCGGCACGCGCTTCTTACTCGCCGGGCTGATCCTACTGGGATTCTCTTGGCCTGCTCTGCGCCGTATGCCGATACGCCGGATCCGCCGTGGCCTGCTGGTCGGCGTTTTGTTCAGCGCCGCCATCGCGTTTTGGGTACTCGGGCTGCACTACTCCGATCACCTGGGTGAAAGCGCCTTCATCAATAGCCTGGGCATCCTGCTGGTTCCCGTCGTCGCTCGGCTGCTGTTTGGCGACCGCCCACCGCGCAGCACGTGGATCGCGCTGCCTATCGCGCTACTGGGTTTTGCCCTGCTCTCACTCAATGCGGGATTTCGGATCGAGGCCAGCCAGCTATTGATGGTGTGCGCCGCGCTCTGCTTTGCGCTTTTGATCAACGTCAATACCCGCGTGGTTCGTAACGTGGCGGCGCTGCCGCTAACGACGCTTCAGCTTATCTCGGTCGGCGTGGTGCTGACGCTGCTCTCTTTGGCAGTCGAGCATCAGCCGCTGGCGCTCGGCCCTTCGATTCTTGGCTGGTTCATGGCCAGCGTGCTGCTGGCTAGCTCGCTGCGCTTCTTTCTGCAAATCAAAGCGCAGGGCATGACCACGCCCAGCCACGCAGCGGTGATTCTGATGCTGGAAGCGGCGTGGACCGCACTGTTTGCCGCCTGGTGGTTTGGCGAAACCATGACCGCACTGCAACTGCTGGGCTGTAGCCTGATCTTCATGGCACTACTGATCAATCGCTGGTACTGGGTCCGCAAAGTGCTGCTGCGCTGGCTGCCCGGCACCACGCCTTCTCGCTAGTCGCGCTCGGCGGTTCCTGCTGCCCGCTGCCTCTCCAGCAGGCGCTGCATGGCCGCCGTCGGCTCTTCGATCTTGCGATAATAGCGGCTCTCTGCGTAGCTATCGTTGAACACGTCAAAGTAGTCATCCAGCACGCTAGCCGCTGCTTCATCGCCACTCTGACGCAGTAACTCAATAGCGACTTCAGCAGTGCACAGATGCGCTTTCGAGGCGGGCTTGCGCAGCCGGTAGCGGGTCTCCCGCTCGGTACGCAGCGGCAGCACCGGTAGTGCATCCAGGTAAGGGCTTTTGCGGAACATACGCCGCGCCTGACGCCAGGTGCCATCCAAAATGATGAATACCGGTATGCGCGCCTGCTGCTTGGCAGCATGCACCGCGCCGATATCCACCACGCGGTCGGCGTAATCCGGCTGATCATCGGGGAAAATCACGAACGGCGCGTAGCGCGGATCGTCCAACAGCGCCGCCAGCGTGTCGTCCGGCGCGGTGCGATACCAGGTGAAGACGCGGGTATTGGTGAGCACATCGCCAATCAAACGCCCGGTATTGGTCGGTTTGTAGTGCTCGATGGAGTGGGTCAACAGCCATACCTGAGCGTCGCTCTCCGCCTTGACCTGATACGGGCAGAGGCAGTTCAGCTCAGGTAAGTTGCAGCCCTCACAGCGCGTCACGAAGCTGCCCCGCGCTTTGAATTCACGACGAGGCGGGCGCGGATGCCCGGTGGCCGGGTCGCGGTCGGTCAATGCATCATGTTCAGGGGGCAGCGAGGTCGCGTCAGGCATCTGCGCTCCAGTGGGTCATCAAAGGGCGCAGAGTATAAAGCAGCGTGGGGTTGAACAGCCAGATGCTATTCCGGCAGCTATCTTTCAAATGTCAGCGACAACTTTTGGCCAATACGCTCAAGCATAGCCACCAAACTAGGCACAGATTCAATGGCGAGCATCAATATTGCGGCATTTTTATCCGGGTCGTCTGGATACTCATGGGCAAAGCGATTGCGAAGCATCCGTAGAGACTGCCACTGCTCACTTTCTTCCAAATAGCCCAATTTCTCTAAACGATGGAGCTTATCCAGCATTGGGCGATCTTCGTAGGGCTCTTGCAGGTAAAGCAGCACCGAGGGGAACAGCCGAGTCCCCATCGCATCTTGTAATTTGCCAAATCTTAGTACGAATTGATCCAAGCTTTGAATCTGCGCATCGTCCAGCGCCGCTAATTGACTCCCCGACAGCGGCAAGCATGGTGTAAGAGAGGAGAGCGCATAGTCAATAAAATGCATATGCCGTTGGCACTCACGCCATGCTTCTTGCAAACGTAGTAGTGCAATATCCTGTGTCATAATGGAAGTCCTGCCCGCTCAGCAATGCTAAAAATGGCCGGATAATTCTGGCGGTTGGGATAATCAATCAGCATATCGATTTTTTGCTCGCCGAGTAGCTGCTGAAGCTTTACTTGGCAGCGCATTTCAGCCCGTACTATGTCATTGACATCGCGGATATCGGTTGTGATCAGAAGATCAATATCGCCACCTTTGGCTTGATCATCCGTGCGGGAGCCAAAAAGCTTTACATTCGCTTGCGGCCCAAAACACGACTTCACGGCGCTGACGATGGCCTGACGCTGAACATCATTTAAGCGCATCGTTGACCTCCTTAGCCTACGCACTAGCCATTTATTACTTTCAAAAGGCTAGCATATTTTAGCCTTTCTTATCCCCACTCATGGTAAACCAACCCTCTTCAAAAAGTTGACACCTTCAGCACAGCCCCGCTAGAGTTCTGTCAACCTTCAAAAGAATATAGGTTTACCCGTGACCGCCACCTCGACTGCTTTTCACGCGGCGGATGCCGCGCCGCGCCACGACTGGACGCTTGACGAGATCAACGCGCTGTTTGCGCTGCCCTTTAACGACCTGCTGTTTCAAGCCCAGCAGGTGCATCGGGCGCATTTCGACGCCAACGCGGTGCAGGTGTCTACCCTGCTGTCGATCAAAACCGGGGCCTGCCCGGAGGACTGCAAGTACTGTCCCCAATCGGGTCACTACAACACCCAGTTAGAAAAAGAGAAGCTGCTGGAAATCGAGAAGGTAGTGGCCCAGGCCAAAGCAGCTAAAGAAGCAGGCGCCAGCCGCTTTTGCATGGGGGCCGCATGGCGTAGCCCACGGGATAAAGATTTAGTGGCGGTGGAAGAGATGGTGCGCCAGGTAAAGGCGCTAGGGCTCGAGACCTGCATGACGCTGGGCATGGTCGACGGCGAGCAGGCCACGCGGCTGGCCGCTGCCGGGCTCGACTACTACAACCACAACCTCGATACCTCCCCCGATTTCTACGGCGAAATCATCACCACCCGCACTTACAGCGACCGCTTAGAAACCCTGGCCACCGTGCGCGACGCCGGTATGAAAGTGTGCTCTGGCGGCATTTTAGGCATGGGTGAGGGCGCACAGGATCGCAGCGCATTGCTGCAGCAGTTGGCCAAGCTCTCGCCGCATCCTGAATCGGTGCCTATCAACATGCTGGTCAAGGTACCGGGGACACCGCTGGAAAACGTCGAGGATTTAGACCCGCTGGCGTTCATCCGCGCCATCGCCGTGGCCCGTATCATGATGCCCCAAAGCCATGTGCGGCTCTCTGCGGGTCGCGAGCAGATGAGCGAATCCACCCAGGCGCTCGCTTTCCTGGCCGGTGCCAACTCCATCTTCTACGGCGATAAGCTGCTGACCACCAGCAACCCTCAAGCAGAGCGCGACCGCGCGCTGTTTGCCAAGCTGGGCCTGCACCCCGAGCGCCGCGACACCTGCGAAGACGACACACAGCATTCCGAGCGGCTGGCCCAACAGGCGCAGCGACACGCCCAGGCCGAACGCGCTGCGGCGCTGGCGGTGGATGCCAGTGTCTGAGGTGTGGCACCAGCGCTTGGCGGCAGCCCGCCACGAGCGCGAGCGTCAGCAGCGCTGGCGCAGCCGCCGGGTTTCTGCCCATGGGGCACTCGACTTTTCAGGCAACGACTATCTAGGCCTTGCCCAAGACCCACGCGTACAGGCGGCTCAGGCGGAAGGCGCGAAACGCTTTGGCGCCGGGGCCGGGGCGTCGCACTTGGTCAGCGGGCACCTGGGCATTCACGATGCGTTGGAAGAGGCGCTGGCCGAGTGGACCGGGCGCGAGCGGGCGCTGCTGTTCTCCACGGGTTATATGGCGAACCTGGGCGTACTGCAGGCGCTAGCGGATTCGAACACCGCGGTATTTCAGGACCGTCTCAATCACGCCTCGCTACTCGACGGGGCCGCGCTGAGCGGCGCACGCTCCCGGCGCTATCACCACCGCGATGGTCACGATCTACAGCGCCTGCTCGAGCGCAGCACGGCCACCCATAAGCTGGTGGTCAGCGACGGCGTGTTCAGCATGGATGGCGATATCGCCGACATCGAGCAGCTCGCCCACCTCAGCCAGCAGCACGACGCCTGGCTGATGATCGACGACGCCCATGGTCTCGGTGTACTGGGTGAACACGGCGCGGGCTGCGTAGAAGGTTTTGATAGCCACGCCGTGCCGATCTTGGTCGGCACCCTGGGCAAGGCACTAGGCACCGCAGGCGCATTTGTGGCGGGTGACGCCGCGTTGATCGAACACCTGATTCAGTTTTCCCGCAGCTACGTGTATACCTCCGCCCAGCCGCCCGCGATTGCTGCCGCCACGTTAGAAGCACTCACCATCGTGCAGCGGGAGCCCGAGCACCGCCAGCGGCTCACTCGCCACATACACTACTTTCGCCAGCAGGCGGCCGCCTTAGGGCTGCCACTCGGCCACTCCCAAACGCCCATCCAGCCGCTGCTACTGGGGAGCGAACAGCGTACCCTGGCCTGGGCGTCCACGTTCGACCAGCACGATATCCAGGTAGGGGCGATTCGACCGCCCACAGTGCCCAACGGCGAGTCGCGGCTGCGCATCACCCTGAGCGCTCGCCACACCCAAAGCGATATCGACAGGCTCTTGGAGGTTGCTGCTGCCTGCCTGCGGGAGAAGCAACAATGAAGCTCATCCTGCTGTCAGGCTGGGGCGTTGATTACCGCATTTGGCAGACGCTGGCGGCGCACTGGCACCCTACCATCGAACCCACCCCAGTGGAGTGGCCCGGCTACGGTGAGTCTCCAGCGCTGTCCACGCCGATGAGCATCGCCGCCCTGGCCGAACGGATGGCCCCCGAGCTACCCAGCGATGCCGTCTGGGTAGGCTGGTCGCTGGGAGGGTTGCTGGCCACAGCGCTGCTCGATCACTTGCCGCCGCCCCAGGCCCTGCTGCTACTGGGTGCAGGCAGCCGTTTTTGCAGTGACGGGGAGGATGGCGGTGTGACGTATGAGGAGCTGGCCAGCTTTCAGCGCGCCTTCCATCGTGATCCGGTTGCCACGTGGCGGCACTTTCTACGCTGGCAGGCCCAAGGCGAGCCCAACGCCCGCGAGGCCCACCGCCAGCTACGCGCACGGTTAGGCGAGACTCCCCACGCCGATACCGACACGCTCGCGCAAGGGCTCATGTGGCTCGAGACGCTGGATAACCGAGCACTGCTCGCGCACCCTCCCTGCCCTATCCGCCGATTGGCGGGAGCCCATGACCCGCTGCTACCCGGCCGCTCTCGCCAGCAAGCGCTACGGCTGGAAGCCGCAGGACACTGCCCCATGCTCTCCCAGCCCGCCCCACTGGCGGCACGGCTGGCCGAGCAGGCCATCCTCCAGGAGCCGCGATGAACTCACCGGCTACCCCGCTTCCACTCACCCACTGGCAGGAGCGTGTGGCTCGGGCCTTTTCCCGAGCGGCACCACGCTATGACACCCTCGCCAGCGCCCAGCGCGATATCGGCGAGGCGCTTTGGCAAACGCTGCCCGAGAGGTCTCATCACGTGCTCGACCTGGGCTGCGGCACCGGCTACTGGACCCAGCGGCTAGCGGAACACTATCCCGATGCTGCCATCACCGGGCTCGATCTAGCGCCCGGTATGCTCGCCCAGGCACAGGCGCAGTATGGCGATGCCATACGCTGGGAGCAGGGAGATGCCGCCGCGCTACCGCTCAGCGATGCCAGCGTGGATCTCGTGTTCTCAAACCTGGCGATTCAGTGGTGTCCGGATATCGGCGCAGTGATGCAGGAGCTCGCCCGGGTGCTCGCCCCGGGTGGGCAGGCGCGCATCACCACCCTGCTGCCCGGCACGCTGAGCGAAGTCGCCACCGCTTGGCAGCGGCCCGAGGCGCTGCTGCAAACACCGGATGCCAGCACCGTACAGCGGGCGATTCAGCAAAGCGGCCTGCGCCTCATCCAGCATACCCGTGCGCAGCGGCGGTTTTTCTATTCCGATATGAACGCCGTCATGGCCTCCATCAAAGGCGTAGGCGCCCAAGTAGCCAGACCCAACGCTCGACTGACCCGCCAAGCGCTCATTAATGCCCAGGCTCGCTATGAATCGCTGCGCACACCGCAGGGGCTGCCGGTGAGCTACCACTGCCTGACGCTACGACTGGAAAGCGCGAGATGAACAACACTTATTTCGTTACTGGTACCGACACCGATGCGGGCAAGACCCTGGCCACCAGCGCGCTGCTGTGCGCCGCCCGCCAGCGCCAGCTCACCACGCTAGGGTTGAAGCCCATTGCCTCAGGTAGCGAGGCCACGCCCAACGGCCTGCGCAACCGCGATGCCCTGGCGCTACAGGCGCAAAGCTTCCCGCCAGTGGATTACCCAACGATCAACCCCTGGACCTTTGCTCCCGCCATTGCACCGCATCTCGCCGCCCTGGAAGCAGGTGCGGTGCTTAACGTGGCAAGCGTTACTCAGGCGCTCAGCGACACGTTAACCGGCACGCCACGGGATCTGACGCTAATCGAAGGCGCAGGCGGCTGGCGGGTGCCGCTGAATGATGCAGACGACTTTTCCGACCTGCCTTGCGCGCTCGGGCTGCCGGTGATCCTGGTGGTCGGGCTAAAACTGGGCTGCCTCAACCATGCTCGGCTCACTGCCGAGGCCATCGCTGCCGATGGCTTGACGCTGGCGGGCTGGGTGGGCAGCGTGGTAGATCCTGCCTTTGCCAGCGATAGCGCACGCTTCACGGCCAATGTGGCGCTGCTGAAGCGCGCCTTACCTGCTCCCTGCCTAGGGCTCATTCCTCATTTGGCACACGCCGATGCCTCCACCGCGCAGCGCTTTATCTTCCTTGATGCGTTGCTCCCTTTTGCCACCCAGGAAGCAACGCTATGAACTCTCCCGTTTGGCACCCCTACGCCCACCTCAAGACCCAAACGCCTGCGCCCAAGGTGGTGGGTGGCAGCGGCAGCTACTTTACGCTAGACAGCGGTGAGCGCCTGCTGGATGCCACCTGCTCCTGGTGGTGCATGATTCACGGCTACGGCCATCCGCGCCTCGTCGCCGCCATTCGCGAGCAGGCGGGGGAGCTTTGCCATGTGATGCTGGGTGGCCTCACCCACGACCCCGCCGACCAGCTGGCGCGGGCGCTGGTGCGCATTACCCCGCCGGGGCTGAATCATGTTTTCTTCTCCGATAGCGGCTCGGTGGGCATGGAAGTCGCCATGAAGATGGCGCTGCAGTACCAAGTGCTCTCGGGCCTCCCCGGCAAGCGCAAAATGCTCTCGCTGATGAAGGCGTATCACGGTGACACCACCGGCTGCATGGCGGTGTGCGATCCCGAAGAGGGCATGCATGGTCTGTTCGCCAGCCTGCTGCCCCAGCACCACTTCGCCCCAGCCCCCACGGCCCCCTTCGACGCGACGCCAGAGCAGGTAGAGCGGGACCTCGCCGGGCTGCGGGAGGTGCTAGCGCGCCACCACCATGAGATTGCTGCACTCCTGATGGAGCCGCTGCTGCAAGCGGCGGGCGGGCTGAACATGACCTCGCCGGACTACCTGCGCGGCGCACGGGCGCTGTGCGATGAGTTTGGCGTGCTGCTGATTTTCGACGAAGTCGCTACCGGCTTTGGCCGCACCGGCAAGCTGTTTGCCGCCGACCACGCGGGCGTCACGCCAGATATCATGGTGCTCTCCAAAGGGCTGACCGGCGGCTACTTGGGCCATGCGGCCACGCTGGCCACCGACCGGGTTCACGGGGCGTTCATTGGCGACAGCGAGCACCACGCGTTCATGCACGGCCCCACCTTTATGGGCAACCCCCTGGCCTGCCGCGTGGCGCTGGAGAGCCTGAAGGTGTTCGAGGAGGAGCATTACCTGGAGAAAATTGCCGCGCTCAGCCAAACGTTACAGCGCGAGCTATTAGAAGACGTAGCGCTGCGCGCACATCCGGCCGTCGCGGACGTGCGCGTGTTGGGCGCAACGGCGGTGATCGAAGCCCACAGCAGCGAAGCGCTGAAAGGCGTTGCCGCATTTGCCCGAGCGCGGGGCGTGTGGCTGCGCCCCATTGGCCGCTGGCTTTACACCATGCCCGCCTATATCGCGACAGATGCCGAGCTCACCCAGATTACTGGGGTGATGAAAGCGTGGTTTTTAGAATAGTGCCTCTAGTGTGCTATCGGCCGGTTCGAACAACCCGTAGCGGGGGTCTTTCGCCAGGGCCGGTCAATGTTCCCAACCATCCCGGCATTCCCGCCATCCATGGCGGTCAGATGGCGAAAGTAGCGCCCATGGAGGGGTTCACAGCGCCCCCGCCTAGGGTTGAGCGAACCTCCCCAGTAGTTAAATCAAGGTAAGATCAAATTCCCCTGCTTACGCCACTGGTTAACCAGCGCCGGCACGCCTTCCCCCGCCGTGGTATTGATCGCCAGCACGCCGGGTGGGCTTAGCTCATCGGCGTCGGGGTCTACCAGCGCGCAGGGAGTGTCGGCATCGATATAGGTGAGCAGCGATGCGGCGGGCATCACTGCCAACGAGGTACCCACCACAAGCAGAAAGTCCGCTTGGCTCACCAGCTCGCAGGCCTCTTCGAACAGCGGTACCGCTTCGCCAAACCACACCACGTCTGGGCGCAGCTGGCTGCCCTTATCGCACACATCGCCCAGGGCAATTCCGCCCTTTGACAGCGGGTAGCGCAGCCGCGCATCCACCGATGAGCGGGCCTTTGAAATCTCGCCGTGCAGGTGCAGCACGTGACGGGAGCCTGCCCGCTCGTGCAGGTCGTCGATGTTCTGAGTAATCACGCTGACCTTGAAGCCCTCCTGCTCCAGCGCCGCCAGCGCTTTATGGGCAGCGTTGGGCTTTGCACGGCGAATCTGCTCCCGGCGCTGGTTATAGAACGCCAATACCCGCTCTGGGTCTTGCCGCCACCCTTGCGGCGTGGCGACCTCCTCTACTGGGTGATCCTCCCAGAGGCCATCGCTGGCGCGGAAGGTTTTGATGCCGCTCTCCGCGCTGATTCCCGAGCCGGTAAATACCACCAAGTGCGGGGCTGAAGTCATGCTGTCCTCGGCTTACGTCGTCCAGTAAACGCCTAATGTACCAGTTGCCCCACGGTGCCCGCGAACCGCTGCTTGTTGCGATACGGGTACACGTCGATCACCCGCCCCTCCAGAATCGCCCGCTGCAGCCCCAACCAGTAGTCCGGGTCGAACAGCTCCGGATGCTGCTCCATGAATAGTGCGCGCAGTTCCGGGTTGGCAAACATGAACGGGCCAAACTCTTCGGGGAAGATATCGTTGGGGCCAATGGACAGGCTGGCCCCGCCATCCATGTAACTGTCGACCCCCTGGGATTTGGGAATATGACGGAAGCGGCACTCGGTGAGATAGCTCACCTCGTCGTAGTCGTAGAAAATCACCCGCCCGTGGCGCGTGACGCCAAAATTTTTCAGCAGCATATCGCCAGGGAAAATATTCGCCGCCGCCATCTGCTTGATGGCGTTGCCGTAATCTTTTAGCACCATCACTCGCTCATCGGCACTGCACTGCTCCAGATAGATATTCAGCGGCGTCATCATTCGCTCGGTGTAGCAGTGCTTGATGATCACCTTGTCCTCTTTCAGCGACACTGTGGAGGGAGCGACCTCCAGCAGGTGGGCCAAACACTCCGGCTCGAAGTGATCCTGGCGGACGATAAAGTTGGAAAAATCCTGAGTGTCGGCCATGCGCCCTACCCGGTCGTGGCGTTTTACCAGCCGGTACTTCTCCCGCACGATGGCGTGGGTGACCTCTTTGGCGGGGTCGAACTTATCCTTGATGATCTTGAACACGGTACGAAAGCTCGGCAGCACGAATACCGCCATCACCATGCCCCGTACCCCCGGCGCGATCATGAAGCGCTCTTCGCGCTTGGCCACCTGCTGATTCAGCGCGCGGAAAAATTCGGTTTTGCCGTGTTTGAAAAAGCCAATGGCGGCGTACAGCTCGCCCTCGGGCTTGTGGGGCATGAGCTGTTTTAGATAGGCGACGAACTCTCCCGGCACCGGCACGTCTACCTGGAAATAGGCGCGAGTGAACGAGAAGATGATCGACACTTCATCGGTTTCGGTGAGGACCGTATCCAAGTGCAGGCAGGGATCGCCCCCCTGCTGCTCGCCATACCCTTCCCCATGTAGAACGGGCAGCACCAAGGGGACCTGCTCGCCGCCACCTAGAAGTCGCCCCACCAGATACGCCCCTTTGTTGCGGTAAAACACGCTGTTGAGTAGTTCTACCTGGGCATCGTCTGCCTGCCAAATCGCAGCAGGGAGCTGAGCTTCCAGCAATCCAGCGCCGAGCTGGCTGTCGCGCTCGACGTCGGCAAAGGGGGACTCGAACGGGGCTTCGCTCAGCGCCCAAGCGAGCGCCCCTGCCCAGTCGCCGTTGACGTCATACCGACGGCACAGATCGATGCCCGAGCGGTGCGCGGCATTCTCCCGGGAGCTGTAGACGAACATCCAGTCGTTGCGGATATGGCGATGCTGAAACACCGAACAGAACAGCGAATTGAAGAAGGTTTCCGCCAGCTCGTAATCCAACCGCTGGCTGATCAACTGGGCGTAGTGTCCGCGTGCTTCCTGCCAGGTTTCGCAGTGGGCCAGCACCTCCTGGGCAAAGGTGCGCTGCAATCGACCGAGCGTCTCCTCGACTTTTTCACCGTACAGGTTGATCCGCGCGGCGGAGGCTTGCTGCGCCTCTCGCCAGGCGGCGTCGCGAAAGCGGCGGCTGGCATCGGAAGTGATCTGCTTGAAGCGGGCACGGTACTCATCGAAACCGTGCAGCACGGTGGCCGCTAGGCGGTACGCGGGGGAGTGTTTCATCACGCGGGCTCACGTCGAAAGAGAGCTTCCCAGGGTCCGTGAACGGCCCACTACATACGAGACGACCTTAGTCCTGTCAGTGTTAGCCCTGTCAGTGTCAGCTCTGTGAATACGGCGCAATGGAGGTAACCTCCAGACGAAACGGCCCCGCGGTGCGGTCGGCAATCAAAAATCCGAGCTGGTGAATAGTCGATGGGTCGAGAGCCGGCGCGCTGGAAAGCAGCGTGCCCCGGCGCACCGCATCGAACTGCGCCCAGGTGAATCGATGCGTTTCCCACTGGTGAGCCGTGGGCGTGAAGGCCACCCGGTAGGCGCTGGCCTCCTTTAGCGCGCTGCTTTTGAACCGTAGCTGATAGGTACGACCATCGCCACGCACGCGCAGCGTAACGCCTAGGCCGTGGGCTAGGGTCGGCTCGAAACCGTCTGGTTCACGGCGCACCGAGGCAAAGCCGCCGCCGTTTTCCAACGACACCTCGCCATAAAAGCAGCCAGCGCCCGCGTCCAAACGAAAGCCGCTGTGGGACACGCCGCCCATCACGCCATCGTCCACCGCGTACCAGCGCCGCTGCTCTGCCTCGGCCATGTTCGATTCGTTAAAGTTCAGCATCCTTCGAGCTCCTCCTTGTCCGCCAAAGACAACGCCCCTGAGCAAGAGCCCAGAGGCGCATTGACATGGTTCAGACTAGGCGATGCGCCGCCGTGATTACAGCTTTGCGGAAGCAGCCGCCGGAGCGACGGGCTCGGCCTCCTCCGGCGAGGCGGTCACTAGCGAGAACTCCTCTTCGGCGGTTTTCGCCACCAGATGGTGTTTGCTGTAGAGGAAGTAGTACGCCGCTCCAGCAATGAACAGCACGATGGTGTAGTTGAACGCCCGAGGATCGAAGGCATAAACGCCGGTCAGCGCGACGAGCGAGAGCACCAGGGAGATGCCTGAGGTGACCACGCCGCCTGGGGTTTTATAGGGGCGCGGCAGATCGGGCTGCTTGAGACGCAGCCAAATATGGCTAAAGGCCATCAATGCATAGGAGATAGTCGCACCAACGACCGCCATGCCTAACATCAGATCGCCTTCGCCGCTCAGCGACGCGAGAAAACCAAAGATGCCGGGCACTATCAGCGCTAAGTAAGGCACTTTACGCTCGCTGGTCAGCGACAGCGGTTTGGGCAAATAGCCTGCCCGAGAGAGCGCGAACACCAGGCGACTGTAGCCATAAATGATCGAGAAGAAGGAGGCGATCAAACCCGCCAGGCCCAGCACGTTGACCAGGGTCGCCAGCGTCGGGTTACCTGCAGCATTCAAGGCATCCACCAGCGGCACGCCGCTTTGGCCAATCATCTCCGCACCTGCGGCACCGGCTAACAGCACCACCACGAGCAGGGCGGTGAAGAGCAGAAACAGCATGGCACCGATAATGCCTTTAGGCATATCGCGAGCAGGGTCTTTCGCCTCTTCGGCCGCCAACGGCACCCCTTCAACGGCCAAAAACAGCCACATACCAAAGGGCAGCGCCGCCCAAATGCCGTACCAGCCAAAAGGCATGAAGGTGCTCGCACCCGCCGCCTCGGTGGGGGCAATATCGAACAGGTTGGCCGCATCGAAGTCACCAATTAGCGCTACCGCAGTGGCCAGAATGGCAAAGACCGCCAAACCGCTGATCACCATCATCACTTTCAGCGCTTCACCGACACCCGCCAAGTGAATGCCAATGAACACCGCATAAAACAGCAGATACACCAGCGGCCCGTTAACGCCTAACAAGGCCTCTACCGCCGAGCCGATAAAAATCACGATGGCCGCCGGGGCCAGCGCGTACTCGATCAACACGGCAAGTCCAGTCAAATAGCCGCCCGCAGGCCCCATGGCTTGCCGAGCGAAGCTGTAACCGCCCCCAGCGGCAGGAATCGCAGCGGACATTTCCGCCAGCGCCAGCACCAGCGCGAGGTACATCAGCGCCATCAAACAAGCAGCAATCGCAAACCCGCCCCAGCCTGCTTCAGCGATGCCAAAGTTCCAGCCCGCAAAGTCACCGGAAATGACATAGGAAACCCCAAGCCCCGCGAGCAGCATCCAGCCTGCCGTACCTTTACTCAGCTGGCGCTTGGCCAGATACGCCTGATCAACCGTTGGTTGTGTCATCGTTTTGCCCTTTTCAGTGTGGAACGCAATGGGTGTCAGCGGCGTGCTGTGGTCCTGGTTCCGTCTTGTTATTGGGAGAGCCATCAGCGGTGTTATTGAAATGACGTCAGCGGTGTTATTGAAAATATCGTTAGCGTTGTTGCGCGTGGTGACCGTCAATCGGCCACCAGGAAGTTTCGAGTCGAACCGCTGCCGCCCTCCAAGACGTTATCTTCGCTGCGATCTTTGAGCTTCACGCCGGAGAGCTTGCGCTCCCGCGCCTCGGTTAACAGCAGCAGCAAACGCCGGGCCGCTTCTTCATACGCAAGCCCGGCCGGGCGCACGTTGGAGATGCAGTTGCGCCGGTCATCTTTTAAGCCCACCTCGGGGCCCCAGGTCATATACAGCCCTAAGCTATCTGGGGAGCTAAGGCCGGGGCGTTCGCCGACCATGACCAGCACCGCGTCGGCGTTGAGCAGCGCGCCCACTTCGTCACCTATGGCCACGCGACCTTGCTCGACAAGGATCAGCGGCGCGAGCTGCCATTCGTTCTTGTCGCGCCCGAGTGCGTCATACAGCGCGGTGAGAAACGGGGCGCTGTTTTGCTGTACCGCCAGCGCCGAGAGGCCATCGACGATCACCACCGCCAAATCGAACCGTTGGCCGCCCTCTGCCGCTTGCTGCAGCGCCTGCCGGGAGTGTTCATTGAGCCGTCGGCCATAATCAGGCCGCTGCAGGTACATCGCGCGGTCCTCTGCACGGCTATGTACTGCAAGCGGTGTGGTGCTCAAGCCAAGCGTTTGGGTCAGCTCCTCGGCCAGCGTCTGGCAATCCAGCGGGCAGTGGACCGCATCTTGGGCTTGGGCATGGGCGAGCTGAAACGCAAGCAGCTGCTGGGTGGGCAGGCTCACGCCCGCACGCCCTAGCCCAATGCGCGCATCGGTGAAGGCGCGCAGACGCTCCCAGGGGTTCTCGATGACGATCGGCGCAGTGGTTTCCTGCGTGGGGTGTTTAGGCATCTTGGTCGCTCCCCTTCGGCAAGTGGCGCAGGCTGTTGGCAAAGGCAGCAGGCAGCTGGTCGTTCAGGCGATGGGTGCTCACATCTTGAAAGATCTGCATCTTGGCCAGCCACTGCTCGAACTCCGGTGCGGCTTTTAACCCCAACACCCGACGGGCATAGAGCGCATCGTGAAACGAGGTGGTTTGGTAGTTGAGCATGATGTCGTCAGAGCCAGGAATGCCCATCACGAAGTTGCAGCCTGCCACGCCCAGCAGCGTCAGCAGGTTGTCCATGTCGTTTTGATCGGCGTTGGCGTGGTTGGTGTAGCACACGTCGCACCCCATCGGCACACCCAGGAGCTTTCCGCAGAAGTGATCCTCGAGCCCGGCACGGGTGATCTCTTTGCCGTCGTACAGATACTCGGGGCCAATGAATCCCACCACCGTGTTGACCAGCAGCGGATTGAACTTGCGCGCCACGGCGTAGGCCCGGGCTTCGCAGGTTTGCTGGTCGAGCCCGTGATGGGCGTCGGCGGAGAGCGAACTGCCCTGGCCGGTTTCGAAATACATCACGTTGCGACCCACGGTGCCGCGATTGAGCGTTTGTGCGGCGGCTTCTGCTTCCGCCAGGATGCTCAAATCGAATCCAAAGCTGCGGTTGGTGGCTTCGGTGCCGCCGATGGATTGAAAGACCAGATCCACCGGAGCGCCCTGCTCGATGGCCTCCAGCGTGTTGGTCACGTGAGTCAGCACGCAGGATTGCGTAGGGATCTCGTATTTCTGGATCACGTCGTCCATCAGGCGCATCAGCTTGATGCTTTGGGCGACGTTATCGGTGGCCGGGTTGATACCGATCACCGCATCGCCGCTGCCATACAGCAGGCCATCGAGAATACTCGCCGCGATGCCGGTCACATCATCGGTGGGGTGGTTGGGCTGTAAGCGGGTCGAAAGCCGCCCCGGCAGCCCAATGGTGTTGCGAAATGCCGTCGTCACTTGGCACTTTTTGGCCACCAGCATGAGGTCTTGGTTGCGCATCAGCTTACTCACCGCCGCGGCCATTTCCGGTGTAATACCGGGGCGGGCAGCTGCCAGCGCTTCGCTGGTGGCGTGGTCAGAGAGCAGCCAGTTGCGAAAATCGCCTACGGTGAGGTGCTTTAGCGGTGCAAATGCCTCTACATCGTGGTCGTCGATGATCAGACGGGTGATTTCGTCCTGCTCGTAGGGGATCAGCGCGTCGTTCAAAAAGGTGGTGAGCGGTAGCTCCGCCAGCACCATTTGGGCGACGACTCGCTCTTCTGCCGATTCTGCCATCACCCCGGCAAGGCGGTCGCCCGAGCGCGGCGGCGTGGCTTTGGCCATCAGTTCGGCGAGTCCGCTAAAGCGATAGCGGCGGCTTCCCACCGTGGTGTGATAGGTCTGCGCCATGGGCCTTCCCTTCTCTTACCTATTCGATACTCAAGGCGCGGTATGCGCGTTGAGGAACAAAACTTGCTTGTTCTCACAATAGCGCTATCACTTAACGGGGAGTATCGAGTTTTGGCAAAACACACCAAGGATATAAAAACCAATAAGAAACAGTGGATTAATAACGACAACAAGGCGTGGGCGCCAGTCGGTCACGCCACTAGGAGCGGGTGATGTCCTCGACGCCGACTCAAAGCGCACCAAAAAAGTGCATTCAAGAAGCCTTCGATGCCGATGAGCATGCGCAAAATCTGACCCGCTGGCAGCAGCAGTACGACCAGCTCACCCCGGGACGTTTTTACGGACGGCTGGATGAAATTGCGCTGCCTGCCCTTCAAGTCTTCAAAGAGCACACGGGCCAAGCGCTGCGTCAGGAGTGTCGGGTGTGGGAGAACTCACTGTGGCTGGGGATTCCACCCCGCTCGGCGGGGTCGCGTATCAATGGACAACCCCTCGACGCACAGCAAGTAATGTGCCGCCCCGGCGGGCGCGATTTTGAATTGGTGACCCCGGAAGGCTTCGATATTTACGGGGTGGTGATACGTCTACCGGCGTTATACGCCGCTGCCGAGCGCCAGGGCATCACGCTGGATGAGCAGTGGATGACTGCGCCCCGCCGTCATGTGAACCCTGTCACGCTGCGCGCCTTACTGTTTCTTTTGGAACGCCTGTTAGGCCAGCAGCAGAGCGCCATCGCCGAGAGGCTGCATCAGGATATTCTCTTGACTGGCCTGTTAGAGCTGCTGGATGCCCAGCAGCCCAGCAAAGAGCTGCCCCCTAGCTACGTTCACCGAAAGGCCGTCGTCGACCGGGTCAAGCAGTATGTCGATGCGCATCTAGACGCGCCGATTACCATGGAAGCATTATGCGAGCTGACACATGTGAGCCGACGCACGCTGCAATATAGCTTTACGACGATTTTAGGTATCAGCCCGCTGCAGTTTCTAAGACTAACGCGGCTGAATCGCGTTCGCCGTGCGTTACGCGCGGCCGAGCCGCCCCAAACGGTCACCGAGATTGCGACGTACTGGGGCTTTTGGCATTTGGGGCAGTTCGCCCACGACTACAAGCAGCAGTTTGGTGAGTGCCCGTCGCACACGCTCAATTAGTCTCCAAACGGCACTATGTCAACCAGTGCTTAGCAAACTGCTCGGCACTCAGCGGTCGGCCATAGTAATACCCTTGGGCCTGGGTACAGCCCATGGCCAATAGCGCCTCACTTTGCGCTTTGGTCTCGATGCCCTCTGCAATGGTTTCCAGCCCTAACGTTTTGGCCATGGCGATGATAGTGGCCACGATGATGCGGTCATTGTCGCTAGTGAGCATATCGCGCACGAACGAGATATCGATTTTGATCCTATCGGCGGCAAAGCGTTTTAAATAGGCCAATGACGAATAACCGGTACCAAAGTCATCGATCGAGAGCCCCATGCCATGCCCCTTCAATATCTCGGTGATGGCGATGGCATCGTCTGGGTGGGCCATGATCCCGCTCTCGGTGATTTCGATACTCAAGGCGTGAGGAGACACGCCGTGCGTGCGGCAACTGGCCAGCAGCGTCGCCACCAGATCGCTATCTTCGAACTGGTCGGCCGCAATGTTGATAGCTAACGGCACGTGCAGTTGCAGACCTTGACGCTGCCACTGGGCTAACTGCTGGCAAGCTTTATCGATGACACAGTTGCCAAGCGGCACGATCATTCCACGCTCTTCGGCAATGGCGATGAACTGCCCGGGCGAGACGTCTCCCAACTCGTCGTCCCACCAACGACACAGCGCTTCCGCCCCAATGAGTTGGCCACTGCGCATATCCACCTGCGGCTGGAAATGTAAATAGAACGAGTGGTTTGCAATCGCCAGTGCCAGGCGCTTGGCAATATGCAGCTGTTGTGCGACCGCATGCCCCATCCAATACTCGAACGTACGCGTCGACAGTTTCTGGCGCTTTGCTTGGTACATAGCGATATCGGCATGCTTCAAGAGCGCTTGCGCCGATTGACCGTGGGCCGGGTATAGCGCGATTCCCACGCTCACTGACAGTTCAGACGAGTGCTGCTCTATCATGATCGGCTCATGGAGACTCGCACAGAGGGTGTCCGCTATTTGTTGGGCGTGTTGCTCGTCGTTCGCTTCCTGGCAAATGATCACGAACTCGTCTCCACCTAGCCGGGCGACAAACTCTCCCGTAGGCAGTACGCTGCGAAAGCGCTGCGCGACTTCTTTTAGCACCAAATCACCGACATCATGGCCAGCGGTGTCATTAATCTCTTTGAAGTGGTTGAGATCGAGCAGCAATAGCGCAAAAGGTAGCTGCGCTTCGGCGTTGACACACTGCTCGAGCCGCTGCATGAAAGCCGTGCGGTTGGGTAACCGAGTGCCTGCATCACAATAGGCCAGTTGGCGTATGCGAGCCTCGTCACGTTGGCGGCCAAGTTCGGACGCTGCTCTTGCGGCGAATATTTGCAATACCGCGCTGACGATTTTCGTCTCCGAGAGCGGTGCTTTGAACATCACGCCAATAATGCCAATAGGACGCCCATGGGCATCGTCCAAGCGTCGACCAACGTATGCGTTGACCCATGACAGTGCGCCATTGGACTCGACCGGCAAACGAATACCAGCCCCTTCGAGCACGATACATTCACGCTGTGTCAACACGTCCTGACAGGGCACGCCTGCCAAATGGTAGCTAAACGCAGGCTGACGCTCGCCGTTAACGTAGAGCGACAACACATTGGCAACGTTGGGGTCCTGATCATCGAGCGTCGCAATGAAGCCGACATCGGCAGCCAACGCGTTGGCCATGTGATCGGTCAATTGCGTCAGGAAGGCTTCGCCGTGCTGCGCCGACACGGCGGTGGCCACTTGAGCCACCGCATGCTGGATACGCTGTTCGGCTTGACGGTGTCGAAGGCTGTCGATACCAAAGGCGATATCGTCAGCCAGTTCACTCAATAAGCGCACTTCGGCAGCCGTCATGGGCGCATCATCGCTTTGATAGAGCGTGATGACACCGAGCAGTTGCCCCCGATACACCAACGGCAACGCCACCAACACGGCGACGTCTAGCGCCACCAGCGTGGCATCGTGCCCCGAAGCGTCGGGATCGAGCCGAGGCGAATATACCACCGGTGCACGGCGGGCCATCGCTTGGTGACGTAGTTCGCGGCTATAGCCCTCCACCAGCAGCTGCTTTGGACTTAACCAACCCGACACATCGGTTTCTCTATCGACACAGGCTTTTAGCCCCCCTTCGACGCCTTCCTCCCCAGGCAGACCATGATGCACCCAAGCCGCCGTGTAGCCTCCGACGTCCACTAGAACGCGGCACGCCGACTGCAGTAGCGACGTTTCATCGTGGGCGTGAAACCGTGCGTCATTTCCTCTACTCAGCAACCTCAACGCCCGTTGCTTACTGGCAATACGCTGATCGGCCTGATGACCGATGATCTGACGGGAGAGTTCGACGCCTGCTAACGAGGCAACGATACGCATGACCTCTTTCGTGTATCGAGGCAACCGAAGCGGTCGCGAATGCATGAGCACGAGAATCCCATGGCAGCGGCCCGATGCATCAGCCATGGGGACACCGAGATAACTTTCGACACTGAGCGCTGTCAGTCGAGCATCGTTAGGGAAGCAGGCACGCGCCTGGGAAGTGATATGAAAACAAGCGTGCGCACTCTTCACTCGCTCACAGGGGGTGCCACAAAGCAGATAGGAGGTCGCCTCGACAAACGTACCTTCGGACCACATGGCCAATGGCGTGGCGGTATCGCGATGATCGATACGAGCGACCAATGCGTGGTCGACGCTGAGCAACTTCGCCAAGGTGCTTGCTAAATGGTGAAAGAACCCGCTTTTATTGACACGGGACAATCCTTCGGCGAGCTGTTGGAAAATTTCTGGTGCCGTCGTAGGAGACATGATATTAAGCGCCTTCGGGTTTGATAGGTAAGCCACGTTGGCAAGCCAAATGCTTTGATCAAAGCCGAATTGACCGCTGTGTGATCATCCCTGAACCATACAGTGATAGTGGCTGTTACGTTTGAACAGCTACCTTAAAGAGCATTGTCCGTCCTTGTTATTCATGCCAATGGATACCACCTGAACCATAGTGTTCAACAGGGATGTCTTTTAATGACTTAACGTACGGCAGACATCTCATCTCTTGCTCTTCCAGCCAACACTTCAAACAATAACGCTTATGGCCATTACTATACGGCCTTTAAGTTTTAATGAATCTCACCACGTTTTTATTTTAGATGATCAATTTAAATAGATTTAACTTTGTTAGTTATCGCCTTTCAGTACGCGTTGCAAAAAAAGCAGATGATGCCACTCATTATCAACCTGCGAAGGTGATATTCAACCTAAACAGTCCTTCATGTCAATAGGCCGTTCCCCAACCATTCAAGGTTATATGGAGGACCGTGTGAATAAAACCGAACAGAAACGGCTAGCTAGCAACATCGGCAGAGCCATCGCCAAACAGCGAATACGCAGCCAGTTGACCCAAGAAGAAGTAGCCGAACGCCTTGGGGTTGGCAACGAAGCCGTTTCTCGAATCGAGCGAGGGCGAGTTATTCCCAATATTATACGCTTATTAGAATTAGCCGAGATATTCAACTGCGAAGCAGCGGAGCTTTTAGGCCAAGCCAGTATTCATGTCGATGATCAAACACACCGAATTAAAGCGTTATTAGCTCCATTAAAACAACGTGATCGAGAGTTGATGTTAGAACTCGTAGAGAGCTTGGCCATACGTTTTCAACAAGACGAATCGACCGAAAAGTAGCCTCACGCCCAACGAACACCTCTTCGGATATCGCCACATCGCTTGGCGTTTGTCGTGGAATGCGCGTCATGTTTCCAGCGTTTTGGAGCTTATCAACGCTTCGTGCTATAGATACTGGACGGAGTAGCTATTGAGCACCTTATGCAGTGCGCATGATCCATATCCAGCATGACGCAACCTCTGCGCTAGCCCAACCGTCTCTTGAGGGGCCCTATGCTGAATACGACGACCTGGAATCGCCTTCGCTATAGTGCCTATGCACCTTTCTATGATGCGGTCGTATCGCGAGCGTTACGTCGTCCACGGCGTGTCGCGCTCAGCCACGTCGACTGGGAGCCCGGTATGCGCATTCTTTTGGTGGGCGCAGGAACGGGCTTGGACCTTCCCTTCATACCCCATGGGCTAGAAATACACCTGACCGACCTTACACCTGGTATGGTCCGACGCGCCAGCGCCAGGGCCGAGCGTTATCAGCGAGATGTGGCTTGCCATGTCATGGATGCCACTCAACTGCTCTATCCCGATGAGCACTTCGATGTCGTCGTCATGCATCTGATTTTGGCGGTGATGCCCTGCCCCGAGCAGGGACTGACCGAGGCCTACCGTGTGCTTAAGCCCGGTGGGCAGCTGTGCGTTATGGATAAGTTCCAACCCGATGACCAACCGTCGGGCTGGGGACGACGCGCAGTCAACATCCTTACCTCCTTCATCGCAACCGATATCACACGGCAAGCCACGCCCATGCTCCAACACGCAGGTTTTCGTATTCAGCGCGACGAACCGGTGCTCATGAGCGGCCTCTTCCGCGCACTGCTTGCAGTGAAATAAGTGAGCGAAATTGCTAGCCATCAACAAAACTCTATACAATAAAATATCAATGTATAGATTTTGCACATAAACCGACATAGCATGACTGTCCTGCTTCATGTCACCGACGAGGACGCGCCATGCCTAAAGCGGCGGTCAAACGCTTTCGCTGCCTACCTGAGGATGAACAATCACGCGTCATCGAAATGGCCTGGGAAGACCGCACACCTTTCGAAGCCATCGAGCGGCTCTTTGGATTGGACGAATCCGATGTGATCGAGGTGATGCGTCACCAGATGAAGCCAAGTTCATTCCGCCTATGGCGCAAGCGGGTCACGGGCCGCACGACCAAGCACCGAGCCCTGCGTTCGCCCGATGTCATGCGTGGCTACTGCCCTACTCAATACAAGCGCTAAGCTTTTCTTCTCACCGCTGCCTAATGCCTCTCATTTCACTGGCAAAGTCGCCGTGCCGCCCACGTTCATGTCGCCATGACAGGATATGTTCAGCCGCCACTAAGTGTTATATTATCACATAACATATAAAAGTGAGAGGACCTATCCGTGTCTGCATTTTCTCCCCTGCCCGTGACCGTGCTTTCAGGCTTCCTGGGTGCCGGTAAAACCACCGTGCTCAATCATATTCTCGCCAATCGCGAGGGCCGACGTGTTGCGGTGATCGTCAACGACATGAGCGAGGTCAATATCGATGGTGCACTGGTGCGTGGCGGGCCTGGCGAGCCGACGCTGGATAGCGACGTCGCCTTGAATCGCTCGGAAGAGCGCCTCGTCGAGATGAGCAATGGCTGTATTTGCTGCACCTTACGCGAGGATCTGCTGGTGGAGGTGAGCCAACTGGCCCGTGAAGGGAAGTTCGATTACCTGGTCATCGAGTCCACGGGCATCTCCGAGCCGCTGCCCGTGGCAGAAACCTTTACCTTCGAAGACGAAAGCGGCCAAAGCCTTTCCCAGGTCGCAAGACTGGACACGCTGGTCACCGTGGTCGATGGTGCCAACTTCCTGGCCCTGTATCAGGAAGCGCAGAGCCTGGCCGAGGCGGGAGAAAGCCTGGGCGAGGACGATGAGCGCAACGTTGCCGACCTGCTGGTAGATCAGATCGAGTTTTGCGATGTGCTGCTGATCAGCAAGACGGACTTGATCAGTGAGACTGAACTGGCGTCATTGAAAGCGATTCTACGCTCGCTCAACCCGGAGGCCGAGCTGGTGCCCATCACCCAGGGCGGTGTCCCGCTGGACAAGGTGCTGGATACCGGCAAGTTCGATTTCGAGCGCGCCCAGCAGGCGCCCGGCTGGCTCAAAGAGATGCGCGGAGAGCACGTACCGGAAACCGAAGAGTACGGCATTGGCAGCTTCGCCTACCACGCCCGCCGCCCCTTCCACCCGCAAAAATTTCACGACCTGCTGAATGCCGAGTGGTTCGGCAAGGGCCTGCTGCGCTCCAAAGGCTTTTTCTGGCTGGCTACTCGCCCCCGCTACGCGGGCCAGTGGAGCCAGGCAGGCGGCATTGCCCATCACGGCCCTGCCGGGGTGTTCTGGAAGGCCATCCCGGAAGCCAACTGGCCGGAAGACCCGGAATACCGCCAGTTCATTCTGGAGAAATGGCAAGAGCCATTTGGCGACATGCGCCAGGAGCTAGTGTTCATTGGTCAGAACATGGATCAATCCCGCATGCGTGCTGCGCTGGATGAGTGCCTGCTGAGCGAAGCAGAGTTGCTGGAAGGCATGGAAGCGTGGAAGCAGCTCCCGGACCCCTTCCCTGCCTGGGAATAAACGCACGCCGCCCACCAAGCGTTCCCCAAAACAAAAGAGAGGCAGCCGCCTCTCTTTTGCGATGATCTTACGCTCCCCTGATATCGTTCACTGCAGCAGGCTGGGTAGCCAGGTCGCCAGCCCCGGAAACACGACCAGTACGGCCACCAGCAGCATCGAACAGAGAATGTAGGGGATCGCCGCCGAGTAGATTTCGCGCATGGTCGTCCCTGCGGGCGCCACACCCTTCATAACGAACAGCAGTAGACCCAAAGGAGGCGTCGAGAAACTGATCTCCAGCGCCAGCAAGACTACGACGCCAAACCACACCAGATCGAATCCCAGCGCCTGCGCCAACGGGAAGAAAATCGGCACGGTCAGCATCATGATGGAAATCTGCTCCATGAACGTGCCCAGTACCAGAAGCACCGCAAACATTGCCAACAACATCAGCAGAGGCGATAGGTCGAAGCCGGTCGCCCAGGCAATCAGTCCCCCCGAGGCTCCCGAGAAGCCGAGCAGCTGGCTGAACGTGGCCGAGCCGAACACGATCAGGTAGGCCATCAGCGTGACTTTCAAAGCGCCGGTCACGGAGAGTTTGAACGCTTCCCATGTCATGCAGCGGAAGATGAACGCCAGGATGATGACGCCCAACGCGCCAAACGCAGCGGCTTCAGACGGAGTGGCAAAACCAATCAGCATTAACGCAACGATAATGACCATGACACTGAGCATGGGCAGGATGTCAGTCACGATCAGCTTCAGCTTCGCCGCCATCGGCACCGGTTCGAGTTCGTAGTTCGGCGCCGCTAGCGGATCCAACGTCGTTTGAATGAAAATAGTAGCAATGTAGAAGCCTGCCAGCGTTAGTCCCGGCAGGATACCGGCAATCAGCAAAGCGCCGATATCCACTTTTGCCAATGTCGCTAACAGTACCGCAAGCGCGGAGGGTGGAATAATGATCGCTAAACCACCGGTTCCCAGGATCGGGCCAATGGCCATTTTCTTTTTATAGCCACGGCGCTGCATTTCAGGCACCAGTAACGATCCCATCAACGCCGTAGAGCCCATGGAAGAGCCGCTTAACGTGGAGAATGCCGTACCGCCCACGACCGTGACGTACGATAAACGCCCCGGCACTTTACCCATGAGTTGATCGACGGCATTGAACATTTTCATGCCCAAACCGGTTCGGAAAAACAGCTCCCCCATTAACAAGAACAGCGGTATGGGCACTAGGTTGAAACTCGACAGTGCACCAAACCCGTTATTGAGCATCTGTAGGATGCCCGCTTGCCCCCCCATGAAGTGCCATGCACCAATGACGTTAGCGGCTAAAAAGGCTAGGGCGATAGGGGTGCCAATCGCCATAAAAAGCAGAATGAGCGAGAGTAAAAAGGCGAGCGCAAAGTACCATTCCATTATTCTTTAATCCCCGCTTCGCCACTATGAAGAATGTCTTGACCCACGACAAAGCGGCCAAACTCGATTGCCATCAACGTAAAACTGATAGGAAATACAACCGTCAATATCCACTTAGGCACGAAAAAGGCGCGTACGTCATAATCGTTACGCTCTATATTCATCATGACCAAGTCCAACCCCTTCCACGCCAACACACCGCACACCACGACGCACAGCAGTGACACGCCCCTGCTGAGCACATTTAGCACGGCCGGCGGCAGCACCGAGGTAAGCAATTCGATGTGAACGTGCCCTTTTTGGCGTACCAGCCACGGCGCCCCCAAGAGCGTGAGGTAGAACATGGCGTACTCGGTCGACAGAAAGAACCAAGCCGACGGCTGGAGCCCTAAGTTACGAATGACCACCGAGAGCACCACGGCCACCATCAGCCAGACAAGCATGATGGCGGCGAGCAGAGCCATGCCGTTAAGCAGCAGCAGATAGCCGCGTTGTGCGTAGCGCATAAGACACCCTGGAAAATAGCCACAACATGGGGCGCGCGATGGCTCGGCGCCCCCTAGGTGTTATAGATCGTTGAATTTTTCGATCAGCGTATCGTAGTGCTCGAGGCCCATCGGGTGACGCTCCATCTGGCGACGCATGCGCTCCCAGGTCGCATCTCGGGCAGCATCGGAGAAACGCTGAGCCGCTTCGCCTTCCAAGGTAACGACCTGCATGCCATCGGCTTCCAACTGTGCCTGCTGCTCATCGGCCAGCGCCGCCAATTGTTCGGCGCTCTCACGCTCGTGCTCGATGGCGACCTCCTGCAAGATTTGCTGGGACTCTTCGCTGAGTTGGTTCCACTTGCTCAGGTTGACGATCACGCCCATGTCCGTGGAGAAGAAGGCAGGATCGACCCGGTAGTTGAGGAAACGATCCCAGTTGAGATCCTTCAGGCCGATCTGCGTCCAGCCGGTGGCATTGACCACGCTGCGCTCCAGGGCCGCGTAAACGTCGGTCGTCGGCAGGCTAATCGGCTGCGCTTTTAAATAGTCCTGAAAGAAGGCGTCGTAAACGGGGTTACTGCGCAGGCGCAGCCCCGAAATACTGAGGTTGCCCTCTTCGTCCAGGCTCGGCTCGTCAATGGTGTAAAGGTTGTAGCTGACCCCGCTGTCGAACCAGCCCAAGTAATAAGTCCCCATTTTTTCCTGGTGGATCTGGTTGAGAAGGTCGATACCGCCATTCTCACGGGCATAAATGGCATTGGTATTGGACGCGACCATGGCATCCCGCTCGGGCACCGTGCCGGCATAGAAACTGGCGGCGGTGTAGGCCATGTCCACCACGCCATTGCGCACTGCGTCCGGCTGCTCGGAAAGCCCGATGACCTCGGGGCCGCCACGCACGTTGATCTGCACCACGCCTTCACCGCGCTCATTCACTTTATCTACAAATTCCAAAAAGCTTTGGGTGTAAATCAAGGAGGGAGGAAAGGCGTGGACGGCGTTGATTTGGTCCACTGCCAAGGCATGGGTCGAGGCCAGCGCCGTGAGCATGCCCAACGTAAGGGTTACTTTTTTCATGTGTGTCTCCTGCACAAGGTGATCTGTTGTAGCGGTTATTGTGTTGATCTACTGCCTAAAACCATTGTTGCAAGCGTGCGTCGTGTTGTTATCGGTCCGTCATGTTAGGCGCGGGGTGGCTGCTCTGACGGCAGCTTGACCCGGGGCAATGTTATCCTCTGCTGATGATCTCGGCACTGGGCGGCGCCGGCGCTACCCATGGGAACTGCTGTTCGTAATCCGCGGCGAACGCATCGATCTTTTCAAGATGCTGGCGAGTCATATCGATATCGTCCCAACCGTTCAGCAGCTTGGTGCGCCACACGGCAGAGACACTAAAGGGTACGTTCAGCTCGCCGACGCGAATCTGCTGCGCTTCCAAATCCACCACGATAGGCGCAGGCGCCTCGGCCAGGGCCTGCAACAGCTGTTCGGCGACCTCTTCCGTTACGACGGCGGGCAGCAAGCCATTGTTGACGGCGTTGGACGCGAAGATATCGCCAAAGCTCGGCGCCACGACGCAGCGAAAACCATCGTCCACCAGCGCATAGACAGCCGCCTCGCGGGAAGAGCCGGCGCCAAAGTTGCGTCGACTGACCATGACTTCCGCCTGGCTCGCCATGGGGTGATTGAGCATGACGTTCGGCACTTGCTGGCCCTGTTCATCATGGCGCACGTCATACAGTAGAAACTGCCCGTACCCCACGCTGCGTGGCTCCTTCATGAAACGGGCAGGAATCAACTGGTCGGTATCGACGTTCGCGGCGGGTAACGCCACCCCCAGGGTATCCAGGATGGTGATGGGTTTCATGATGGCTCTCCAGAGGCGCGGGGTGAGGAGGAAGCAAGCTGGCGTACGTCAGTCAGCCGCCCGCTGATGGCCGCCGCGGCGACCATGGCGGGCGACATCAAATGGGTACGCGCGCCCGGGCCTTGGCGTCCTTTGAAGTTACGGTTGGTAGTCGACGCACAGCGTTCGCCGCTGGCCACCAAGTCACCGTTCATGCCCACACACATGGAACAGCCGGAGTGGCGCCACTCCAGTCCCGCCTCGATGAAGATACGGTCCAAGCCCTCCGCTTCCGCTTGCGTTTTCACCAGCGTCGAGCCGGGGGATACCATACCGGGCACGCGGCTTTTGCGGCCAGCCAGCACGGCGGCGGCGGCACGCAAATCTTCGATCCGGGCATTGGTGCAGGAACCGATGAAGACGCGGTCGATGGTGATGTCGGTGAGCTTTTGCCCTGCCGACAGTCCCATATAGGCCAAGCTATCTTGGGCCTGGCGCGCTTTGGCCGGATCATCCAATTGCACAGGATCGGGCACGTGTTGATCGATAGGCAGCGCCTCTTCCGGCGAGACGCCCCAGGTCACCGTGGGCGCAATCTCATCGGCGTGCAGCGTCACTTCCAGATCGAAGGCGGCGTCAGGGTCGCTGCACAGCGTCGCCCAGTGTGCACAGGCCTGCTCGAAAGCCTCGCCCTTCGGGCACCAGGGGCGCCCGCGTAGGTAGTCGAACGTCGTTTGATCCGGGGCGATCATACCGCAGCGCCCGCCCCCTTCGATGGAGAGGTTGCACAGCGTCAGCCGTGCTTCCATGGAGAGTCCCCGAATCGCCTCGCCCGCGTACTCGATGGCATAGCCGCGAGCGCCGTCGGCGCCCAGTTTGGCAATCCAGGTCAGGGCGATATCCTTGGCGGTGATCCCTTCCGCCAGTTGGCCATCAACCGTAATACGCATCACCTTGGGCTTGCTCTGCCATAGGGTTTGAGTGGCCAGTACATGGGCCACTTCTGACGCGCCAATGCCAAAGGCAATGCTGCCGAACGCTCCGTGGGTAGCGGTATGGCTGTCGCCGCACACCATCACCATGCCGGGCTGAGTGAGGCCCTGCTCAGGGCCCAATACATGCACGATGCCCTGCCGTGGATCGTCCAGGCCAAACAACGTTACGCCATGCTGCTGGGTATTCTGTGAGAGCTGTTCGATCATCGAGCGCACTTTGGCGTCGGCGACATCGGCAAGGTCTCGCGCCTGGGTCGGCACGTAGTGGTCGGCAATACCAAAGGTCAGATCGGATCGCGCAACGGGCAGCTGCCGTTCACTCAACTTGTTGAAGGCATGGAACGACCCTTCATGGACAAAGTGACGGTCTACCCACAGCAGGCTTTGGCCGCTATCGCTGCGATGCACTTCGTGGGCTTGCCACACCTTGTCGAATAGCGTCTTGGGGGAGCTCATTGTCGTCACTCGTGTCCTCAGTGCGCCTTGCCAGGCTTGTCATTGTTACCCCAATACAACTAGCGCAGTTATCCTGCACAGGTCAAATGTATTTTTTGAATTTTTAAATCTGTATTAAATTTAATACATTAAAAACAGAGAAAAATGACCTCCTCATACCTCGCTCTGCGTCGGCCCGCCCCCCATACGAGGCTCCCAGTACCGCGCATCATCATCACCGTTACGCTCGAGATCGATCTGGATCCGATAGCGATCGGGCCGATACAGAGCCTCCAAGTGCTCTACTCCGCGCCCCTGCTCATCGAACACCACGCGGGTCAGCGAGATCAGCGGTGAGCCTACGGTGACATCCAGCGCCTGGGCCACGTCATGGCTCGCCAGAGTGGCCGAAATGGATTGCGACGCGTGGTCTACCTTCACGCCGCTGCGCTCCAGCAGGACGAACAGCGGTGTATTGGCCAGATCCATCTCGTTGTAGTGCAGCGCGATGGCCTCTGGCACGTGGGTGACCAGATGGGAAAACGGTTTGCCATCGATCATCCGCACCCGCACCGAACGCTGCACCTTGCCGCCCTTGGCCATGCCCAGCCGCTCGCGAATCATCTCCGGAGGAGGAATGTAGGCAAACTCCAGCAGGCGTACCTGAGACGCCTGGCTCATCTTGACCATGTTGGGCATCAGGTTGGAGACGCTGGCCGTCATCACCGTGGCATCCAGCGGCTGCTCCAGCACCACGGTGCCCACCCCTGCCTTGCGAGCCACCAACCCAGCGGACTGCAGCGCCTCCATGGCGCGACGGACGGTCACACGGGAAACGCCGTGCTGCTCGGCCAGCTTGTTTTCGCCCGGCAGCTTGCTGTCGGCGGGCAGTCTGCCGCTGAGAATGGCGTCTTTCAGCAAAAGGTATATCCGGTGCGATTTGGTCCCACCCACCGCCGAGGACTGTGCATCACTCATTCACGCCCCTCCAGGGTATGCATCAAAAAAATATTCGCGTCAGGCTTGACGCGAGAACAACAATAGACATAAAAATGTATTAAATATAATACATATAAAACACCGTATCAGCATACCGCATTGGCCATATCAACAAGAGTAATGCGCCGTGAAGAATACGCAATGCCTCGATGTTCACCCCCATGACGTACAGCAGGTGCTGGCGTTTCTGGAAGCCATGGAAGCACGCGATTTACCGCGTGCCCAGCGCTGTCTGGCCGAGCATGTCGTCATGCAGTTTCCGGGGGCGCACGCCATGCATCAGCTCGACGACGTGGTGGGGTGGGCCCGACAGCGCTACCGCCGCGTCAGTAAAACCTTTCACGCCGTGAACCACTGTTTGACGCCTCGCCAGAGCATCGTCGTTTGCCACGGCGAGCTGGCCGTCGAGTGGTTGGACGGCAGCACCAGCGACAGCGTGCGCTTCATTGACCGCTTCGAATTAACCGATGGACTGATTACCCGCCAGGATGTCTGGAACGACCTGGCGCTGGTGCAACCCGCTCCCCACATGACGAGACCGCTATGACACGCCAACACACTACTTCCCATCAGGCTTTCCACCAGGCCTCCTCTCCCCTGGCGCACCAGCCAGCCCAACTGAAACAGCACGTGAACGACAGAAGGATCGTCGTGGCGCCCGGCGTTTTCGATGCCCTCGGCGCATCGCTTGCCGAGCAAGCAGGCTTCGATACCGTCTACCTGTCCGGTGCCAGCTTGGCCTACACCCAGCTGGGCCGCCCGGACATTGGCCTGCTCAGCATTACCGAAATTTGCACCGCCATGTCGCATATCCGCGAACGCACGAATCTTTCCGTCGTGGTGGATTGCGACACCGGCTTCGGCAACGCCATGAACGTGATGCGCAGCGTGCGCCTGCTGGAGCGCGCGGGTGCCAATGCCATTCAGCTGGAAGACCAGACCTACCCGAAGCGCTGCGGGCACCTGCGCGGCAAAACGCTGGTATCCAAGGGCGAAATGGTCGGCAAATTGCATGCCGCATTGGACGCTCGGGAAAGCGACCGTACGCTGATCATCGGCCGTACCGATGCACTGGGTGTCGAAGGCACCGACAGCGCCATCGAGCGCGCCCAGGCCTACTATGAAGCGGGCGTCGACATGCTGTTCATCGAAGGCATTCGTAGCGACGAAGACATCGGCAAGATCATGGCGCAGTTCAAAGGCAAGGTGCCGATCATGGCCAATATGGTCGAAGGCGGCGACACGCCGCTGCAAAACGCCAAGGCCCTAGAAGCGCTGGGCTTTTCGCTGGTGATCTTTCCCGGCGCACTGGTGCGGGCGATTACCCATATGGCCAGCCGCTTCTTTGCCACGCTTAAAGAGGACGGCACCACCGATGCTTTCCGTGACCAGATGCTCGATTTCAAACAGCTCAACGACTATCTGGGCACCCAGGCGATGCTCGAGCTTGGCGAGCAGTACGACAATCGCTAACGCTCGCTTATCAACGCGTGCCTCTTATTTAAAGATACCAATAAGCACATCCAGGAGACGACGATGCAGACCACCGACAAAACCGCAAAAGAGATCTTTCACGAGGTCATGGCCAACCCCCAGCGGGTGCCCTTTGGCTTCGGTAAGAAAGCCGTGCTGGTCAACGTGGATCCACAGAAGGCCTACACCCGCACCGATCTCTTTAAAACCGCCTATGAAACCGACCCCAAACAGCTGGAGTACACCAACCAGTTGGCGCGTGGCTTTCGGGAGAAGGGCTGGCCGGTGGTCTGGACTCACGTCGCTTTTCTGGATTCTGCTGAAGATGCAGGCGTATGGGGCACCCGCACCGATACTCCCGACTCGCTGCAGAATATCAAATACGGCTCCGAACGCGCCGAGTTCGACGAGCGCTGCGAGATCGACCGCAGCCGCGATGTGATTTACACCAAGCGCATGCCTTCAGCATTTTTCGAAACGCCGCTGCAATCGCTGCTGGTATGGCACCAGGTCGATACGGTGATCATCACCGGTGGCTCCACCTCCGGCTGCATCCGCGCCACCGCCGTGGAGAGCCTGTCCCGCGGCTATCGCACCATCGTGCCCATGGAGTGCGTGGCCGACAAGCACGAGAGCTACCACTACGCCAACCTGACCGACCTGCACCTCAAGTACGCCGATGTCATGCCCGTGGCTGACGTGCTGGCGTGGCTCGAGGGCGATGCATAAGGCGAGGAGCCCACGATGAAAGAGTCCCTTGGCGTTTACGACTACTGGGCCTACGACCAGCGCCCGAAAATCACCTGGCCCGGCGGCGCGAAGGTAGCCTTCTGGGTGGCCCCCAATATCGAGTATTATGAGATCGACCCGCCGCAGAACCCGAGCCGCAAGCCGTGGCCGCACCCCCACCCGTCGGTGCCCGGCTACAGCATTCGCGACTACGGCAACCGGGTGGGCCACCAGCGCCAAATGGCCCTGCTGGACAAGTACGGCATTCGCGGCTCGGTGTCGCTATCGACGGCGCTTTGCGAGCACCACCCCGAGATCATCCAGATGTGCAAAGAGCGCGACTGGGAGTTCTTCAGCCACGGCATTTACAACACCCGCTACACCTACGGCCTTAGCGAAGACCAAGAGCGCGCGATGATCCGCGACAGCATGGAAACCATTCACCGCCATACCGGCCAAGCCTGCGCGGGCTATCTGGCCCCTGCGCTCTCCCATTCGGAACGCACGCTGGACCTGTTTGCCGAAGTGGGCGAGGAGCTATTCGGCGAGCAAGGCGGTGTTTACACCTGCGACCTGTTCCACGACGACCAACCCACGCCGGTCAGCGTGCGTTCAGGCAAGCGGTTCATCTCGATGCCCTACTCGCTGGAGATGAACGACACCATCGTCTACGCGGTGAACAAAGTGGAGCCGCGCCAGTACGCCACCATGCTCAAGCGCCACTTTGACCGCCTGTACCTGGAGGGCGCAGAGTCCGGCACGGTGATGTGCATTCCCACTCACAATTACCAAGTGAGCTGCCCCCACCGAATCAAGGCGTTTGAAGAGGCACTGGAGTACATCACCGGCCACCCGGATGTGTGGGTCGCCACGGGCCGCGAGATTGCCGATTACTACTTGGCCCACTATTACGATTCCGCCCTCGACAGTATCGCGGCCCAGGCCGCCACCGCAGGCAAACAGGGATAACGCTATGGCGCTCAATGACGACTATCTCGACTACCCTTACCGCCGCCACGGCTACGACCATGAGCGCTATGCGTGGTCGATGCTGAGTGAACGCCCACCGGTGACCTGGCCCGGGGGCAAAACGCTGGCGGTATGGATCAATGTCTCGCTGCAGTTCTACCCGCTCAACCAGCGCGGCGTGCCGTTCAAGGTACCCAACGGCATGACCATGCCCTACCCGGACCTGCGCCACTTCTCGCTGCGGGATTACGGCAACCGCGTGGGTATCTATCGTGTTCTCAAAGCGCTGGCCGCGCACGATATCACACCGACCTTTGCGATCAACGCCCAGTTGGCGGAGCAGACCCCCTATCTGGTGCAGCGCTTGAAAGAGCACGGCGGCGAGTTCATTGCCCACGGCTGGAACATGGACCACCTGCACTACGGCGGCCAGCCCCTCGAAGAAGAGGCCGAGCTGGTCAAGCGCTCCGTCGATACCCTGCGACGCGTAACCGACCAACCCGTTCGCGGCTGGCTCAGCCCCGCCAAGCACCAGAGCTTCAACACCCTGGACCTGCTGGCAGAAAATGGCATTGAGTACTGCGCCGACTGGGTGAATGACGACCTGCCTTATGCGTGCGACACCAGCACCGGCAAATTGACCATGATGCCGCTGGCCACCGAGATTGAAGATCAGTTCGTGATGAGCCAGAACCTGCACTCGGAAGATTCGTGGGTGACACAGGTAAAAGACGCGTTTGATTTCCTGCTGGAAGAGTCCCGCGAACAGGGCGGGCGGCTGTTTGCGCTGAACCTACACCCCTGGCTGGTGGGCCAGCCTCACCGTATTGCCTGCCTGGAAGAGGTGCTGGCACACATCAGCGGGCATGCCGACGTATGGCAAGCCCCGGCGGGCGAGATTCTGGACGCCTTCCACCAAGCGGCGGAGCAAGCATAATGGCGATACTTCCTTATTCACCCGGTGGTTTCGATGCCCACCTGCCGCTGCTGATCATCGGTGCGGGTGCCTGCGGGCTGGTGGCCGCCCTGGCAGCACAGGAAGCGGGTATCGAGCTTGCGGTGCTGGAGCGCGATGCTCTGCCCCGTGGCAGCACAGCGATGTCGTCGGGGTTTATTCCTGCCGCCAATACGCGCTTTCAGCATGAGCTAGGCGTCACGGACTCTGCCGAGGCCATGGCAGAGGATATTCAAAAGAAGAACGGCTTCGAGGCGGACCCGGCCATCGTCGACCTGCTGGCCAACCAATCCGGCCCCACCATCGAGTGGCTGGCAGACCGGCACGGCGTACCTTTCGAGCTGGTGGAAGGCTTTCTTTACCCTGGCCACCGCCACCTGCGCATGCACGCCACGCCGCGGCGCACCGGGGAAGAGTTGATGGGCGCGCTGCTTAACGCTGCTGAGGAGGCGGGTATCGATATTCTAACCCAGGCTCAGGTCGTGGATTTGCATGTGGATAGCACCCAGCGCGTACGCGGCGTCACGCTCCAGCGCCCAGACGGCAGCCGGGAAAGCATTGGCTGCGATGCGCTGATTCTGGCTTGCAACGGCTACGGCGGTAACCCTGAGCTGGTCGAGCGCTATCTACCGACGCTGAAACACGCACTGTATTACGGCCACGAAGGCAACCAGGGCGATGCCTTGCTGTGGGGCCAAGCAATGGGCGCCAGCACCAAAGACTTAGGCGCCTGCCAAGGCCATGGTTCCCTCGCCACGCCGCACCAAACGCTGATCAGTTGGGCGCTGATGATGCAAGGGGGCATCCAGGTCAACATCAAGGGCGAGCGCTTCTCCAACGAACACGGCGGCTACTCCGAGCAGGCCGCCAAGGTGCTGGCGCAGCCGGAGCAAGTGGCCTGGAACCTGTATGACGCGCGCATTCATGAGTCTGCGCAGGCATTCGAAGATTACCGTAATGCCGAGGAGAGCGGCGCGGTACGCAGCTTCTCAACCCTAGAAGAGATGGCCACCAGCTTGAAGCTCCCCCTCGGCGCACTGCGAGCCACCTTCACTCAGATGCAGCAGCATGCCGAGCAGCAAACGGTCGATGCATTTGGCCGACGCTTCGAGCCCGCCAACCTGCTAAAAGCCCCCTACTACGCCATCCGCGTCACCGGAGCGCTGTTCCATACCCAGGGCGGCCTGGAAGTGAACCGCAAGGCCCGCGTGCTCGATACCCAGGGCCAAGCGCTGCCCAACCTGTTTGCCGCAGGCGGCGCGGCGCGCGGAGTGTCGGGCTCCAACGACAGCGGCTACCTTTCCGGCAACGGGCTGCTGAGCGCCGTGGTGCTGGGCGCGGTAGCAGGCAAAAGCGCCGCCGAGCTGCTGCACTTGAAACTCAGTTCGGCCGCGCTTCCTTGACCTACACCTGCACACCACTCGCGGGCCGGGTGGTGTGTCCTTAAAACGCCTTCTCCAACGCAAAGCGTGGCTGGGTGCTCCCCTCTCTCGTCACGCTCTCCGTGAACATCGCCAGCGGGCGCACCCAGAGGCCGTAGTCGCCGTAGAGGGCGCGGTAGACCACCAGCGGTTCTTCGCTTTCGCTGTGCTGGGCGGTGCCCATCACTTCGTACAGGCTGCCTTTGTAGTGGCGATAAATGCCGGGAACGGGAGTGGTCATTCGTTTTCCTCTTGGATGGCTTGTGCGGCGGCGGGCTGATTCGCTTTTTTGGCAAGGCGCTCCAGCACTTTGGAGGCGGCCACGAAGCCAAAGGTGCCGGTGAGAAACGTCGCCGCGCCAAAGCCGGAGGCGCAGTCCAGCCGTGTGGCATCGCAGCTGCCGGGCTTTTGCAGGCACACTTCGCCGTCGGCACTGGGGTAGATCAGCTGCTCGTCGGAATAGACGCACTCCACCGAGAAACGCCGCTTGGGGTTGCGAGAGAAGCCGTAATCCCGGCGCAGCCGCGAGCGCACTTTGGAGAGCAGCGGGTCGTGCTCGGTGCGGGTCAAGTCCGCCACTTGAATGCGCGTGGGGTCGGTCTGCCCACCCGCTGCGCCGGTGACGGTAATCGGGATTTTGCGCCGCTTACACCAGGCGATCAGCGCTGCCTTGGCGATCACGCTGTCGATGGCATCCACCACGTGGTCGGCATCGTCGGGAATGCGTTCGGCCAGATTGGTGGGCGTGACGAAGGCGGAATTCGCCACGATCTCGATCTCGGGGGCAATCAGGCGGCAGCGCTCGGCCAGCACGTCGACTTTGGGCTGGCCAATGGTGTCATCCAGCGCGTGTAGCTGGCGGTTGACATTGGAAACACACACGTCGTCCAAATCGATCAGCGTGAGCTTGCCGATGCCCGAGCGGGCTAGCGCCTCGACCGTCCAACTACCCACACCACCGACACCAACTACCACCACATGGGCACGGCGAAATGCCTGCGTCGCACGCTGGCCGTAGAGACGGCGAATACCGCCAAAGCGGAAGTCATAATCGCTGGAAGACGTCGTGGATTCATTCAATGACATGGGCAGGCTCACAGTGCTTGCAGGGCAGAAGGCGTGGCGATAGGCGGCGTGCGCACGCTATCCAAAGGCAAGTGCCCCTGCCAGCCAAACTGCTCGAACAGATGTTTCATCGTCTCATCCACGGCGCAGCTGAGCTGAATACGCTTACCCAACAGCGGATGATCGAACGCTAAATAGGTGGCGGCGAGCAGCAGCCGAGGGGCAGCCAGCTGCTCGGCAAAAAAGCGATTGTGGACACTTTTACCGTGCTTGGCGTCGCCAATGATCGGGTAGCCACGGCGAGATAAGTGGCGGCGTATTTGGTGGCGCCGCCCGGTCAGCGGCCGCGCTTCTACTAACGAGTAGCGCGCGACGGGGTAGCGGTCTACCTGTACCGGCAGCTCGACGCTATCCAAGCGGCGAATATCGGTCATCGCGGGCATGGCAGGCATCTCCGCCTTGGGGCGCGTGCCGTCCTCCTCCCTGAGCGGGTAGTCCAGCCGCTCCTGCTCAGGTGCTTTACCGCGTACTACCGCGAGGTAGCGCTTCTCCACCTGGCGTTCGCTAAAGCCCTCGCTGAGCAGGGCGGCGGCCTCGGAGGAGAGGCCAAACACCATGACGCCGGAGGTCGGCCGATCCAGCCGATGTACTGGGTAAACCCGCTTGGCCAGCTGGTCGCGCAGGCGCTGGAGCAGAAACTCGGTTTCTCCACGCGCCAGAGCTGAGCGGTGCACTAATAGGCCGGACGGCTTATGCACCGCTACAAGATGCTCATCCTGATAGAGGATGGTGAGTGGCTGCATGGGTCTCCTCGCAACGTAGGCCGAGAACACGGCAATAGGGGTATGTCGTCGCTGGCTATTGTCGCGACTTAGGGCGCTTATGTCATCCGCTGGGGCGAACGTAACGCTGCGCTAGCGCGCCCATGCTCTCCTTGTCGTGTGGCTGAGCCCTTAGGTCACGAGCGCAACCGAGGGCTCGCATCGTTCTGGCAGGGGAGGCAGCAGGCAGCTACCTTGAAAGAGTGCCCTGGAGCAGGGCTTCCATGGACAAGGAAAGGAGCAACCAAGATGCGCTATCTACTACCCCTCACCGGTATCGCGGCGAGTATGCTATTGGCCACGGCGGCTCACGCCAACGAGTCGTTGGATGTCGAGATGCATAAGGTCAGCGCCGACGGAGTGGAGGAGTCCATCGGCACGGTGGCCATCGAGCATACCGAGCACGGCGTTCTGCTGACGCCTTCGCTGACCGATTTGGAACCGGGCGTTCATGGCTTTCACGTTCACCAAAATGCCAGCTGTGAACCCGCTGAAAACGACAGCGGCGAAATGACCGCCGCGCTATCGGCCGGTGGCCACTATGATCCTGAAGAGACGGGCACCCACCAAGGCCCCTACGGTGACGGCCACTTGGGCGACCTGCCCGTGCTGACGGTAAATGACGACGGTGAAGCCAACCTGCCGGTGCTGGCCCCGCGCTTGAGCATGGAAGACATGCCTGGGCGCAGCCTGATGATTCACGCCGGGGGCGACACCTACGCAGATGAGCCTCATCTCGGCGGCGGCGGCGCACGCATGGCTTGCGGCGTGATCTCTTCTTAACGCTCGATCAAGGCCACGTTTGGCACTGGGCAGCCTTGTGGCTGCCCATTTTGTTTTGTGTATCAGCGACTAACGTCGCAGACCACTAAAGTCGTAAAGCACTTATCGACACGTCTCTGTACATTCACCCCGGCTAAATAAGCGTGGCTTGCTGCCTAGCCGTTCGCTTGACACCCTCCCTGACCAGTTGAGTGCTTTTTATGATTACGTTCATTCTCTCGATAGTGCTATTAGTCGTGGGTTACTTTACCTACGGCAAGTTCGTCGAGCGCGTGTTTGTCGCCGATCGTAAGCGTCAAACACCGGCGTTCAGTATGCGCGACGACATCGACTATGTACCGATGAATACCACGCGCAACTCGCTCATTCAGCTGCTGAACATTGCCGGGGTAGGCCCCATTTTCGGCCCTATCCTGGGGGCGCTCTATGGCCCGGTGGCGTTTGTATGGATCGTGATTGGCTGCATTTTCGCAGGTGCGGTTCACGACTACCTGACCGGCATGATCTCCATTCGCAACCACGGTGCTCACCTTCCCCAACTGGCGGGTAAGTTCCTGGGCAAAACGATGAAGCACGTGGTCAACGGCTTTGCGATCTTGTTACTGCTGTTGGTGGGCACCGTGTTCGTCACGTCGCCTGCGGCGCTGTTGGCCAACATGACATCGCTATCGCTGACACTGATCATCCTGGCGATTTTTGCTTACTACCTGATCGCAACGCTACTGCCCATCGATAAAGTCATTGGGCGTATTTATCCCTACCTCGGAGCACTTTTGCTGTTTAGCGCCGCAGGCATCGGCATTGGCTTGGTCGTCACGGGCGCGCCGATCCCTGAGCTGTCATTCCAGAACATGCACCCGGATAGCGCACCGATCTTCCCACTGCTGTTCTTGACCATTTCCTGCGGCGCGCTGTCGGGCTTCCACGCCACCCAAACGCCGATCATTTCGCGCACCACTGAAAATGAAACCAACGGGCGTAAGATTTTTTACGGCATGATGATTGCCGAAGGCGTGATTGCCATGATTTGGGCGGCGGCCGCCATGAGTCTTTTCCAGGGCGAGCAGTCGTTGTCTGACGTGTTGGCGGCAGGCGGCCCGGCCGCTGTGGTCAGCGAAGTTTCGACCACCATGCTAGGCGCCGTGGGCGGCACGCTGGCCGTATTGGGTGTCATCGTGCTGCCCATCACGTCGGGTGATACGGCGTTTCGCAGCGCGCGCATGATCATTGCCGATTATTTGAAGGTAGAGCAGAAGCCCATCGTCAAGCGCATCGTGATTGCGCTGCCGCTGTTCGTGGCGTCCTACGCGTTGACACATATGGACTTTACGCTGCTATGGCGCTACTTCTCTTGGGCCAACCAAACCACCGCCGTGATCGCGCTCTGGACGGGCACCATGTACCTTGTGCTCTCGCGTAAGCCGTACCTGATCACGTCCATCCCGGCAGTCTTCATGACCATGGCAACCTTCACTTACCTGGCCTATGCACCGATTGGCTTTAATCTGCCGCTGCAAACCAGCTATATCGTCGCCGCACTTGGCACGCTGGTCTGTATCGCGCTGTTTATGAAACGGGTACGCCGCCTGAGCCGCGCCACATTTGCCGTGGATGAACCGGCTGCCCGCTTCGACACACCCGATAACTTGGCCTCCAACGCCGCGAAATAATCGATGACCACCGGGCGGCCATGGCCACCCATCACGTTAAGCGCTGATATGTCAGCGCTTTTTTATACCTATTTTATACCTGCGGGTCGTATCGCACGGACAGGGAGAGACTGAACGTATTGCTGACCTAACAATAAACGTTATATCATAACGATTATTGTTTGTTTTCGTTTCGTCAGAGAGGCGGCCCATGCGCAGCGACCCGGTACTCTCCGTCCGCCATTTACGAATCACACTCGGCCAACACACTCTCGTGGATGATCTCTCCTTCGAGGTCATGCCCGGCGAACGTGTCTGCCTGCTGGGAGCATCCGGCTCGGGTAAATCACTAACGGCCAAGGCCGTGCTGGGTCTATTGCCGCCACACACTCGAGTAACGGGCAGGATTCTTCTTCACGGTCGAGACATCATCGACCTGCCCGCCGCCCAGCGACGGAACGAGAGTCGCATTTCGATGGTGTTTCAAGACTCACTTTCGGCGCTGAATCCCCTGGTTTCCATAGGCGCCCAACTGCGTGAGCCCTTTATTCAACACCATAAGCTGTCGCGACGGGCGGCTACTCAAGCAGCCGCCGCGCTGCTAGCGTCACTCCACTTGCCTGATCCGGAAGGGCTGATGAAGCGCAGCCCGGCCGAGCTTTCCGGTGGCCAGCGACAGCGGGTAGGTATCGCGCTGGCCATGGCCTGTAAAACATCGCTCCTGGTCGCCGACGAACCCACCACCGCGCTGGACGTGGTCACCCAAGCCCAGGTACTGGACGCGCTGCACGCACAGACCGAACGGTCAGGAAGCGCGATGTTGTTTATCACTCACGATCTCCACGCGGCCACCCAACTCTGCCAGCGGGCGATCGTCATTGAACATGGCCGCGTCATCGAAAGCGGTGAACTTGGAACGCTCATGACCATGCCCCAACACCCTTTTACCCAATCGTTGGTAGCGGCCGCCCACGGCATCGAGCCCTCCGCCGTTTCGTCCCAAAGAGCCACTCCGGACCCTACGATGCCCCCTTATTTGTTGAAGAGCGCCTAGATGGCACGCTTGCCCTCTCCTCAAACAGCGTTTCTGACGGCGCAGGGACTCAACAAGCGCGTGGCGCTCTCCCGCCCCCTGCCCTGGCGCAAAGGCGTCTACAAGAAGGTCATGAACGATATCGACCTGACGCTTCATGATGGCGAACGGATCGGTTTGGTGGGCGTCTCGGGTTCTGGCAAGTCCACGCTGCTGCGCGCACTGCTGGCCATGGAAGCCCCCGACAGCGGCTCGATCACCTGCCTAGAGCGCAACGTGCGCCCAGGATCCACGGCGCAGCTACGCTGGTATCGTCGCACCGTACAGTACATCCCCCAAGACCCAGCCTCGTCCCTGGACCCGCGCATGCGCGTTCGCGACCTGGTTAGCGAGCCGCTGATTCGGCTGCACGTGGCGTGTGACCCCAACGAGCGGGCCCGTGAAGCACTGGAGTACGTTGGCCTGGGCGCGCCGTTTTTGGATCGCAAGCCGAACGAACTCTCCGGCGGCCAAGCACAGCGCGTCGCCATTGCCCGCGCCGTGGCCACTCGTCCGCGCTTCCTATTGGCGGATGAGCCGTTGAGCGGCCTCGATTTACCAGTGCGCGCTCAAGTGATCAGCGTACTGAAAACCCTCTGCGACGAGTGTGGCACTGGCTTGCTCATGGTCTCCCACGACTTATCGGTCGTGACGCAGCTATGCGCGCGCACGTTAGTCATGAACGATGGCGAAATCGTCGAAGACCGCCCCACCTCGTCTCTGTGGCGCGCGCCCACTCACCCGGCAACGCGTGCGCTGATCGACGCACTCTCACAACGACCGTCGTGTGCGCTGCCAGGCTGCAATGCCGCCACGGTCGATGCCCCGATGTAATTGCTTTGCCATGCAATGAACACGCTGCTCATTGGCCAGCCAGTCTCGATATCCCCCTTTTTACTTACTCTACGATGACCAGGAGTCATAACGATGTTCGCTCGCCCTTTGCCCCAGACGCTGCTCGCCGCCCTCGCTGCACCGCTGCTACTGGCCGGCTGTTTTGATGCGTCACCCGAGTCTACCGAGGCCGACGACGCGCGCATCAGCGTGGCCATGTTGCAACCGCCTCGCTCGGGCTTGACGCCTCTTTCCGACGATGCCTTCAAGCTGTCTCGCTGGAGCACGGCAGAAACCCTCATTCGCCTGGATGCCAACAGCGACCCGCAGCCCTTTCTGGCCACCGAATGGACGCAGCTCGATGAGCGTACCTGGCGATTTGTGATTCGCGACGGCGTGACGTTTCATGACGGCACTCCGCTTACTGCAGAAGATGTCGCGCGCTCCCTGACCGCCGCCACCCAGGCCGCGCCGAAGCCGCGTATTCTTGATGGGGTGAATTTGAGCATCGAGGTGGAGGGCGATAATGCCATTATCGTGCGCACGGAAACGGTTGACCCGCTAATACCCAATCGCCTCTCCAGCCCACAGCTAGCGATTCTTGCCGCCAGTGCCTACGGTGACGATGGACGGGTCAACCCGATCGATGCCGGTACCGGTCCCTTCGTGTTGAAAGAGATCAATGGCACCACCAGCGCCCGGCTCGATCGTTTCGATGATTACTGGGGCACACCGGCCAGCGTGGCGGGGATCGACGCCGACTACGTGCCTGATGGCACCGCGCGAGCAGCGGCCCTTCGCACCGGCTCAGCCGACGTCGTGGAAGCGATTCCAGTGTCTCAAGTAGCACTACTCGACCCCACGCTGGTTCACGAAGTGCCCATGCCCCGTACCAATACGCTCTATCTGAATACCGAATCAGGCCCAATGAGCGACCCTGGCGTAAGAGCCACCGTGCGTGACGCCATCGACCGCTCGTCGATTGTGAGTACTGTCTACGAGGGGCGCGCCGATATCGCCGAGGGACTTTTGGGCCCTGCGCTGGCCTGGGCCAGCGACTACCGTGCGTCGGTCGAGAACCGCACGCCCCCCGTGGCGGTCGACGGCATTGACATCACCCTGGCCACCTTCACCGATCGCGCCGAACTTCCCGAGGTGGCCGTTCTGCTCGAACAACAGCTCACCCAGGCAGGGTTCAACGTCACCCAAGAGGTGCGCGAGTATGCTCATATCGAAGCGGATGCCCTTGCCGGTGCGTTTGATGCCTTTATTCTGTCACGTGCCACCGTGCTCGACTCCGGCGACCCCGTCGCCTATATGTTTAGCGACTTTTCCTGCGCCGGCTCCTTCAATATCGCCCAGCTATGCGACCCGGCCGTCGACGAAGCGCTGGAGAAAGCCGCACAATTGCCCACCGGCGATGCGCGTCGCCGGGCGATCATCGACGCAGAAGCCGCCATTTTGCGCACCGATGCGGCGATCCCCATGCTGCACGAGCGCGTGATCCAGGGTGAGTCGGCGAGGGTCGTCAACGCCGTGCGCGACCCCCGCGAGCGTCGCCTAATCACTGAAGAGACGTCCATTGACGCTCCCGATGCCTAGGAACGCCCGCGCATGTCCACTGCACTACCGCTGCGCCTATGGCGCAGCCTGCACATAGCTCCCTTCATTCCACTGCTGTCACGGCTAATCACCCTGGCGTGCGTCGTGGTGCTGGTCGGGCTACTGCCCTGGCTATCCGGCCGTGACCCCGCGCTGAGTATCCTGCGTGCCCGCTCAGCGGAGCAAGAAGCAACTCCCGAGGCATTGGCAGCGATTCGGGCGCAGCTGGGACTGGATCTAGGCCCGCTCGATACATTGCAGAGTTGGCTCATGGGCCTGCTGCACGGGGATGCGGGGAATTCATGGATTTCCGGCGCTCCGGTGCTGCCGGGAATGCTCGACAGCGCCCGTGTCTCGCTCATGCTCATGGGGTTTGCCATGGGCGTAGCCATCGTGACTGCCGCGCTGATCTGCCTTCCCGTAGCGCGATGCGGTTTGCGAGGCCACCCAAGACGCTCCTCGGGTGCCGTAGGCGCTGCCCTGACGGCCATGCCCGAATTCCTGCTGGCCTCGATATTGCTGGTAGTATTTGCCGCTTGGCTCAACTGGCTGCCGCCCTACGGATGGCGGGGCCTTAGCTATGCCGTGCTACCCGCGCTGGCGCTGGGCCTCCCCGCGGGCGGCTTGTTGGGGCGTCTGTTTAGCGACGGCCTGTCGGCAACGTTTACCGAGCGATGGGTGGCCACCTGGAGTGTGGCTGGCTTTTCACGCCGCCGGATCATGTTGGCCGTGCTACGGCGCACGCTACCCAGCCTAATGCCCCAGATCGGCATGGTGATGGTCGGTTTGACAGGGGGCGCCATTGCCGTTGAACAAGTGTTCTCCATTCCAGGCCTGGGGCGCGCAACCCTAGGAGCCGCCTCGTCCCAGGACATGCCTGCACTGCAAACCGGTATCCTCATCCTGCTGATCATTGCCATTGGCCTAGGCAGCCTGGCCAATATCGGCCGCGCCCTGCTGCTGGGCCGGGCATTTCGCCTCGGGGCCCTGCCGGTTGCCCACCACGAGTCCCACACCCAACGGTTGGCATGGGTAGTGCCCGCGTGCGCCCTTGTCGTGCTGGTAGCATTGGTCGTGGCAGGCATTGGCCGCGACCCGTTCAGCTCGGCGTTCATGCGTCTGCAGCCGCCCAGCATCGCCCTGCCGTTGGGCGCTGATGGCACTGGTCGCGATATTCTGGCCCGGGTCGCCCACGGTGCCCTCTCAACCATGGTCATGGCCACGCTAGTGATGTTCTTCTCGCTGGTATTAGGGCTTTTGGTTGGGCTCGCGCCGAGGCTCGCAACCGGTCCGATCGAAATCACCAAGGCAACGCCGCCGGCCATTGCTGGCCTCATCGTGGCGGGCGCCCTGGGACCCAGCGCGGCGGGTGCCATGCTGGCCGTTACGGCCGTCGCGTGGGCGCCTTTGGCAGCGCATACCGCCGCACTAGTGACAGAAACCAAAGCCCAGCCCCACGTGCGAATTACGCCACTGCTGGGCGTAGGGCAAGTTCGTTTGGTGACCCGCTATATCTTGCCAGCAGTCGTCGGGCCGGTCTGCCGACACGCCATGCTGCGCTTGCCCGGCATCGCTCTGGCCCTGGCCGCACTTGGATTTCTCGGACTGGGCCCCCGTCCACCTTCGCCGGAGTGGGGGCTGATTTTGGCAGAGGGGATGCCCTACATCGAGCGGGCCCCTTGGGCGGTGTTAACCCCCGCTATGGCACTGATGCTGCTGGCGGTGTTGGCGGTATCGCTGTCCAGTCTCGTGGGCATCGGCCAGCGTCATCGCTGAGACAAACCACCAAAAACGGGCAGCCCTTGGGGCTGCCCGTTTTTATGCTGATACTGACGCGAGGCTGAATCGCTGGATTACTCTTCGTCAGTGGCCAATGCCATGTGCTTTTGCAGGTAGTTTTGGATACCGACCTGATCGATGAGTTGCAGCTGGGTTTCGATGTGATCGATGTGACCTTCTTCGTCGGCCAGCAGATCGCGAAGCAAATCGCGGGTCACGTAGTCCTTGACGCTCTCACAGTAGGTGATGGCCTCAATGTAGTCGTTGCGGCCGTCGTGCTCGATCTTCAAATCGCACTCGAGCATCTCTTTGACGTTTTCACCGATATGCAGCTTGCCGAGATCTTGAAGGTTCGGGATACCTTCCAAAAATAGAATGCGCTCGATCAGTTTATCGGCGTGCTGCATCTCTTCGATGGATTCATCGTACTCCCATTTAGCAAGTACTTTGAGGCCCCAGTCTTTGTACATTTTGGCGTGCAAAAAGTACTGGTTGATCGCCACGAGCTCGTTGCCAAGCGCGATATTGAGATGCTGAATTACTTTCGGATCGCCTTTCATGCCGTCACCTTTTTAGCGTATTGATCAATAACGTACTGTTTTGCAGCGTACTCTTACATTAATCAAGGAGTATAGGCCATAAGAAGGCTAACTCCCAACGCTGTCGAGAGTATCAGTCGTGACGACAAAAATTCAAGAAAATCAGTTATTTGCTAACGATAAGTCTAACAAGAGTGATTCGCGTCATACGGCGTAAGCGAGACTCATATCAGACTCGGCGCGTACGGCCTGAACGGCCTCACGGGTGAGGGATTTGGCGAAGCAGGCACATTTGCCACACTGGGTGCCGCAGCCAGTGGCTTCGCGCACTTCTCGCCAGCTGCGCGCTCCATCGCTAATCTGCTGGCGAATCTGATGATCGGTTACTCCCTTGCACACACACACGTACATGGCGACACCTCATAAAAATCATGAGATGAATGTAAATGATTCGCATACATCTTTTCAAGTAGAAAACGTTGTTCTTTAGTATCGATTCGCCTTAAGGCCATTGAGACATATGATAACCCGTTGACGGGTGAGCTATTTTCAATAAAAACGCCCAACATTATTTTTTCGGAAGCACCACGGTTTCGGTCTTGGATGCAATGTCTGGCCAGCTTCTTCGCTGCCCATCGAACAGCACCCACCAATAACCGATACCGAAGGCCGCCAGCGAGAGCCACGCGGTCGCGCAGCGAATCAGGCTCTGCTTTAACGTGATCGCATGGCCATCCAGCGTTTGCACCCGCAGCCGCCACGCCTGCATACCTAGCGTCATCCCTCCACGACGCCAGGAGTAGACGAAGAACAGCGTCACGAAAAACAGCAGCATGAGCCGCAGGCTCCAGATGTCGAAGGCCGTGGTACCGATCTCTTCTGCCGTTTGACCCAGCACGAAGCGGAAAAAGGCCAAGTGAGCCACGGTGACGGCGATCCAGATGGCCGTCACCAAAAAACCGTCGTACAGCATGGCGCCCAATCGGCGACCTATGCCGGCGGGCCAAACGTCATCCAACTGGGTAAAACGTCGCGTCGTCACTGCTCTATTCTCCTGATGTGCGTCTGCGCGGCCTTTAGCCATTTCGGCGTAAGAAATAGATCCCCACCACGGCACAGGCAAGAGTCGGCACCAGCACCGCCCAGACAGGGGAAAAGCCAAAGATGGTCGACGCCGGGGCGAGCAAATCCTGCACGTACTTGAACACCAGACCGGTCACTACGCCATAAAACACCCGCGTACCCGCTGCCACCGAGCGCAGTGGCCCAAACACGAACGAGGCGGCAATCAGCACGAGCGACCCCATGGTGAGCGGCATCAATACCTTTTGCCAGAAATAGAGCAGCGGCTGGTCTGCCTGAAGGTTCTGGCTTTGGAGGAAATTGGCGTAGGCCCATAGCTCGCTGGGCGCCTGGCTTTCGATGTCACGTAGCAGCCGCTCCAACTGGGTCGGGGTGAGCGCCGTTTCCCATGCCGCACTCGGTTGATACGCCGACTCCGTGCGGTTATCGAAAATACGTGTCATGGTCACGCCTTCCAGCTGCCATGCCCCCTCCTCCCAGTGGGCACGATTGGCATGGGTCGCTTCGATGAGACGGCGCTCGTCGAAGCGGTAGCGGGTTAAGTCCAGCACCACGTTATCCGCTCGAATGGCCCCAAAGCGGTAGACGCTATCGCCTTCGAACTGCCAGCCACTGCGGGTAGTCAGCATGGCGCCCTCGCCTTGGCGCTGCTCCAATCGCCACGCTTCGGCATACTGCTCGGTTTTGGGGCTAACGAACTCCGCTACCAGCAGCACCACGATGACCACTAGCAGCACGGGCTTCATCACGCCCCAAACGATGCGCGCCAGCGAGCGGCCAGCAGCGCGCATGACCGTCAGTTCGTTGCTGGAGGCCATGCTGCCCAAGCCAATGAGCGCGCCAATCAGCACGGCGACCGGCGCGTACTGATAAAAGCGCCATGGGAGTCGCATCCCCAAGTAGAGCAACACGTCCAGCGCGCTGTAGTCGCCCTGGGTGTCCCCTAAGTCACCGATATAGGCAATGGTGATATCCAGCCCCAGCAGCACGAACTGCACCACCACGATGGCAGCCAGGACGTTGCGGGCGATATAACGATCCATTCGATCCATGGCGATCAGCATTAGCGCATTCCCTTTCGTTGAGAGTGCCACAGCAGCAGCACACCGAGCCCCAAGAACAGCGCATGCACCGGCCACACACCCAGCGCCACGGCCAGAGAACCACTCCCAATCGCATCGACAGCGGCAAGCAGTAAACTCAAATAGGCAACGTATAGAAACACAGCGGGCAACAGTTTGGCGAAGCGCCCTTGCCGTGGGTTTACCCGTGACAGCGGCTGGGCCAACAGCGCTAAGATGAAGACCATGAGCGGCAACCCTGCCCGCCACTGAAATTGTGCCTGAGCGCGGGGATCGGGATCTTGCCACAGCTCGGCGGTCGTGGCGTACTCCAACGAATCCAGCTCCTGGCGATCTCGGCTAAGTCCCAAACGCAACGTGTAGCGCTCGAAGGTCAAACGCTCGGCATCCTGGCGTCCGGGCGTTACGCCGTAGCGTTCGCCGTCTTCCAAAATGAGAAAACGGCTGCCGGTATCGACGTTCGTTTCCTGGTAGCCCGATCCCGCGCGCGTGATGTAGCTATGCGTTTTTTCTGCCCCCGCCATGGGCTGCTCGTGCACCAGCACTTCCTGCATTTGAGTGCCGTCGCTGCTGAAATCGGTAATGTAAGCCGTGCGCCCTCCGCCAAAATCCTGGAAGCGTCCTGGCGCGAGCACCGATACGTCCAAACGGCTGCGCTGCTCTTCCAGGGTCGCCTCGGTTTGCAGTGCCCCCGCAGGCGTCAACCATAGGCTGCAAAGACCGACCAGCACGGCCACTACCGTAGCGGGTAGTAGCGTCACGCGAAACAGTCGCGTCGGACTCATGCCACACGCCACCATCACGGTAATTTCGCTGTTCATATAGAGCTGCCCATAGGCCAACAGAATGCCGAGAAAAAACGACAGCGGCAGGATCAGCTCCATGAAGCCGGGCAAGTGAAACAGCATCAGGCTGCCGAGTATCGTGACCGGGAAATCCCCCTCGGCAGCATCCGAAAAATAGCGGATAAAGCGGCTACCCATGATAACCAGCAGCAGGATGCCCGCCACGGCAGACATGGTCAGTAACACTTCACGAGTTAAGTACCGGAATAGAATCAACGCGCTCTCCGACTAGTGGTGCAGGTGGCCATGCAATGCGCCCATGGCTTGGGTACACTAATCAAACTGGTAGCAAACACTAAATAACGGGGCATTATCCCGAATCACTCGTTGCTTGTCTTGTTGGAGACGTCATGGAATTTTCCGTTCAGACCGCAAACCCCGCCAAAGCCGAAACGGCTTGCCTCGTTCTCCCTGTCTATAAAGGTAGCGACTTACTGCCTGCCGTGGCCAAATTAGACGACGCCAGCGAGCGCTTGATCGGCCAACTGTTGGAGCGCGGCGACTTCGACGCCGCACTGGGCAACGTGCAGCTCGTGCCGTTTGCACCGGGGCTAGGGGCGGAGCGTATTCTGCTAGTGGGTTTGGGCGAGCGCGATAAATGCCAGGAAGCCGCTTTTATTAAAGCCCTCGACACCGCCATGGCAGCGCTGATCAAACTGCCCGTGGACGAAGCCAGCGTCACCTTTACCGACGTACTGATCGATGATCGAGACGCCGTTTGGAAAGCGCGCAAGACCCTCGAGGCCGCCGAGCGTGCTATTTACCGCTTCGATCAGTTCAAGTCGTCGCCAGCCAAAGCGCCGAGCCTTGCCAAACTGACGCTGATCGTCAGCGATGCCAATGATGCGCCGCTCGCCAAACAGGGGGCCGCACTCGGCATTGCCATTGGCCAAGGCATCAACGTCACCCGTACGCTGGGCAATCTGCCGGGCAATGTATGTACGCCGCGCTACCTCGCCGAGCAGGCCCAAGCGCTGGGACGCGATTCCCAAGGCGCGCTGGCCGTCGACATCCTAGACGAAGAGGCACTTGAAGCCCTTGGCGCCCACTCGCTGCTATCCGTTGGCCGCGGCAGCGCCGAGCCGTCGCGCCTCATCGTGATGAAGTACCAGGGCGCCGACGACCCCGATGAAGCTCCCCATGTATTGATCGGTAAAGGCATCACGTTCGATACCGGCGGTATTTCGCTGAAGCCCGACGAGGGCATGGATGAGATGAAATTCGATATGGGCGGCGCGGCCAGCGTGTTTGGCACGGTCAACGCCATATTGGCGATCAAGCCCAAGCTCAACGCCGTGTTTATCGTTGCCGCCGCCGAGAACATGCCTGATGGTGCCGCCACCAAGCCGGGCGACATTATCAAAACGCTCAAAGGCCTGACGGTGGAAGTGCTCAACACCGATGCCGAAGGCCGTTTAGTACTGTGCGACGCGCTCACCTACGCCGAGCGATTCACCCCCGCCAGCGTGGTGGATATCGCCACCTTGACGGGCGCGGCCATCATCGCCCTGGGCCACCACGCCACGGGCCTGCTCTCCAACGACGACGATCTCGCCCTCGACCTGTTAGAGGCCGGTGAAACCGCCTGGGACCGGGCATGGCATCTGCCACTGTGGGATGAGTACCAGGAGCAGTTGGACTCCAACTTCGCCGATTTGGCCAACATCGGTGGCCGACCGGCCGGCACCATCACGGCCGCGTGTTTCCTATCGCGCTTTGCCGACCACTTCCCCTGGGCGCACCTGGATATCGCAGGTACGGCGTGGCACTCCGGCAAGCAGAAAGGCGCCACCGGCCGCCCAGTGGGCCTGCTCACCCAGTACCTTTTGGACCGTGAAGCCGACGCCCAAGTCGAAAATGGCGAGGCCTAATCCCAGAAACCGGCCAACAATGGTTGCCTTTCGTTGACGCAACCGTTAAACCTGAACGCATGAGCGTGTGCCCTGGAAAGGCTGGCACACGCTGTCCAAACGATACGCTTAATAGATGCCCTTCGGGGCTTGGCTCTAGCGGAGAGAACACGCCGTGCCCACAGCTTCAGATGCCCAATTAGAAACACGCTTTGAGATCCTGCCGTCCAACCAGCCGATGGCCGATGAGATCCGCGACAACGTTCTGCAAAATCCAGGTTTCGGTAAACATTTCACTGACCATATGGCCCACGTGCGCTGGACCGTCGATGCCGATTGGCACGGCCACCAAGTGCGCCCCTACGGCCCGCTGACCCTTGATCCCGCCGCTTCCGTGCTGCACTACGGCCAGGAAATTTTCGAGGGCATCAAGGCGTACCGCCATGCGGATGGCTCTATCTGGACCTTCCGCCCAGAGAAAAACGCCGAGCGTTTCCGCCGTAGCGCCCGCCGCTTAGCGCTGCCCGAGCTGTCGGATGAGGACTTCATCGGCTCGCTGAAAGCGCTGCTGGCGCAAGACCACGCCTGGGTGCCCACGCCCGCCAGCGACGCCGACGAGTGCAGCCTCTACCTACGCCCGTTCATGATCGCCTCCGAGGCTTTTCTTGGCGTACGCCCGGCACATGAAGTCGACTACTACGTGATCGCCTCCCCGGCGGCGGCCTACTTCAAAGGCGGCATCGAGCCGGTCTCTATCTGGCTCTCCTCCCACTACAAACGTGCGGCCCCCGGCGGCACTGGCTTTGCCAAGTGCGGGGGCAACTACGCCGCCTCGCTGGCCGCCCAAAAAGAGGCCGCTGCCAACGGCTGCAGCCAGGTTGCCTTCCTCGACGCGGCAGAAAACAAGTGGATCGAAGAGCTGGGCGGCATGAACCTGTTCTTCGTCTACAAAGACGGCCGCATCGTCACGCCGCGCTTGACCGATACCATTCTGGAAGGCGTGACGCGTAATTCCGTCCTGACCCTGGCCAAAGACGCGGGACTGACACCGGAAGAGCGCGCGATCAGCATCGACGAGTGGCGCGAAGGTGCCGCCTCCGGCGAAATTACCGAAGTCTTCGCCTGTGGCACGGCAGCGGTCATCACGCCGGTGGGTGAGCTGGTCACGGAGAACGAGCGCATTCGTTTGCAGGGCGATGGCAACAATGAAGTGGCCAAACGCATCCGCAAGACGTTGCTCGACCTTCAATACGGCCGCAGTGATGACAAGTACGGCTGGCTGACCCGCTTGGTATAATACCCTAGCGTTACAAACCTAGCCGCCACTCGCACCGTGGCGGCTAGGTTGCCAGGCGCGTTGACACCGCTGGAGCCACCATGGCACGCATCGATTTTTATATTCTGCCCGACACCACCCTAGAAGCCCGCCTGCAGTTCGCCTGTAAGCTCGCCGAGACCATCCACCGCAAGGGCTATCGGCTGCACCTGCACTGCGAAGACAAAGCGCTGGCCGAACAGGCCGACGACGCGCTGTGGCAGTTTCGCGAGGACGCCTATCTTCCCCACGCGCTGGAAGACAGCGAATGGGCTGACAGCGTGCCCATTACCCTTGGCTGGCAAACCCTGCCCAGCCCGCAGGCAGACACCGCCCTGCTGAATCTTCACCCTGACATTCCCGACGGGGTCGAGCGTTACGCCCGCGTCGCGGAAATCATCAACCAGCACCAGCAGGTTCTGGTCGCCAAGCGTGCCTGCTGGCAACGCTACAAGGCGCTGGGGCATGAGGTCGTACCGCATAAATTGGGATAAGTGTCCAACGACCTAAAAGCCCTCCATAACAACAACTCAATGGATGAGACTGCCGATGCTTTCCCATACCTTGTTAGCCCGCACGCCGCTAGCGGTCATCGTCATTGCCCAACTGTTCGGCACCTCGCTCTGGTTTAGCGTGAACGGCGTGGGTTTAGCGCTGCAGGACGCCGTGGGGCTTAGCGAAAGCGACCTAGGGCTGCTGACTATCGCCGTGCAGGCGGGGTTCATTACCGGCACGTTGCTGATTGCCACCACCGGCTTGGCCGACCGAGTGCGCGCCAGCCATCTGTTTGCGATGTCTGCCGTGCTTGGTGCGCTGATTAACGCGGCGTTTATCAGCGTGGCGGATAACGTCACGTTGGCGGCAGGGGCGCGCTTTTTGGTCGGGCTGTGTCTTGCGGGCATCTATCCGCTGGGCATGAAGCTGGTGGTGAGCTGGACACCCACCCACGCAGGCTCGGCGCTTGGCTGGTTGGTCGGCATGCTGACGCTGGGCATCGCCTCGCCGCACCTGCTACGCGGGCTCACCCTGCACCTGCCTTGGCAGTGGCCGCTGCTGTTGGCCTCTGCCCTTGGCCTGCTGGCGGCACTGATGATTTTCCAACTAGGCGTGGGGCCTCACCTGCCAGCCAAGGCAAGCGGGGGGCGGCCCTGGGCAGGGCTCGCTGCGTTCAAGCAGAAAGATTTTCGCGCCGCCGCGCTAGGCTATTTTGGCCACTGCTGGGAGCTTTACGCCCTCTGGGCGCTGGTGCCCTTTTTAGCCGCCAGGGAGTTGGAGCGCTTGGGCGCGGCCCCGGGCTTGCAGCCGTGGCTAAGCTTCGCGGTCATCGCCTTGGGGCTTCCCGGCTGCGTAATGGCAGGCCGGTGGAGCCGACGCATCGGTAGCGCACGGGTCGCGTTTATCGCACTGGCGGTCTCTGGCACGCTGTGCCTTGCCTATCCGCTGCTAGGCGGCCTGTCGCCCTGGCTGCTGTTGGCCCTGCTTGCCCTCTGGGGCGTGAGTGTGATCGCCGACTCGGCGCAGTTCTCCGCCCTGGCGTCTGCCAGCGCACCGCCAGAGCGACTGGGCGCCGCGCTGGCCATGATGAATGCGATTGGCTTTGGCCTGACGATTCCCTCCATTGCGCTGGTCACGGCACTATGGGCAAACCAGGGGCCTTGGGTGATTTGGTGGCTGCTGCCTGGGCCGATCATTGGCCTCATCACGATGCGTAGACTGATCACCCGCTGACGGTAGAAGCGACGTTTGGTAAGGTGCCTTACCGTTTATTACCCCTCAACGCCCGATCACAGAAGGTTGTCGCCATGAATCACGCTGCCCAGTGGGTGCCGCTCAACCCAGAGCACCACGGCGGTTTAATGTGGCAGCGTTTTACCGCCTACCACTTTGCGCAAACCACTACCCAAGTCGCATTGGCAGACGCTGAGCTGCGCCATGCGGCGGCTAACTTTCCCATCGCGCTGGCGGACACTGGCGCAGGTTGGCATGCTGTTGCGCTGCTGGGACTGGAAGATGGTCAGAACCTTCTGGTGGATGACCAAGGCCGCTTTCGGGCCGCCTACGTGCCTGCCGCGCTGCGCAGCCACCCGTTTGGGCTGCACCCTGACTATCCCGGTAGACTGTGCATCGACCAGCACTCGCCCTATGTCGTCGAGCGCCTGGATGCCGAGCCTTTTTTCAACCAGCACGGGGAGCTTGCCCGCTTTCCCGCCCAAGTGCTGGCATTTCTACAGCAGCGTGAGCAAGGCTGTCAGCGGCTTTCCACGCGTATTTCCGCGCTATCCAAGTCGGCACTGCTGACGCCCTGGCAGCCCCACGGCTATCAAGGCAGCGCACCGCTGTATCAAATCGACGAGCGCGCTTGGCAGGCCCTTTCTGCCAAACAAATAGGGCTTTTCTGGCAATTGGGCGCCGTTCCTTTGGTGTACGCTCTGTTGCAATCGCAACAGCAGCTTGGCCATTTGCAGCTCTATCGGCAACGTAAGGCGACGGCAGAGCCGTCGACGCACTCCTCAGATCCCCTTGCCCAATGGCAAGAAGCGCTGAGCAGCGAAGCCGAATATGACTGGCCGAGCGCTACCTAAACGCGCTAAGTACCGATGCTCTTCAGGAACGATAATGAATGTGAACGTAACCAGGTCGCTCATACTCGGCCTACTGCTGGTCAGCCCACCACTGATGGCGCAACCCGTGCTGGAGGAGCCACTGGCCGAGACGGCCGCCTTGCCCGCTTCCTCTCTGGATGGCCCGGCGTTTTCGCCCGAGCTCCAAGAGCTCCTCGACCGCTTTCGATGGCAAGCCAGTGAGGCGACAGGCAGTTCTATGGCGCTGATCGCGTTACGTGAAAAAATTCAGCAAGCCATCGAGCAGCAGCCCGGCATTCTGGCTCAGCGCTCTCGAGAGCGGGAATCCGTGCTGCGCATTGACGAAGTGCGCGCGGTGCGCCGCCCGCAGGTGAACGCAGGCCTCGAGTACCGCAACGACCTCCAGCGTACTGAATCACTGCCCGATCGCGGCTCGCGCGTCGATGCCGTGGTCACGCTGAGCCAGCTACTGCTGGATTTCGGCGCGAGTCGCGAACGCGTTCGCGCCGCCGATCTCAGCGCAGAAGCGGCGTTTTGGCAGTCCCAATCTAGCGTTGAAGAGGAAGTCCTCTACGCGGTGAACGCTTACCTGGATGTGGCCCGCTTGACCGCCCAGCGCCAGCTGGCCGAGCATAATCTTGAGCAGCACCAGCGTATTTTTGAAGACGTGAGCCTACGCCGTGAGGCGGGCGCTGGCTCGCGGGCCGACGTACTGCGCGCGCAAAGCCGCTTGAGCGACGCCGAATCACGCTTGGTCACACTGGAGGGCGAGCTGGCCCGAGCGATCAACGTGTATCAGGAAGCGTTTTTCTCCACGCCGGATGTACTGGCGCTGCCCCAGGGTGCCGCGCTATTGAGCGATGCCAACGCAGACCGCCTGTTGGACAGAGCGCTGGCGCAAAACGCCGCGCTGCGCAGCCAAACGCTCACCAGTGAAGCCAGCGATGCCGAGGCCCAGGCCACCCGTAATGCCCGCCTGCCCAGCCTAAGCGTGGCGGTCGAGGGCCGTCAGTTCGATGTGAACGATTTCAACGAATCCGATAACGACGTCGCGCTACTTTTCAACGTCGACTACACCCCCTACAGCGGCGGCGCCACCTCCTCGCGGGTTGCTCAAGCGGTCGAACGCCAGCAGCAGAGCCAGTACGAGCAGCAAGCGCTGCGCCGTGAGTTAGAGCGCGAAGTCCGCTCGGCCTACACCGATACCCGCACCCGTCGTGCGGAGCTGGAAGCGCAAACCGCCACGCTCGCCGCCGAAGAGGAGGCCCTACTGGCCTATCGCGACCAGTTTGCCGTTGGCCGCAGCAGCATCAATGACTTGCTCGACGCCCAGCGCGACCTATTTCAAACCGCGCTGGAGCTGATCAACCGCCGGGTGCGCTGGGAGCAGGCCGCTTTCCAGCAGCTCGCGGTCACTGGTGAACTGCTGGATGTGATGGAGATTCACCTTGAACGCCGCTAACCCCTATCAGGACGATCTTGAGCAGTGCTTGACCTTCGTGGCCGCCCATCTAGCGCTGCCCGTTTCCGAAGCCGCCGTGCGTGCTCACCGAGTAGGCAACGAATCCCCACTGACACCCGATGGCTTCATTGATGCCGCCGAACGCCATGGTATGGTCGCCGCACTGGGCGAGCATCCTCTCGCCACGCTGGGTAACTCGCTGCTGCCTGCAGTGGCGCTGCTGAAAAATGGCCGCGCGGTGGTCCTCATCGAGCGTATCGATGACAATCGCTTCGCGCTGTTTGATCCGGCCTTGGGTAAACAGCCCGTCGAAACCCATGTAAGCGCCCTGGAAGAGGCGTATATCGGCCACCTGATTGCCGTACGCGCCCGCTACCGTCCGGTCAGTTTGAATAGCGAACCGGCCATTCAAGGCGGCCACTGGTTCTGGAGTGCGCTCTCCTCGAATCGCTGGGTGTATACCCAAGTGGTGATTGCCGCCGCGCTCACCAACTTTTTAGGCCTGGCCACGTCGCTGTTCATCATGGTGGTGTATGACCGCGTACTACCCAATGAAGCGGTTGAATCGCTGGTGGCGCTCACCATCGGTGTGAGTATCGCCCTGCTGTTCGATTTTGCGGTAAAAACCCTGCGCCAGCTGTTTATCGAACGGGCTGGCCAGGAGGCGGACTTGCGTATGGGTCGACGTATCTTTGATCACGTGCTCAACCTGCAAATGAGCGCCAAGCGCGGCTCCACCGGCGGCTTTGCCAATACCCTCAGAGAGTTCGAGACACTGCGCGATTTCTTCGCCTCGGCGTCGCTGGTCGCCATCGTCGATTTACCGTTCATCCTGCTATTCATTGGCGTGATTTATCTGATCGGCGGGCCGCTGGCCCTCATCCCGATGATCGCCGTTCCCCTCGTATTGCTGATCGGCATCGCCGTTCAACCGTTTCTCAAACGTCTTTCTGGTCAAGCCTTTGAAGAGAGCCGCTCCAAGCAGGGCGTGTTGATCGAGGCCGTTGCTGGCTTGGAGACCATCAAGGCCAGCGGCGCAGCACCGATGATTCGCAAACGTTGGGAAGAGAGCGTGCACCAGCAGTCGGCTGTAGGGCGTCAAGGTCGCGCGATTCAGCAGTTCGCCCTCAACGCCACCGCCTTTGCCCAGCAGGCCGCCCAAGTGAGCATCGTGGTGTACGGGGTCTTTCTGGTGGGCGCTGGCACGATCTCCATGGGGGCCATGATTGCCTGCGTCATTCTCACTGGGCGCGCGCTGGCGCCGCTGGCACAGCTGGCGCAAACCATGACCCGCATCAACCAAGCGCGTACCTCCTACCGCGCGCTCGACCAGCTGATGAACATGCCCTCCGAGCGCCCGGCAGGCCGCCACTACCTCAGCCGTCCCACGCTGGAAGGCAAGCTGCGCCTGCAGGACGTCAGCTTCCGCTACCCCGAGCAAACCACCGCTGCGCTGGCGAATATCAACCTGACCATCGAGCCCGGCGAGAAAGTCGCCCTGCTTGGCCGCGTCGGCTCCGGCAAGAGTACGCTGGCACGTCTGCTGCTGGGCATTTACCCACCGGAACAGGGTGCCGTGCTGGTCGACGATACCGACCTTCGCCAAATCGACCCTGCGGATTTACGCCACAACATTGGCAGCGTTCTACAAGAAGCCTGGCTCTTCTCCGGCACCGTGCGGCAAAACATTGCCATTGGAGCCCACCACCCCACCGATGAGCAGATTCTCAACGCCGCGAAACTTGCCGGAGCCCATGACTTCATTGCCCGCCACCCGAAAGGCTACGACATGCCGATTGGCGAGCGCGGCGAGGGACTTTCCGGCGGTCAGCGCCAGCTGATCTGTCTGGCCAGAGCCCTGCTGGGCGCGCCGCCCATTCTGCTGATGGATGAGCCCACCAGCGCCATGGACATCCAAACCGAAAAAGAGGTCATTGCGCGCTTGAAAGCCGCGAGCACAGCACAAACGCTGGTGGTGGTCACCCACCGTACCAGCCTGTTGGAGCTGGTGGATCGCGTGGTCATTCTCGACCAGGGACAGATCGTGGCCGATGGCCCCAAAGCTCAGGTCATGCGCCCTGTGGAAGCCGCCCCCCACCGTCCGCGCGAAGGAACCACTCAGTGAATCGTCCTACTTCTCAACTGGATTTCGAGCACTTCGTACGTCACGGACGTGCCAAGCGCCCCATCGGCAGTAGCCTGCTACTGCTCACGATCATCGCCTTTCTTCTGATTGGTTTCATTTGGGCGTATCTCACGGAAGTCGATGAAGTCACCCGCGGCCAGGGCAAAGTCGTGCCCTCACGCAGCTTGCAAGTGGTCGAAAGTCTGGAGGGCGGCGTGGTCACGGAGATCAACGTGCGCCGGGGCGATACGGTCGCCCAAGGCGATACGCTCATGGTGCTCAGCGGTGGTACGCTCGAGGGTGACTACGAGGAAAGCCTCCAGCGCCTGCGTTCGCTCCAGCTGCGTATCCAGCGCTTAGAGGCCGAAATCAACCAGACGCCGCTGGCGCTGGATGACGCTCTGAGCCAAGCAGCCCCCAGCGTGGCCGCCAGTGAAACGCGGCTTTTCCATGGCCGCCAACTAGAGCTAAACGCAGAGCTACAGGTGCTGGAGCAGCAGGGCTACCAGCGGCGCCAAGAGACAGCGGAGCTGGAAGCCGCCCTTAGCACGGCACGCTCCGGCGTCCAGCTAGCCGAGCAGGAGCTGGCGATCATCCAACCGCTGGCCCAGCGCGGCATCGAACCGGAAACCTCGCTACTGCGGGTACGCCAATCGCTCAACGAGCTGCGGGGTGAAGTGGCCCGTCAGCAGAGCGCAGTGGCGCGCGCCGAGGCGTCCATTGCGGAAATCGAAGATCGCAAAGTGGCAGCACGCAACGCCTTCGAGGCCGATGCGTTAGCCCAGCTGGCCGAAGCGACTTCACAAGTCGCTGAGCTGCAAAAAACCCTGCCGGGACGCGCGGACCAAGTCGCCCGCACCACGATTCGCTCGCCGGTAGACGGCGTGGTCAATCAAGTACACATCAGTACGGTGGGCGGCGTGGCAGGCTCTGGCGAGCCGCTGGTGGAAGTGGTGCCTGCCGATGATGCCCTGGTAGTAGAAGCGCATATTCGTCCGTCCGATATCGCCTTTCTCTACCCCGGCCAGCCGGTCAAAGTAAAATTGACCGCCTACGATTTTGCCCGCTACGGCGGCTTGGACGGCGAGTTGGTCACCATCGCCGCCGACGCGGTAGAAATGCCGGAAAGCGGCGAGCTGATGTACCCCGTGGAAGTGCGTACCGACGGTTATCTCTACGACGCCGATAACCAGCCGTTGGATATCATGCCCGGCATGGTGGCAGAGATCGACATTCTCAGCGGCAAGCGCAGCGTGTTGGATTACCTGATGGAGCCGGTGGTAAAAGTTCGCGACCGCGCCCTGCGCGACTGATCACCGAATCGAGCGCCCATACGAGCAAAGCGCAACGCCCCTGACGAGCGCAGGGCGTTCGCGCTATACTTGCCACCATTTTTTGCAAGCCGTGAGCCGACTCCCCATGGAAAAGACCTACCAACCCGAACAGATCGAAACCCGCTGGTACGAACGCTGGGAAGCCGATAACCGCTTCGCCCCATCTGGCCGCGGCAAGCCCTTTTCGATCATGATTCCGCCGCCCAACGTCACCGGCAGCCTACATATGGGCCACGCGTTCCAGGACACCATCATGGATACCCTGACGCGCTGGAAGCGGATGCAGGGCAACAACACCCTGTGGCAGGTAGGCACCGACCACGCCGGGATAGCCACCCAGATGCTGGTCGAGCGCAAGGTCGCCGCCGAGGAGGGCAAGACCCGTCACGACCTCGGCCGCGAGGCGTTCATCGAAAAAGTGTGGGAGTGGAAGGAAGAGTCCGGCGGCCACATTACCCGACAGCTGCGCCGCATGGGCGCCAGCGTCGACTGGAGCCGCGAGCGCTTCACCATGGACGACGGCTTCTATAAAGCGGTTCAAGAAGTCTTCGTGCGCCTCCATGAAGAGAAGCTCATCTATCGCGGCAAGCGCTTGGTGAACTGGGATCCGACGCTACACACCGCCATTTCCGACCTGGAAGTGGAAAACAAAGAGCAGCAGGGCAGCTTCTGGCACTTCCGCTACCCGCTGGCCGACGGCGTCAAGACCGACGACGGCAAGGATTACGTGGTGGTCGCCACCACCCGCCCGGAAACCCTGCTGGGCGATACCGGCGTGGCCGTCAACCCGGAGGATGCGCGCTATGCTTCCCTGGTCGGCAAGTTCATCGAGCTGCCGCTGGTAGGCCGCCGTATCCCCATCGTGGCGGACGAGCACGCCGATATGGAGAAAGGCTCCGGCTGCGTGAAGATCACTCCGGCCCACGACTTCAACGACTACGAAGTCGGCAAGCGTCAGAACCACCTGCTGATCAACGTATTCACCAAAGATGCGACGATCCTCGAGCAGGCGGAAATTTTCGACCTGAAAGGTCAGCCGCAGCCCGATGAAGACGCCACCCTGCCAGCCAAATACGCGGGTTTGGATCGTTTCGAAGCGCGCCAACAGATCGTCGCCGACATGGAGGCCCTCGGCCTGCTGGTTCAGGTAGAGAGCGTCAACAACACCCTGCCCTACGGCGACCGCTCCGGCGATGTCATCGAACCGCTGCTCACCGATCAGTGGTTCGTGGCCGTGGAGAGCCTCTCCAAGCCCGCCATCGAAGCGGTGGAGAAAGGCGACATTCAGTTCGTGCCGAAGAACTACGAGAACATGTACTTCGCCTGGATGCACGACCTACAGGACTGGTGTATCTCTCGCCAGCTGTGGTGGGGCCACCGCATTCCGGCTTGGTACGATGCCGACGGCAACGTGTATGTGGCTCGCAGTGAAGAGGAAGCCCGCGAGAAGCATGGCCTGGGCGCTGACGTGGTGCTGACCCAGGACGAAGACGTGCTGGACACCTGGTTCAGCTCGGGCCTATGGACGTTTGGCACCCTGGGCTGGCCGGAAAAAACCCCGGAGCTGGAAACCTTCCACCCCTCCAGCGTGCTGGTGACGGGTTTCGACATCATCTTCTTCTGGGTCGCCCGGATGATCATGATGACGCTGAAATTTACCGGTGAAGTTCCCTTCAAGACCGTCTACGTCCACGGCCTGGTGCGCGACGGACAGGGTCAGAAGATGTCCAAATCCAAGGGCAACGTGCTGGACCCCATCGACCTGATCGATGGCATAACGCTGGATGACCTGCTGGAAAAACGCACCGGCAACATGATGCAGCCCCAAAAGGCCAAGGCGATTGCCAAAGCCACCAAAGAAGAGTTCAAAGACGGTATCGAAGCCCACGGCACCGATGCACTGCGCTTTACCTTCTTATCGCAAGCCACTACCGGTCGCGATATCAAGTTCGATATGAACCGCCTGGATGGCTATCGCAACTTCTGTAACAAGCTCTGGAACGCCTCACGCTACGTGCTAATGAACGCCGAAGGCGAGGACTGTGGCGCCTTGGGAGAAGAAGTGGAGCTCTCGCTGGCGGACCGCTGGATTATCTCCCAGCTACAGAAAACCGAAGCGCAGGTCACCAAAGCCATGGACGAGTACCGCTTCGACCACGCGTCCCAGGCACTTTACGAGTTCGTCTGGAACGAGTACTGCGACTGGTACCTGGAGCTTTCCAAGCCGGTCCTCTGGGACGAGGCGGCCAGCGATAGAGCCAAACGCGGCACCCGCCGCACCCTGGTGCGGGTACTGGAAACCATTCTGCGCCTGGCCCACCCGATGATGCCCTACATTTCGGAAGAGATCTGGCAGCGGGTGGCTCCCCTGACGGGCACCTACATGGGCGACGGCGCCTCCATCATGCACCAGGCGTGGCCGGAAGCCGACGATAGCAAGATCGACGAGCAGGCCACCCGCGACATCGAATGGCTGAAAGGCGTGATCATCGCCGTGCGCAACATCCGCGCCGAGATGAACATCGCCCCTGGTAAGCCGCTGGACGTGCTGCTGACCAAAGGCAAGCCCGAGGACGCCGAGCGCCTGGAGCAGAACCGCCGCTTCCTGGCCAAGCTGGCGAAACTGGAAAGCGTGACGTGGCTGGCCAACCCAGAAGACGCCCCTCTTTCGGCCACCCAGCTGGTCGGCGATATGGAAGTGTTGGTACCGATGGCAGACCTGATCGATAAAGACGCGGAGCTTGCCCGCCTCGCCAAAGAGATCGAGAAGCAGGATAAGCTCATCGGCGGTATCGAGAAGAAACTGAGCAACGAAGGTTTCATTGCCAAAGCCCCCGACGCCGTGATCGAGAAGGAGCGCGGCAAACTGGCAGAGTACCAGTCCGCCAAAAAGTTGTTGGAAGAGCAGCAAGCGAAGATTGCCGCGATGTAATCCCCCGCTCATGACAGTCTCACAACGGCACCTACTGGGTGCCGTTGTCGTATCTACATCGCCTTTTTCACGCGACGACCTGCATGGCCATCGTTTTTTATGACGAACCGTGTAAGGTTAAACGTCATGCTGTCACTGACTGACAGTCGCACGCGTCGACCATTCATGACATGACCTCTCGTCAATCACACGGAACGCTTTATGCCGACACTCTCTGAGGCGCGCCTGAAGGCATTGGGCAGTACGCTGCAGCAAGCAAAGATCGACTACCGTTCGCTGACGCCCATGGCGGATACGGGCCTAGCACACGACCACGTGTGGATCCACCGAGACGCCGATGACTGGGTGGCTCGGCTGCCCAAACAGAGCCAGATGAATCTGCCGCCAGAAGAGAACTTGGCCTATCAAGCCGCCTGCTATGAACGGGCCAGCCAAGGCGGACATACGCCTCGGTTGCAGGGCGTACTACCGCCCAGCGAGTCGCTACCACGCGGCGCGCTGCTGGTCGAGGCAATTCGCGGGCGCTTGGCCGAACTTCCCCAGGACCTGCCTGCCATTGCCGACACCCTCGCCAGCCTGCACCGCCAGCCGCTGCCTCGCCACCGCCCGCCGTTACTGGCCCCTACAGCCCCTTGGCAAGCCATGGTGGAAGAAGTGTCTCTGCAGGCAAAATGGCTCGACGACGCCCAGCTTCCCAGCAGCATTCATCTGCGTATTCAACAGGAGCTGGATTTACTGCCCAGCACGCTGGATGACGCCGCCGCTACGCTGATCAGCTTCGATACCCACCCCGGCAATTTTTTGGTCACGGACCAGGGGCGCGCCATACTCGTCGATCTCGAAAAATGCCGCTACGGACTGCCGGGCATCGATTTAGCCCATACCTCACTCTACACCTCGACCACCTGGGACCTTAACAGCCAGGCGGTGCTCAGCTTGGACGAGGTCATTGCGTTCTATCGCCGCTGGCAGACGGCCATGGCCGCCACGCCTGATATCGTGCTTCCCAGCGTGAATACGCTAATTGCCTGTCGGCGCGCGACGTGGCTATGGTCGCTGACGTGGTGTGCCAAGTGGCGCGCTCAGCACCTGCAACGCCAGGATAGCGAGCGCCGGGGAGAGGATTGGTCGGCGGAGCTCACCGATGCCGCCGTGATCGACCACGTGCGCGACCGCGTGGAACACTACCTCTCACTGCCCATTATCGACCATGTTCACAGTGAACTTCAGTGCCTACAAACCGCTCTATAACCAACTGATTTGATGAGGTGTGCGATGAAACCACGCTCTGCTCTGGCCACCGCCGTGGCGTTTGCTCTGATAAGCCTAGCCGCGCCTGCGGTTGCCACGCCCGACCCGCAAGAGTGGGAGAGCGTACTGGACGCCGCCGACGGCCAAACCGTGTACTGGAATGCCTGGGGCGGCGATGCGCGCACCAACCGCTATATTGCCTGGGTCGCAGAGCAGATGCAGGAGAGCTACGGCGTTCGCGTAGAGCACGTGAAGCTCGACGATACCAGCAGCGCCGTGGCACGGGTGCTGGGTGAACAGCAGGCGGGCAACGATAGCGATGGCAGCATCGACTTGATTTGGATCAACGGCGAAAACTTCGCCGCCATGCGTGAGCAAGACCTGCTGTTTGGGCCTTTTGCGGCGTCGCTGCCGAACTTCGCTCTTACCTATCCTGACGAGAATCCCGAAGTCGTCACCGACTTCACTCTACCCACCGAAGGCTACGAGTCCCCCTGGGGAAAGGCGCAAATCACCTTCTACTACGACAGCGCCCAAACCGATACGCCGCCCCAAAGCATCGAGGAATTACTCACCTGGGCCAGAGCGAATCCTGGACAGTTCAGCTATCCGCGTATCCCCGACTTTACCGGCAGTACGTTCCTAAAACAGGCGCTGATCGAGCTCACCGACCAAGCTGACGCGCTCTATGCCCCTGTCGACGAGACCACATTCGAAGAGATCACCGCGCCGCTGTGGGCCTACTTGGACGAATTGCACCCACATCTCTGGCGCAGTGGACGCAGCTTTCCCGATTCCGGCCCCAACCTTCGTACGCTGATGAGCGACGGTGAGCTTAGCCTGGCTTTCTCGTTCTACCCCACCGACGCTGCCGTAGCGGTGATGGAGTATGAACTGCCGCAAAGCGTGCGCAGCTACGTACTCGAAGGCGGCACCCTAGGCAACGTGCACTTCGTAGCCATTCCCTACAACTCGCCGCATAAAGCGGGCGCGATGGCGCTAGCCAACTTCTTACTCTCCCCGGAAGCGCAGGCCCAGAAGCAGTCGCTCAGCATGTGGGGCGACCGCAGCGTGCTGGCCATTCAGCAGCTCGAGCCAAGCGACCAGGCACTCTTCGAGCAGGGTGACCATCATCCCTCGGCGCTGCCGGTCGATGCGCTATCCAACACCCTGGCAGAACCCCATCCTAGCTGGATGAACGCCCTACAGGATGCTTGGCTCGAGCGTTACGGTGTCAACTAAGCGCACTCCTCCTCGTCGCGTGCGACTCACTGAACCATGCTACGGCTAGCGCCGATCGTGATCATTGCCCTGCTGGTGATACCCGTCACCGCGGGGCTTGGCATGGTACTACTGCCCGCCTTTGGCTACTTGCCGGTACTGGGGAGCGATCAGGCCAACCTCTTTGCTTGGCAAATGCTTTTCGCACAGCCGGGGCTTGGCCGCTCGGTGGCGGTGAGTTTTGCCAGCGGCCTGGCCAGTACGGCGTTAGCGCTGCTCATCGTCGTGCTGTTTTTAGCTGCCAGCCAAGGCACTTGGCTGGACCGCAGCCTGCGCCGGTTAGTGTCACCTTTGCTGGCGATTCCCCACGCGGCGGTGGCGTTTGGCTTTGCTTTTCTGATTGCGCCTTCTGGGCTGATGGCACGACTGATCTCCCCGTGGCTCTCCGGCTGGGAGGCGCCCCCCGATGCGCTGATCGTCAACGATCCGTGGGGGCTTGCGCTCACGCTTGGCCTCGTCTTGAAGGAAGCGCCCTTTCTGCTGCTAATGAGCCTCGCGGCACTGCCTCAGCTCCAGGCCGAGCAGCGCCTGCGGCTGGCACGATCGTTGGGCTACTCGCCCACGGTTGCTTGGCTCAAAGGGGTGCTGCCGTCGCTCTATCCACTCATCCGCCTACCGGTGTATGCAGTGATTGCTTATGCGACCTCCGTGGTGGATATGGCGCTGATTTTGGGGCCACGCTTGCCGCCCACTTTGAGCGTCTCGATTCTTGGTTGGTTTAGCGACCCCGACCTCACCCGTCGCTTCATGGCGTCGGCGGCGGCAGTACTGCAGCTGGGCGTAACGCTGGCCGCGCTGCTGAGCTGGTGGCTGTTGGAGCAGCTGGCCCGCAGGCTGGGCCAGCGCTGGTTGATCAATGGCGAGCGCACGCGGGGAGACGCCGCCGTTCGTGTGTTCGGACGCGTAGGGCTTGCTCTGGCAAGCGCCGCCGCGCTGGCCTCGCTGGCGGGGCTTGGGCTCTTCTCGGTGGCCGGGTTCTGGCGTTTTCCTGAGCTGCTACCGCAGTCGCTTACCGTCGACCACTGGCAGCGCAGTGTCAGCATGCTGGCTGGCCCACTGGCCCATACCGCACTCATTGCCCTGCTTTCGACCGGCGTGGCGGCCGTGCTGGTCGTCGCCACGCTCGAAAACGAGCAGTGCCAGCAGCGTCACCCTACTCGCTCGCTCTGGCTGCTCTATTTACCGCTTTTAGTCCCGCAAATCGCATTTTTATACGGTTTGGTGGTGGCCGCCGAGCGCCTGGGCATTCGCCCCCAACTGGCGCTGGTGGTAGCGGGCCACCTGCTGTTCGTATTGCCTTATGTGTATCTTTCGCTGGCGGAAGCCTATCGCCGCTTGGATCCGCGCTGGCTCTACATGGCCCAATCATTAGGCGTTTCTCGCCGCCGAGCGTTTTGGCGCGTGCGGCTACCGCTCCTGCTTGCCCCACTGCTCACCGCCGCAGCGGTGGGCTTGGCGGTGAGTATTGGTCAATATTTACCCACCCAACTATTAGGCGCAGGCAGAGTCCCAACGGTGACCACCGAAGCCGTGGCGCTGGCCTCCGGGGGAAACCGCCGCTTAATCGGCGTATGGGCGCTGGTGCAAGCGGGCCTGCCGCTCGTCGGCTTTATGATCGCCGTCGCCTTGCCAAGGTGGCTGGGCGCTCCAAGACGCACACCTCTTAACGTTAAACGCCAAGGTTAAGACGCCCTGTGGATAAGGAACCTCATGAATAACGCTGCCAACGCCCTGACCCTCGAGCAAGTAAGCATTCACTTAGCTGAACGCCTGCTGTTGACAGTCGATGCAACGGTGGCCCCAGGCGACGTGCTCACCGTGATGGGTCCCTCGGGTTCTGGTAAATCGACGCTACTAGCGTTTATCGCCGGTTTTTTACCCAACACGTTCACCGCCCAGGGGCGGGTTCGCCTTGGGGATACCAACATACTACACCTGCCCGCCGAGCAGCGCGGCGTGGGGTTACTGTTTCAAGACCCGTTGCTGTTTCCCCATTTGAGTGTCGGCGGCAACCTGCGCTTTGGCCTGCCCCGTAGAAGCCCGCAGAAAAGTGCCCAGATTGCCAAGGCGCTCGACCAGATAGGGCTTGCGGGGTTTGAAGCCCGCGATCCGGCCACGCTTTCTGGCGGGCAGCAGGCTAGGGTGGCATTGATGCGGCTGCTGCTCTCCCAACCCCGCGCCGTATTACTGGACGAACCCTTCTCCAAGCTGGATACGACCCTACGCCAAGAGATGCGCGCGCTGGTCTTCAGTCAACTGCGGGAAGCGGGCCTACCCGCTCTACTCGTCACCCATGACGACGCCGATGCCACCGCCGCAGGAGGACCGATCATTGCCCTTGGCTGATCCGCACCCTACGCCTTTGTCACTGAGTATCATCATTCCCATGCTCAATGAAGCAGCCGGTATTCAGGCAACGCTCACGCGGCTACAGCTGCTGCGCGCCTCAGGCGTTGAACTCATCGTCGTGGATGGCGGCAGCACCGATGCCAGCGTGGCCTTGGCCGCGCCACTCGCCGATACGGTCCTGAAGAGTGAACTTGGGCGCGCACGTCAGATGAACCTGGGGGCGCAACACGCCCGCGGCCTGGCATTGCTCTTTCTGCATGCCGATACTCGACTACCGCCCGACAAAGAGCAGCGTGCGGTGACGAATCTACAGCAGGCGCTTGCCCAACACGCCTGGGGGCGGTTCGATATTCAGCTCGCGGGCAAAAGCCGCTGGCTGCCAGTGGTCGCGAGCTTGATGAACCTACGCTCGCGACTCAGTGGTATCGCCACCGGTGACCAGGGCATCTTTGTGCGCCGGGACACGTTTTTCGCACTGGGCGGCTTTCCCGATCAGCCGCTGATGGAGGACATCGAACTCAGCAAACGGCTGAAGGCCCATTCATCCCCCGCCTGCCTGCGCCAGAAGGTGATAAGCTCGGGCAGGCGCTGGGACGAGTTCGGCGCTTGGCCCACCATTCGCCTGATGTGGCGGCTACGCTACCGCTACTGGCGCGGTGTCAGCGCCACGCAATTGGCTAAGGAGTACCGCGATGCACGTTAAGCCCGCCGCGCCCCACCTGCACCTGCTGGCCAAAGCACCGCTGCCGGGGCAGGCCAAAACGCGTCTGATCCCCTGCTTGGGCGCAGAGGGCGCCGCCGACGCCCACGCAGCCATGGTGCGTCACTGTGTAGCCACCGGCTGCGAAGCGCTGGGGGCGGAGAACGTCACGCTGTGGACCTCGTTAGATCACCGCCACCCGCTCTTTTTAGAGCTTCAGGCCCAACACGGTATTTCCCTGGCCGCCCAGCAGCAGGGCGACGTGGGCAGGCGTGTTCGCCATGCGCTGAACAGTACCGACGGCCCTGCGATGGTAATGGGCACCGACTGCCCTAGCATTACCCATGCCATGCTAAAGCGCTGCCGAGCCGCCTTGAGCACCTTTGCCATCGTGATTCTTCCGGCCGAGGATGGCGGTTACGGACTGATTGGCAGCCACCAGGACTATCCCAGCCTGTTTGCAGACATTCCCTGGGGCACCGAACGGGTATTGAGCGTGACCCAAGCGCGCCTAGCAACGCTGGGACTGGAAGCGGCCTATCCGGATACCATGTGGGACATCGACCGCCCCGAAGATTGGCAGCGCTGGCAGCGGCAGCGCCACGCCAATGTGTAAGGAACCCCTCCATTTGAGCACTGAGTCAGCCCCCCTTTTTCCAAGGAGCCTGCCATGAACCGTCAGCGCCTGCTGATTATTGCCCTACTGCTATTGGCCGTGATTGGCTTCTACGCTAGCGGCGCCCATTCGTTTTTCACGCTGGACACCCTGCAAACCTACCGCAGCGATTTTCAGGCAGCTTTTCAGCAATCGCCTTGGCAGGTGGCGGGTATGTTCTTTGCGGTGTATGTGGTCATGACGGCCCTGTCACTCCCCGGTGCAACCCTGCTCACCCTACTGGGGGGCGCACTGTTTGGATTGGGCTGGGGGCTGCTCATCATCTCGTTTGCCAGCGCCATCGGCGCGACGCTCGCCTTTCTGCTTTCCCGTTTTCTGTTTCGGCAGCCCATCGAAAAACGCTTTCCCCGCCAGTTCGACACGGTGAACCGGGGCGTCGAGAAGGATGGCGCGTTTTATCTGTTCACCCTGCGTTTGGTGCCCATTTTTCCATTTTTCATGATCAACCTCGTCATGGGGCTCACGCGGATTAAAACCACCACGTTTTACTGGGTGAGCCAGCTGGGCATGCTGCCCGGCACGGCGGTGTACGTGAATGCGGGCGGCCAGCTCGGCGAGCTGGAAAGCCTGAGCGGCATTATTTCGCCTGGGCTCATTGCCTCGTTTGCGCTGCTGGCGGTGTTCCCTTGGGTGGCCCGGCGCATTGCGGTGTTGGTGCAAAAGCGCAACGCCTATAAAGGCTTCACGCGCCCTAGCCGCTTCGATTACGACATCGTGGTGATTGGCGGCGGCTCGGCGGGGTTAGTCACTAGCTATATCGCCAGCGCCGTGAAGGCCAAGGTGGCCCTGGTCGAAAAACACAAGATGGGCGGCGACTGTCTCAATACGGGCTGCGTCCCCTCGAAAGCATTGATCCGGGCGGCTCGTGCGGCCAATGACATTCGCACGGCGCACCGCTTTGGCGTGAGCGCCAGCGAGCCCCGCGTGGATTTCTCCAAGGTGATGGGGCATGTGCATCAGGCCATCCGTGATATCGAGCCCCACGATAGCGTCGAGCGCTACACCCAGCTTGGCGTGGAGGTGTATCAAGCGCACGCCACCCTGGTATCACCGTGGGAAATTCGCGTGGGTGAACAAACCCTCACCGCTCGCCATATCGTGCTGGCCACCGGGGCGCGCCCCCGCGTGCCGCCCCTACCCGGTATCGAGCACGCGCCGCTGCTCACTTCTGAAAACCTCTGGTCGCTCACCGAACTGCCCAAACGGTTGGTAGTGCTTGGCGGCGGGGCGATTGGCTGCGAACTCAGCCAAAGTTTTGCCCGTCTGGGCAGCCAGGTCACCTTGGTCGAGGGCGCGCCACAGTTACTGGGCCGAGAGGATAACGAGGTCAGCGAGCACGTGGAGCGCACCCTCACCCAAGAGGGCGTAACGGTGAAGACCAGCGCGAAAGCGCTGGAGGTGAACCAAACGGACGGTGAGCATCAGTTGGTGATCGAGCACGAGGGTGAGCGCAATACTCTGGCGTTCGATTACCTTTTGGTGAGCGCAGGCCGTCAGGCCAACGTGGAGGGGTTAGGGCTGGAAGCGCTAGGAATTACCACCACGGATATCGGCACGCTGGCGCTCAACGAGCGGCTGCAGACGCGCCTGCCCAACATCTGGGCTTGTGGCGACTTGGCCGGCCCCTACCAGCTCACCCACGCCGCAGCCCACCAAGCGTGGCACGCTGCCGTGAACGCCCTGTTTGGCGAGCTAAAGAGCTTCGCAGTGGACTACCGCTTCATGCCCGCCGTGACCTACGTGCAACCGGAAGTGGCCAGGGTGGGGCTCAACGAAAAAGAGGCCACCGCCAAGGGTGTGGCCTTTGAAGTGACCCGCTACGCCATGAGTGACAGCGACCGCGCCATTGCCGAAGGGGCGCCCGAGGGCTTTATCAAAGTGCTCACCGTGCCCGGCAAAGACAAAATTTTGGGAGCAACGGTCGTGGCGGAAAACGCCGGTGAGTGGCTGGGCGAGTTCACCATCGCCATGAAGCACGGGCTGGGGCTGAATAAGCTGCTCGGCACCATTCACCCTTACCCCACCCTGGGCGAAGCGACCAAAGCCACCGCTGGGGTATGGAAAAACGCTCACAAGCCGGAGCGGGTACTGGATCTGTTGAAGCGCTATTTCGACTGGCGCCGGGGCTAAGAAGACCGAGTGCGATGACAGCCTTTCGCCCATGCAGTCATTCGCGCTCGGCACCTGCCGGCGAATCACCATAGGCTTTGGCAAACGTTTCTACCACGTCATGGACGATTTGACGCTGAGGGGGCGGCAGCGTCTTGTACATGGCCAGCAAATGACGCTCTTCTCTCGTGAGCGGGGTTTGCCACGGCCCTGACGGCTCATTGACCGCATTCTCTTCGGTGCCGCCATAGCGCAGATAATGGGGCGTGACCGATAACCAACGCGCCAGTACCTGTAGCTTTTCCTGACTTGGAATCGAGTCTCCCCGCAACCAGCGCCTGACGGCCTGGAAGGTGATCGGTTTTCCCCAGTAGCGCAAATTGAATTCACGCTCCAGCACAGAGGGCCGCGTGTCGTACCCTGCCGTTTGCATGGAGGATTTCAGGCGCTCGGCAAACATGATTTTTTCATTCATGCCGCCAATGTGAATCGATTATTCAATAATGGTTGAATAATGATTTACCTTTTGGTTGAATCGTTAATTCAATTTCGATGTGACGTGACGCTCGGCCTTTGGCCAACATGGACGTGTTATCTCATGTATTGAGGAGTCATTCAGGATGAGCGAGCAACCTCTTTGTCATGAGCGCGACGAGCTTTACGACTCCCTGCTAACGATTAGCCAAGCACCGACGCCAACAGCACTCTTCGAACGGATCGCTTACACGCTTCATAAAGCCACCCGTCAAACCCCCATCCTCGTTTACCATCGTACCAAGGCCCTGAAGCTACGTTTGGTCTATGGTTTTCCACCCACGTGTCCGCTAGAGGCCTATCCCCACCTAACGTCCATTTGCTCGCTCGATGCTCTGGCAGCCTCCAGGTTGCAGTATTATGAATTAAAAGGAGAAGCGGGAACATGGGGCTATGTCGCCCACCCCGCCTCGCGTCACGCGGCTTCTTCAAAATGGTGCAGTTTGATCGTCATGATGGCGGCGCAGCGGCTGCGCCTACTAAAAGTAGAGCAGCTGACTATGCAACGGGCCAAGTTGACATGTTACCGCCAACAACTCGCCGCCGATATCAGACGCTTTGCTGGTATCGAACAAATCCTCCAGCACCATGGGGAGCGCCTATGTCAACTCTTCGATGCCCAGGGCATTGCCTTGATGAGGCACCGTCAGCTTCACTGCTTGGGCGACTGCCCTCCTGAACGGCATCTTCTCGATGCGCTCGACACACTACCCAACGAGGCCTTGAGCAGCGGCACACTCGAGCTTGATGGCCTGTGTCAGGGTGGCTTGGTGGCCCGCTTGGACATCGCGTGCTGCGCTCCATGTTGGCTACTGCTGTTTCGTCACACATCCCCTCTCAAACAGCCCTGCTCTCTCTCCGGCCCGGTGACTGATTGGCTGCCGATAGAGGCCTCCATGGTGAGGGAGCTGGCCGACGACATCGCCGTGGCGATTACCGCCATAGAGGTTGCCTACCTCAATCAGCAGTTGACGAAGACCAATCAGCGGCTGCAAGCGCTCGCCCGCCTGGACCCCTTGACCCAGTGCTGGAACCGCCACTACACCAAAACATGGTCCTGAACCGCCTCATCAGCTCGGACGTTACCCTCTCTGTCGTCCTGTTCGATGTCGACGACTTCAAGAAAATCAATGACACCTATGGCCACTCAGTGGGGGACGACGTATTAGGGCGTCTCAGCCGCGTTGTGCAGGACACACTACGCGAAGGGGATCATCTTGGCCGCTGGGGAGGCGAAGAATTTTTGATCATCCTTCAGGAGACGGATATCACGACCAGCTTACCTCTTGCACAGCGGCTGTGTAGCATCGTCTCGACGACGTTTTTCAAACTACCGTTCCCCGTCACGATCAGCATAGGTCTTACAGCCAAACAGTCAGGCGATACCGTGCGTCAATTAGTGGAACGCGCCGACCACGGCATGTACCTGGCCAAGAAAAGCGGCAAAAATCGGGTGGTCATAGGCGAATAACGCTCAGCAGCGGCGCCTCATCGCTCGTTCAAGGAGGCAACATGCAGAAATTACTGCTCATCGGTGCAGGCCACGCCCACGCCTTCGTGCTGGAGGCGTTTGCCTTACAGCCGGATAAAACGGTGTCGATCACCGTGGTGAGCGATAGCCGATTTGCCGCCTACTCGGGCAGCGTGCCTGCATGGTTAGCCGGGGAGTGCACGCTAAGGGAGACGCAGATGGATATTGCGGCACTCTGTAAGCGCGCAGGCGCTCACTTCATCGCGTCTCCCGCCGTGGCGCTCAGTACGAGCGAGCGCCAGATAACACTGGCAGATGGGAGCGTAGTGGCGTTTGACGTGGCCTCCTTCAACGTCGGCTCGACGCTAACGTTACCGCAAGTCATTGCTCCTAAAGGTAATGAAAATCGCGAGGCGAGTGCCGAGAAAAGTATCGAGAAGAGTGTCGAGAAAAATGCGCTGCCGACGCTGCTGGCCATGCGTCCGCTCAGCTCCTTGCACCATCGCTGGCAAGCATTACGCGAAGAGGTGGCTAAGCTGCCAGCCGGAGCACGCCAAAACGTCGTGAGCGTTGGCGGTGGCGCAGCAGGTTGCGAGACGCTGATGAGTGTCCTCGCGCGGCTTCGACAACAGCGCCCGGACATTCACTGGAAAGGCACACTGATCAGCGCCGCTGAGACGCTGCTGCCGGGGGCGGGTTGGCTGCCCCGCTGGTTAACGGCGCGGGCGCTCAAAAGCGCGGGCGTGCGCGTCCTCACAGGAGTGCGGGGGCGCGCCTTGGTACCTGGCGGTGTGCAAACCGACACTGGTGAGCACATCGAGACGGATATCGTACTCTGGGCGACCGGCGCCGTGGGCCAAACGTGGCTGCAACGAACGGCGCTGCCGCTGGATGAGAAAGGCTTTATTTCTGTGGACGAGGCGCTTCAAGTGACTGGCCAGCGCGGCATTTTTGCCGCTGGCGACTGCGCTGCGCTGCGCTCCTCCCCACTCCCTAAGGCAGGCGTTTATGCGGTGCGTATGGGCCCCGCATTAGCAGAGAATCTGCGGGCCGCCTGCCACGGTTTAACGCTCACCCCGTGGCAGCCTCCGCGTCGCGTGCTAGCACTGATTGGCACCGGCGACGGCCACGCGATTGCCAGCCGTGGGTCCATAGGCTTTTCGGGCCGCTGGGTATGGCAATGGAAACAGCGGATCGATGCGCGCTTTCTTGCCCGCTTCAATCCGCCTTTTACTGACTAAGCCGATAGCGGCTTAGTTAGCTTCTCGCCAACCGCCGAGGACGCGGCTATCTGGTCCGAAGAACACTAACCGGTCATGGTCGATCAAATACCGATAGGCATTATCTAGCATATCAGTCACCCGCTTGGCGCCCTCCATGTTCGGACACGCCATTCGGGTAGAGGCCAGCTCGCTAAACGAGATGCGTTGGCTTTCACCTAAACTCACCTTACCGGTGAACTGGTTGCAGCCATCAGAGCCGTTAACCTTCCCGTCGCGTCCAATGCGAAAGAACGGTGTCTCGGGCATGGAGAGCCGCTCATCGGTCCCTACCAGCAGTAAGTTCCAGCGCTGCTCCACTACCGGCCCAGAGAGCGTGCCGCCCTGCGGTACATCCGTTCGCTCTTGCTGCGGTGTGCTGCCACAAGCGCTCAGCAGCAGCGCAAGCCCCATTCCCATGATGATATGGCGGGTTTGTCCTTTCACCTTGTTCGTACTCCTTATGCGTTTTACCAGCGACTTACCAGCTACCCGTGTTTTCCATGGAGGCCCAAGGCTCCTGGGGAGACAATGCATCGCCTTTTTGTAACAGCTCGACAGAGATGCCGTCGGGCGACTTCACGAACGCCATGTGGCCGTCGCGGGGCGGACGGTTGATGGTCACGCCGTTATCCTGAAGTTTCTGGCAAAGGCCGTAAATATCGTCGACTCGGTAGGCCAAATGGCCGAAATTACGGCCACCCGTGTACTCTTCCGGGTCCCAGTTGTAGGTCAACTCGAGCTCGGGGGCAGTAAGGCGCTCGGAGCGGGCTTCGTCGTCGGGTGCGGCGAGAAACACCAGTGTAAAGCGACCTTTTTCGTTCTCTTTACGGCGCACTTCTTTGAGGCCCAGCAACTCACAATAAAAGTGAAGCGAGGCGTCCAAGTCACTGACACGTACCATGGTATGTAAAAACTGCATGTCATTTCCTCTTCATCGAAAAAGGGTAATTATATCCTGTAAAACCGTAGCGCACGTTGTCGCGCGGGTCATGTGGCACCCTCAAAACATAGACAAGAGTGCCACATTAAAATAGAAGATAGATGTGCTGTACAATAATGTCATGGTTGTGCATCTCGTGCGTCATGCCAAGTAACTATGACGATTCGCTATCGGCTCGTCGAGGAGAGGTCTGTGGATTCGATTACGCAAGCAGCGCTTGGGGCAGCCGTCGGAGGGGTGGTATTGGGTAAGCGCCTGGGCAGAAAGGCCATCGTCATAGGTGCGCTACTGGGTACTCTACCCGATTTGGACGTAGCGCTGGATTATGGCGACGCCATTGCCAACGTCACCGAGCACCGTGGCTTCAGCCATTCCCTGTTCGTATTGACGGGCCTTGCCACGCTGCTAGCCGTGCTCTGCGCTCGCTTCGCGCCACCGCAGGACATCTCGTTTGGCCGCTGGTGGAGCTTTTTTACGCTGATATTGGTGACGCACCCGCTGCTCGATTCGCTCACCACCTATGGCACACAACTGCTATGGCCGCTGGACGCGCCACCGGTCGCGTGGCCTATCGTCTTCATCATCGACCCTTTTTACACGCTGCCGCTGCTGATAGCGCTCACCATTGCCAGCGTCTCCGGCAAGGTACACAGCGCTTGCCGAGCGGGGCTAGCCATCTCCTGCGTTTATCTCATAGCAGCGGCTGGCGCCAAGTGGAGCGTGGAGCAACGTCTTGCACCGACACTGGCCGACGCAGATTTACAGACGGCTCCTGTACTGATTCAACCGACGCCGTTCAACATCGCGCTATGGCGGGCGACGGTCATCGACGATGATCGTTATTACGAGAGTTTGATCAGCGTGTTCGATCGTGAACGGGCCCCAGCCTTGGAGCCGTTGCGTCGTAACGTCGAGCTGGAGCCAAGTGCTCTGGAGGGGCCGCTAGGCCAGCGGCTTACATGGTTCACTGGGCCGTTCTTACGTTTCGAGACACGTCACATCGATGGGCAAGAGACGCTTATCGCCACTGACATTCGGCTAGGCTTTCCCGGTTTTCACCCTTTCAACTTTACCCTAGCAACCCGAGAAGGCGATCGCTGGGTACCCGTTGCGATCAGTGAAGAAGTACGCAGCCCCAGAGGACTGCACTTGGCGACACTGGCACGTCTTGCCGCCCGGGCGGGCGGCGATGTATCGGCCCTGTGCGCCAGCGACTACGTAGAGCCACAGTGGCGCGCAGAGCCGTTCCTCTATCGCTGCTAATGGCCGTACAAGGCCATGACAGGCTACGGCGCAATGCCTTGTGCACATCCTTTATATTGTTCGCCATCAATGGTGAACGTCACGCGAGCAGGATAGGGTTCGCCACTCATGTCGTCGAAACAGGCACCTGATTCAATACGTACGCGGAAAAACTGCTCGGCGTTGGCATTCTCGATCACCACCCGGCCCGCGTCGTTATCCATCACGCTGACCATATAGGGCATGGTCGCCGTGTCGCTGCCGTAATTAGTGGTCCAGGTCATGACGGGCGCATCGTTCGCCAGTTCGATCGTCCAGCCGGGCTCGTTACCGCGGGCTAACAACATCACACCCGGGAGATTGCCACGCGTGGCAATCTCCCGCTGAACCCCTTGATGGCATTGTAGCTGCCCTCGCGGCGTTTCGATTTGCGCCCGATCGCCGCGATTCCAGAAGCTGATATCGCCATCCTGATAACGGGCACCGCTGGCCACTACGGCTTGAGGCAATCGCCACGCACCGTGCAACGACCACAGCCGTAACTCGTTCCCATTGACGGCCGTGACCAAGTCTTGATTGGCTGGTTGGCAGTTCCAGGCCTGAAAACGCTCGGCGCTGCCGGGAAACAGCACCGAAGGCAGCAGCGGCGCGCTGCTCTGCACGGTGGTTTTCACTGGCTGCTCATCGACTGGCGCACTGGTGGCGCAGCCGCCCAGCAGTATCGCGGTCGCTACCGCGGTGGCGAGTCGTAGTGATGCCGTATTAGCCTTCATCGAACGTGCTCCCTATCGAATCCCTCATTTCATGGCTTATTACACCACTTACTTCTTAAAAGCGCTCAGGTCGTGCGGGTCGAACGTAGCTACCTCTTTGGGTAGCCCTAGTTCGTCACGCTTTACTTTGACCTGCATTTTTTCTGCGAGCCGTTCGGCATCGTCATCGGTGGTGCGGCCGTTCAGTTCTGCCAGTTGAGCCATGCCTTGGTGGTAGAAGGTCAGAATATCCAGCGCTAAACGATTATCCTGTTCCACCGCACGGCGCAGCGGCTGCAGATAGCTACTAATGCGCGACAAGTGGTGCTTGAGCTGCCAAACGTAGCGCATTTCGGCCATCCACGGGCGCTCTCTGAGCGCAGCGAACATGGCGCTGGTGGCGAGCAGGCCCAGCAGAACGCCCAGCGCGTTCAGCCAGATGCTGCTTCCAAAGGTAGCGGTGAGCAGCATGGAAAACAGCAGGCCAAAAATGATCAGTTGCCCGGCCATTGCCACGCTGATGATACGGGCTTTGCGACGGTACGTAGCAGGGTCGTGCTGTTCAAGGGTAAAGGCCATGGCCAACCTCGTGATCGAAAGGAGTCCTTATGATACGGGGCTGGCCGGGTCAGTCAACGCGCTAGGTCAGTCGCTCCGCGGCGGTTTTCAGCAAGCGCTCGGTGGTCTCCCAGCTGACGCAGGCATCAGTGACCGAGACGCCGTAGCGTAGCGCACTGGGCGTCAACGCTTGTTTGCCTTCGTACAAATGACTCTCTAGCATCAATGCCACCAAATTTGCGTCGCCCACTTGACGCTGAGCCAATACGTCCAGCATGACTTCACTTTGGCGGCGGTGATCCTTACGGGCGTTGGCGTGGCTACAGTCCACCATCAAGCGCGGATTCTGGCCCGCCTCGCATAGCGTATTCACGGCGCGGCGCACATGGTGCGCTTGGTAATTAGGTTCACCGTGACCACCGCGTAATACCACATGGGTGTGTGGGTTGCCTGCGGTCTCCTGCATGATCGGGCGGCCCTGACTATCCATGGCAAAACGCTGATGGGAGTGGGCCGCCGCCTGCATGGCATCGATGGCTACCTGCACGTCACCGCTGGTGGCATTTTTGAAGCCTACGGCAGCGCTGAGATCGCTAGCCAATTCACGGTGTAGCTGGGACTCCGTGGTGCGCGCCCCAATCGCCACCCAGCTCAGCAGGTCATCCAGGTAGGGGGCCAGCATCGGCTGCAATAGCTCGGTGGCTATCGGCAGGCCGCGGGAGGCGACGGCGTGCATCAATTCACGAGATAGTGTCATACCGCGCGGCATATCACCGCTACCATCCAGATCGGGATCGTAGGCCAGCCCTTTCCAACCGACCGTAGTGCGCGGCTTCTCAACGTACACCCGCATCACCGGCAGAATCCGTTCGCTCACCTCGTCGCTGAGCGCTGCCAAACGATCCGCGTACTCCAGGGCAGCATCCGGGTCGTGGATGGAGCAGGGTCCTACCACGACGAGCAGGCGATCATCATGCCCGTTGAGAATACGCTGCACCGCTTGGCGCTGCTGATCGATTTGGGAAAGGAGCGTGCTGTTCACACTCACCCGCTGACGCAGCTCAGCGGGTAGCGGCAGAGCCGTTGCAGACATGAGCGAGGAAGCCGGGGCAGTCGTGGGGCAAGCAGCATTGGCAGTATGGATAGGGGCATTCATCAGTTAACTCTCCGAATTCGTAGGGCATAGCGCGTGACATCGCATCACCAACTTGCCACCCAAATGGGCACGGTCGGAGGTGGCAGCTAGCACCGACCGCGCGACGCTAAATCGCCAGCCATAGCCATAGCCGATATAACGGATGGCGTTCAGACTAGCGATAAAGTGTGCGCGGTAAGACATGGTGCAGCTCCTGAATGAATGACGTATGAATTGTGGTTGCGTAAAACGAAAGAAGCCTCGGTGGAGTTACCCACCGAGGCTTCTTTGCATGCGGCAGGCAACCGGAGCGGTGTGCCTGCTGGCGCGACGCTAAGCGTCAGCCAGGGGCACACCGTGGCTAAACCAATACGCTGCATAGTAACCGAATTGAGTGACACCGACGCTCGCCCAAGCGCACGCCACCGTTTCCGGTTTGGCGGTGACGCTTGATGACAGCGTGCCGTGTAGCATGGGGCTTCCTCAATCGATTAATGACGAACTGTCTTTATCCTGCCTGCGCAGGCGCCAAATGGCAACCGAGAATTTGCGTGCGGGTTGCCCATGAGCAAGTGATTAGCTGCCGAACGCTTGGATCCAACCAATCGTGGCGGGCAGTGCACTCATACCGACCAAGACCACGATGCCCAGTATGATCGGCAGAATGCCAGAATCGTCTTTGAAATTGTCGTCGTGATGGGCCATGACAGCCTCCTCAATAGCGGATCGAGTTGACGGCTTAAGCCGTACACTAAAAGTGATCAATCATTTTAGTGAGGCCGAGGAGCGTAGGCAAACACATCCGAAAACATTTGCGCACTGCTCACCCCAAAACGTTCCAGCACGTCCACGCAAGCGTACACCATGCCGGGCGAGCCCGAGAGGTAGACATCGCAGTCGCTTGGCTGGATGGGGGCCTTAGCAAGCTCACTCTCCAACACCAAGTCGACGCGACCTTGGTGATGGACGATGCGTTCTCCAGAAGCGAGCGGCTCGGTGAGCGGAAACTCGGTAACGGCATGGAACGCTATGTGGTCATGCTGCTGTGCCCATGCGCAGGCGAGGTCTTCGGCATACAGGTCACGGTGCTCACGGTTTGCCCACCATAGCGAAATGGGTCGTGTGGGCTGGTCACGCAGGGCAGCCTCGACGATGGCCTTCATCTGGGCGAACCCCGTCCCTGCGGCAATCAGCAGTAGCGGACGCTCACTCTGGGTATCCAACACGCACTCTCCGCTCGGCAAACGAACGGTGAGCTGATTCGCCACCTGTAGCAGCTGGCGTAGACGTTGGGAGTTATCTCGCTCGGGCCAGTGCTGAATCTGTAACTCCAGCGTGCCGTCGCCTCTGTCGCAGCTCGCAATCGAGAAGGGCACCCACGTGGCCTCGTCCAGCATTAGCTCGAGGTACTGACCGGGCGCATGCTGCATTGCCTCAGCGCGACCGGCAAGCGTCACTTGGAACACGTCGGGATTGAGGTCCTCGACGGCGGTGACTTGGCAGGTTAGCGTTTTGCACGTTAACGTAGCGCTCATGAAAGCCTCTTTGTGGAAAGTCGTTCGGCCCCACACATCCGCTTAACCATGACGCGGTGTGGGTAGCGGAATATCAATGCCCAGTTCGCCCCAGCGCTCGTCGACACGGGTTTTCACCGCTTCGTCCATGACGATGGGCGTCCCCCACTCGCGGTCGGTTTCGCCGGGCCATTTATTGGTCGCGTCCAGTCCCATTTTGGAGCCAAGCCCAGACACTGGCGACGCAAAGTCGAGGTAGTCGATGGGGGTATTTTCGACCATGACGGTGTCTCGAGCAGGGTCCATACGCGTGGTGATCGCCCACATCACATCTTCCCAATTGCGTGCATCCACATCGTCATCCAGCACGATGACGAACTTGGTGTACATGAACTGGCGCAAGAAGCTCCATACGCCCATCATCACGCGCTTGGCGTGACCGGGGTACTGCTTCTTCATGGTGACGACCGCCATGCGGTAAGAGCACCCTTCCGGAGGCAAGTAGAAGTCGACGATCTCAGGAAACTGCTTGCATAGGATGGGCACGAACACTTCGTTGAGCGCCACACCTAAAATGGCAGGCTCATCGGGGGGGCGGCCAGTGTACGTGGAGTGATAGATGGCGTCGCGACGCATGGTCATGCGTGTCACAGTGAAAACGGGAAAGTGATCCACCTCGTTGTAGTACCCAGTGTGGTCACCAAACGGCCCTTCTGGCGCCATGTCATCCGGATAGATGAACCCTTCCAGGATAATTTCGCTGGAGGCGGGCACGTCGAGGTCCGCATGGCCACATTTCACTAGCTCGGTGCGCGAGCCGCGCAGCAGGCCTGCAAAGGCATATTCGGAGAGCGTGTCCGGCACGGGCGTCACCGCACCGAGAATGGTCGCCGGGTCGGCGCCTAACGCCACCGCGACGGGGAACGGTTCGCCGGGATGGGCTTTTTGGAACTCGAGAAAATCCAGCGCGCCGCCGCGATGGGAGAGCCAGCGCATGATCAGGCGATTCTTGCCGATCTTTTGCTGGCGATAGATGCCCAGGTTTTGGCGCTTTTTATGGGGGCCTTTGGTGATCACCAGCGGCCACGTGACCAGCGGTGCCGCATCGCCCGGCCAGCAGTGCTGAATCGGCAAGCGCCCCAAGTCCACGTCATCGCCTTCGTAAACGACTTCCTGAACCGGCGCACGCTTGACGCTCTTGGGCCCCATGCTGAGCACTTGCTTGAAGATCGGCAATTTGTCCCAAGCGTCTTTTAACCCTTTGGGCGGGTCTGGCTCCTTCAAAAATGCCAAGAGCTTGCCCACTTCGCGCAGCGCCTCGACCGAATCCTGCCCCATGCCCAGCGCGACCCGTTTTGGGGTGCCGAACAGGTTTCCCAACAGCGGCATGTCGTGACCCTTCACATTTTCGAACAATAGTGCAGGACCACCGGCACGCAGCGTGCGGTCGCAGATTTCGGTGATTTCCAAGTAGGGATCTACTTCGGCCGTGATGCGCTTAAGTTCACCCTGCGCCTCCAGCGTTGCGATAAAGTCACGCAGATCGTTGTACTTCAATGCCCTCTCCTCAACCCGGCTGTCTGGCGGAACCGCCACCCTGGAGCGCCTTAACGGCGCTTCATGGCTTCGAAGAATTCGAGATTGGTCTTGGTGTCTTTCAGACGATCGATCAAGAACTCGGTGGCTGCGGTATCTTCCATCGGGTTGAGCAGTTTTCGTAGAATCCACATACGCTGCATTTCATCTTCAGAGGCCAATAGATCCTCACGGCGAGTGCCGCTGCGGCGAATGTTGATCGCCGGGAAGACACGCTTCTCCGCCAGTTTGCGGTCAAGGTGCGCTTCCATGTTACCGGTGCCCTTGAACTCTTCGAAGATGACTTCGTCCATTTTCGAGCCGGTATCGACCAGCGCAGTGGCGATGATCGTCAGGCTGCCGCCCTCTTCGATATTACGCGCCGCCCCAAAGAAGCGTTTCGGCTTCTCGAGTGCATGGGCATCCACACCACCGGTGAGCACCTTGCCAGAGCTGGGTACGACGGTGTTGTAAGCACGCGCCAAGCGAGTGATGGAGTCGAGCAGGATCACCACGTCTTTCTTGTGCTCAACCAAGCGCTTGGCTTTTTCGATGACCATTTCGGCTACCTGTACGTGGCGGGCAGGCGGCTCATCGAAGGTGGAGGCGACCACTTCACCGCGCACGGTGCGGGACATCTCGGTGACTTCCTCCGGGCGCTCGTCGATCAGTAGCACGATCAGATGACACTCGGGGTTATTGCGCGTGATCGAGGTCGCGATGTTCTGCAGCATCAGCGTCTTACCCGCTTTCGGGGGAGACACCAGCAGGCCGCGCTGACCTTTACCGATGGGCGCGGTCAGATCGATGATCCGGGCGGTCAGATCTTCGGTCGACCCGTTGCCGATCTCCATACGCAGACGGTCGTTCGGAAACAGCGGCGTCAAGTTCTCGAAGAGAATCTTGTGCTTGGCATTTTCCGGACGATCAAAGTTGATCTGGCTGACTTTGAGCAGCGCAAAGTAGCGCTCGCCCTCTTTGGGCGGACGAATTTTGCCGGAAATGGAGTCGCCCTTGCGCAGATTGAAACGACGAATCTGTGAAGGCGATACGTAGATATCGTCCGGTCCGGCGAGGTACGAACTGTCGGCGCTACGCAGGAAGCCGAAGCCATCCTGAAGAATTTCCAGCACACCGTCGCCATAGATATCCTCGCCGCTTTTGGCATGCTTCTTGAGGATGGCGAAAATGATGTCCTGTTTGCGCGAACGGGCCAGGTTGTCGATGCCCATTTCACGGGCGATATCGAGCAGCTCGGGAACGGTTTTTTGCTTGAGTTCAGTGAGATTCATCGGTGTGTTAGAAAATTGCTCATGAAAGCTAGGCGCTAAGCGCCAGGAATAAGACAGGAGGCTTGGCCGATATCATAGGGTCAATATCATAGGGCTAAGCGCCGAGTGATGCGTTCAGACCCCATTTAGGCACACGCTCGCGTGGTAAAAGCCGGGCAGTCGCCATAACGATACCTAATACGTAAAAGCGGTATCACTGACTGCTTAGCATGAGGGTGCAAATAAACTAGCTAATCTGATTGGCACGGAGAATGCGTTTCAGCGGGTTGTCTGACGACTTGGACATCTGGCTGATGCCATCTGGGTACGTACTGCTCGGGGTGCCCGAGTCAGTGCGCTTGTTTAGACGAACAAGCCAACTCGGATCAAGCCAGTAGCTCGATGGTAGTCAAGCCCCGCGACAAACGCAAGCCTTTGGCAATTGACAATAGTCAGAGGTCGCAGCAACCTTGGCATAGCCAATTTGAAGGATAGCTCATGCCCAAGGACATTTCGCTCCCCATCGCCGCCGCCCCTGCCGAGTTCGAGAGCGGCGAGCCGCAGCGCCTAGCCGCCATTGACCTGGGCTCCAATAGCTTTCACCTGCTGGTGGCTAATTACCAAAATGAACGATTGCAAGTCGTGGCACGCCTGGGCGAGAAGGTCCAACTGGCGGCAGGACTCGACGAAAACGGTTATCTCAGCGAAGCCGCCATGCAGCGCGCGCTCGACTGTCTGGGCCGATTTGCGCCGTTTTTGACCGATATTGAGGGGTCTCACCTGCGCATAGTGGGGACCAACGCTCTGCGAGACGCCCATAATAGCCAAACGTTCATCGAACGAGCGGAGGCGCAGCTCGGCCACGCCATCGAAATCATCGCCGGGCGTGAAGAAGCCCGTCTGATCTATCTGGGCGCCGCCCACGCGCTGGCCGAAAGCGGCCGACGCTTGATTGTCGATATTGGCGGTGGCTCTACCGAATTCATTATTGGCGAAGCCTTCGAGCCCAAAGCGCTGGAGAGTCTGCGCATGGGGTGCGTTACCTTTACCAGCCGTTTTTTCGCCGATGGCGATCTGACGGAAAAACGTATGCGTCGCGCCGAGCTGGCGGCCCTCTCGGAGCTGGCCAATATACAGCGTCCCTACCAGCGCCTGGGGTGGGACGACCCCGTTGGCTCCAGCGGCACGATCAAGGCCGCCGCTAGCGTCCTGTTCGCTTATGGCGACACGCCACAAGAAGGCGTAATCACACGCAGCGGGCTCAAGAAGCTGCGCGAGCGGCTGCTCAAATGCAAACAGCTCGACAAAGTGGAATTGGAGGGATTGAAGCCTGATCGTGCGCGCGTTTTCCCTGCAGGCATTGCCATCTTGAGCGCTATCTTCGAGGCGTTCGACCTCGAACAGATGCGCTTTGCAGATGGCGCGCTGCGTGAAGGAGTCCTGTACGACATGGCGGGACGCAATAGCGCCGAAGACACCCGCTCCAATACGCTGGAGATGCTCAAACGGGTCTACGACGTCGATACGCGCCAGGCGGACAATGTCGCCGACACGGCCAATCGTCTGTTCGAAGCGATTAAAAAGCCGTGGGGGTTGACCGCCGAGCAGGGCCACTATCTGACGTGGGCTAGCCATGTGCATGAAATCGGTCTGGCCATCTCCCATAGCCAGTTTCATCGCCACGGCGCTTATCTATTGGAGCACTCCGACCTAGCCGGATTTTCACGCCCCGAGCAGCGGTTGCTGGCGTTTTTGGTGCGTGCCCATCGGCGTAAATTCCCCATTAAAGAGTGGCAAGCGCTGCCGGCGTCCCAGCAGGCCAGCGCAGTCAAACTGGCGCGCCTGCTGCGTCTCGCGGTCTTGATCAACCACTCGCGCCCGGAAGGCGCGCCGATCCCGCCCGAGATCACGGTGGATCATCAAGGTGAAACGATGACCATCACGCTGCCCCCCAGCGATGAACCAACGCTGCTCAGCACTGATTTAGAGCAGGAGCAGGCGTTCATGACCAACGCAGGTTTGACGCTTCATTTGAACATACCGACCTAACACTCGTGCTCGAACGTGCCCCCCTCCGCCTGCCAAAGTACCTTGGCAGGCGGTTGGAGCACGCCTAGACAGCGCTCTCCTGCCATGACGATCACCAAACGCCTGCGCTCCCAGGGTGGCAGCGCCTGCTCTTGCAGCCAGCGTTTGAGATCACGCCGACCGCGCCCAGGCAGGTCGAGCATCTCGCCGCCCTGTCGCCAGCGCAGCAAGACGGGGGCGGTGCGGTCGCCATCGACGCCTAGTCGCAGCTGCAGCGGCCCCAGTGGCGTTGAAACCCCCGGTGCGCCGTTCCACGGCGTTTGCCAATTTGGCAGCGCAACCAATGGCGCCATCAGATACAGCCTGCGCCGCCATACCCGCGCCTGGGCACCGGACCACTCGACGAGCACCTGGGCATCCTGGGCAGCGCTGAGCTGGCCGAGCAGGCTGGTCAAGCGTGCCTGGGGAGGCGTCGGCAGCCCGCATTGCTGGCAGAGTGTGCGCACCAGCAGGCGCTGGCGGGGTAGTGGCAGCGCCATCAGTGCCGACGCGTCGAGACAGCCCGGCGCTAACGTGAGTCCGGCCAGCTCATCGGCAGCGTAGCTGGCGAGCAGCGTATCGGCCTCACCAGCCAAGCCTGCACTTTGGGCCAGGGAGCGCACCGCCCCTGGCCAGCGCTGGGTCAGCGTTGGCAGGATCTCATGGCGCAAGCGGTTGCGATCGAATGCTATATCGCGATTGCTGGGGTCTTCACACCAATCAAGCGACAGCGCGTGGGCCGTATCGGCCAAGGTTTGACGCGTGACGCCAAGCCACGGGCGCAGCAGCGTGATGCCCTGCCACTCCCGTCGAAATGGCATGCCTGCCAGCCCACGAATGCCGCTACCCCGCAACGCTGCCAGCAGCAGCGTTTCTGCCTGATCGTCCTGGTGCTGCGCCAGCCATAGGGTGTCACCCGCAGGCACATGCAGCGCAAAGGCCGCGTAGCGGGCACGCCGGGCGGCGGCTTCCACACCGTCTCCCTTGACGTCCACGGCCACACGCTCGATGGTGAGTGGGACGCCCAGGCGCTGGCACAGCCGCTGACAGTGGCTTTCGAAGTCATTGGAGGCGGCTTGAAGACCGTGATTGACGTGCAACGCGCGCAGTCTATTGCCGCTGCCGCGACACACCTCGGCAGCCAGCGCCAGCAGCAACGAGGAGTCCAAGCCGCCGGAGAGGGCAACCCAAACGCAACGCCCTGGCGGGGTCTCCGCCAGGGCGTCTTCGAGCAGGCCTAACAGCCGTTTAGGCGGCTGGGGCGCCATAGCTCATCAGCCGCGCATAGCGGCGCTCTAGCAGGGCGTCGCTATCCAGCGCCTGCAGGCGTTCGAGGCTGGCCGACAGCGCTTCTTTAACCCGCGCTGCGGTATCGATCGGGTGACGATGAGCGCCGCCCAGCGGCTCTTTGATCAACGAGTCCACGAAGCCCAGCTCCTTCAAACGCTCGGCCGTAATGCCCATGGCCTGAGCCGCGTCAGAGGCTTTCTCGGCGCTCTTCCACAAAATGGAGGCGCAGCCTTCCGGAGAAATCACCGAGTAGGTCGAGTACTGCAGCATGTGCAACTCGTCGCACACACCGATCGCCAGCGCTCCACCGGAGCCACCCTCGCCTACCACGGTGGAGACGATCGGCGTCTTCAAACGTGACATGACCGCCAAGTTATAAGCAATCGCTTCCGACTGGCCGCGCTCTTCGGCGTCGATACCCGGGTAGGCCCCTGGGGTGTCGATGAACGTCAGGATCGGCATCTTGAAACGCTCGGCCATCTCCATCAGACGGCAGGCCTTGCGATAGCCTTCCGGACGCGGCATGCCGAAATTACGGCGCACTTTCTCTTTCACGTCGCGACCTTTCTGATGCCCAATCACCATGACCGGGGCGTCGTTCAAACGGGCGACCCCGCCGACCAAAGCGGCATCGTCGGCAAAGTTACGGTCGCCGTGCAGCTCGTCGAAATCGGTGAAGATGTGCGCTAGGTAGTCCAGCGTGTAAGGACGCTGGGGGTGCCGCGAGAGCTGCGACACCTGCCACGGTGTCAGGTCTTTGAAGATGGATTCCGTTAACTTGCGGCTCTTCTCCTCCAGCCGTGAAATCTCATCGGAGAGATTCACTTGGCTGTCAGAACTCACCAAACGCAGCTCCTCAATTTTTGCCTGGAGTTCGGCAACGGGCTGTTCAAAATCGAGATAGTTAGGATTCATCGGCTCTGCCTGTAAGCTGCCTATAAAAAAATAAGCCTTGTCGAAACGAGCATATTGGGCGCCATTATCGCACCCTGACCCTGCCACGCAAGGCAATGCCCGCTCAATTCCGTACGAGCGCCCTGGGGCGCTCGTACGCTAGGTGATTAACGGTAGCGTAACTGGACGCCTACCTGCCCTTGCACATCACGCAGCGCAAGCAGCAGATCATCGCTCGGCGCAACCTTCCACTCCTCGGCCAGCTCCAGCCAAGCGGTCGCGTCTGGATGACGGTACTGCAACCGCACGGGGAGTCCGGTGTCATCCCGAAAAGGGGTCAAGCTATCTCGCAGGCTCTCGACCAATCGGCCATTGATCTGTCCGGCATCCAGCGCCAGCTCGACGGCTTGGCCGTAGCGCACGCGGGCCGTGACCATCGGCGTCACGTCTTTGCCGCGCAGCCGTAGGCCACCTGAAAAGTCGTCGCTGGAGACTTCGCCCTCCACGATGATCACTTGATCCGACTCGATTTGGCCGCGTAGCTGCTCGAAAAGTTCGCCAAACAGCGACGCTTCGATACGTCCGGTGCGGTCGTCCAGGGTGATGAATGCCATGGTATCGCCACGTTTGGACTTCATGGTGCGCATGGCGACCACCAAACCCGCTACCCGCTGCGGTTCCCGAGAGGGTTTCAAATCGCTGATACGCGTCGACACGAAGCGCTTGAGTTCGCGTTCGTACTCGTCGATGGGGTGCCCGGTCAGGTAGAGCCCCAGGGTGTCTTTTTCACCAGAGAGCCGCTCACGGTCCGTCCATTCGCGCACATGACGATACTCGGCGTAAACATCGCTGGCCTCTTCTTCGGCGACGAAGGCATCGCCAAACATGTCCATCATGCCCAGGTTCTGGTTGGCGTGATTTTGCGCTGCCGCCTTCAGTGCATCTTCCATCGCCGCGAACAGCACCGCCCGGTTAGGCCCCAGGTTATCCAACGCGCCAGAGCGTATCAGCGCTTCCAGGGTACGCTTGTTCATCCGTTTCGGATCGATGCGGCGGCAGAAGTCGAACAGATCCTTGAACGGTCCGTCCGCGTTTCGCGCTTCCACAATCGCGCCAATCGGGCCTTCCCCGACGCCACGTATCGCGCCCAAGCCGTACACCACCCGCCCATCGGTATCCACGGTGAACTTGTAGCCACCGACGTTGACATCCGGTGGCGTCACCGTCAGCTTCAAGTGACGACACTCTTCGATCAGCGGCACCACTTTGTCCAGGTTGTCCATCTCGGTGGACATCACCGCCGCCATGAAGGGCCCTGGGTAGTGAGCTTTGAGCCATGCGGTTTGATAAGACACCAGCGCGTAGGCCGCCGAGTGCGACTTGTTGAAACCGTAACCGGCAAACTTCTCCACCAAGTCGAAGATATTGCCCGCCAAGTCTTTGTCGATGCCGTTGGCGGCACACCCTTCCATGAAACCTGCCCGCTGCTTGGCCATCTCTTCGGGCTTTTTCTTACCCATGGCACGGCGCAGCATGTCGGCCTGCCCGAGGGTGTACCCCGCCATGACCTGGGCGATCTGCATGACCTGCTCTTGGTAGAGAATGATGCCGTAGGTAGGCGTCAACACCGGTTTCAACAGGTCGTGCTGATAATCCGGGTGTGGATAAGAGACTTCCGCCCGGCCATGTTTCCGGTTGATGAAGTCATCCACCATGCCCGACTGCAATGGACCGGGGCGGAACAGGGCTACCAAGGCGATCATATCGTCCAGGGAGTCGGGCAGCAGGCGCTTGATTAGCTCCTTCATACCGCGGGATTCCAACTGGAAGACCGCCGTGGTTTCTGCCCGCTTGAGCATCTCGAAGGTTTTGCCGTCGTCCAGGGGAATGGCGTCGATATTGAGCGGTCCCTGGCCGTTAGCGTCACGCACCTTGTCCACCATCTCAAGCGCCCAATCGATGATGGTGAGGGTACGCAAGCCCAGGAAGTCGAATTTGACCAGGCCGGCGTCTTCGATATCGTTCTTATCGAACTGCACCACCAAGCCCGCGCCGTCTTCATCGCATAGCAGGGGCGAAAAGTCGGTGAGTTTGGTGGGAGCGATCACCACCCCCCCTGCGTGTTTACCGGTACCCCGCGTGGTGCCCTCGAGTTTCAGGGCCATTTCCCAGATCTCTTCGGCCTCTTCGTCATTCTCGATGAACTCTTTGAGCGCGGGCTCCTGCTCGATGGCCTTGGCCAGCGTCATGCCCACTTCGAACGGGATCAGCTTGGAGAGCTTGTCACCCAGCGAGTAGGGCTTGCCCTGGGCACGGGCCACGTCGCGCACCACGGCTTTGGCCGCCATGGTGCCGAAGGTGACGATCTGGGAGACCGCGTTACGACCGTAGCGGTCGGCCACGTACTCGATGACCCGGTCGCGCTTCTCCATGCAGAAGTCGACGTCGAAGTCGGGCATGGACACACGCTCAGGGTTAAGAAAGCGCTCGAACAGCAGATCGTAGCCGATGGGGTCGAGGTCGGTGATCTTCTGCGCGTAGGCCACTAGTGAACCCGCACCGGAGCCACGCCCTGGCCCCACCGGTACGTTGTTGTCCTTGGCCCACTGGATAAAGTCCATCACGATCAGGAAGTAGCCGGGGAAGCCCATCTGAATGATGACGTTGAGCTCGAACTCCAGCCGGTCGCGATAGCGCTGGTCGATCTCGCGAAACGCGTCGCTGTCTCTGGGGTACTGCTCGGCGGGAAACAGAAAATCGAGCCGCTCCGTTAGGCCATCGTGGGAGACCTTGCGAAAAAACTCATCCTGGGTCATGCCTTCGGGAATGCCGAACTCGGGCAGGAAGATCTCTCCCAGACGCACATCGACGCTGCAGCGCTCGGCGATCATCACGCTGTTTTCCAGCGCCTCGGGGATATCGGCAAACAGCGCCGCCATCTCGTCGGGGCTTTTGAGGTACTGCTCTTCGGTATAGCGGCGTTCGCGGCGCGGGTCGTCCAGGGCTTTACCCTCACCAATGGCGACGCGGGTTTCGTGGGCCCAGAAATCCTCACGCTCCAGAAAGCGCACGTCGTTGGTGGCGACGACCGGCGTGCCGGTCTCGATCGCCAACTGAACGCTAGCGTGTACGCAGGGCTCTTCCAGAGGGCGGCCGGTGCGGATGAGCTCCAGGTAGAAGCGGTCGGGAAACGCCTGCTGCCACTCTTCCAGCAGCTGGCGCGCTTCCCGCTCGTGCTCGGAGAGCAGATGGCGGCCAATCTCGCCTTCACGCCCGCCCGACAGGGCAATCAGACCTTCGCTCTGCGCCAATACCCACTGTTTATCGAGGATCGCCCGTCCCTGGCGCTGACCGTCGGTCCAGCCTTTGGAGATCAGTTCGGTCAGGTTACGGTAGCCCACGTCGTTCATCGCCAACAGCGTGATGCGATAGGGGTGCGCCTCATCATGGGGATTCGAGAGCCAGAGATCGCTACCGATGATCGGCTTCAGCCCGGCGCCCTGGGCGGCTTTGTAGAATTTGACCAAACCAAACAGGTTGGCTTCATCGGTGAGCGCCAGCGCCGGCATCCCGCGCTCAGCGGTCGTGCTGACCAGTGACTTGAGTTTGACCAAGCCATCGACCAGAGAGTATTCACTGTGCAAACGAAGATGAACGAACGGAACCGTCATGGGACTCTCAGCATTGAACGCTAAATGAAATGAAGTGTGCGACTACAGCAGCGCTAACTGGCGCTGTACGGGCGCGAAGCTCTTCCGGTGCTCGGCCAGTGCACCGTGGGCTTCCAGCGCCGCCAAGTGTTCCTTGGTGGGGTACCCTTTGTGGCGGGCAAACCCGTATTCAGGATAGCGCAGATCCAGCTCGGCCATTTGCGCATCCCGCGCCACCTTGGCCAGAATCGAGGCGGCGGCAATCGCGGGATGACGAGCGTCACCCTTCACCACGGCCTGCCCCGGCAGCGCATGCCCCGGCAGCCGATTGCCATCCACCAGCAAGTACTCGGCCTGGGGACGTAGGGCATCCACCGCGCGCCGCATGGCCAGATGCGTTGCATGATAAATATTGAGCGTGTCGATCTCCTCTGCGCTCGCCTCTGCCACGGCAAACGCGAGGGCACGCTCGCGAATGAGCACATCCAACGACTCACGCCTGCGGGCAGTGAGCTTTTTGGAGTCGGTTAAGCCGTCGATAGGTGCCTTGGGGTCCAGAATCACGGCGGCGGCGACGACGCTCCCCACCAACGGCCCACGACCGACTTCATCGACCCCCGCCAGGAAATCCCCCGCATACTCCACCACCAGCGGTGGAAAGTCGGCTGGTTTAGTCGGCATCCGATTTAGCCTCCAGCGGCTCGCCTGCAACCAAAGCGGTAATCGCCTGCGCGGCGCGCTCGCTGGCCGTGCGTTGCAACGTGGCATGCATCGAGGCAAAGCGCGCTTCTAGTGCGTGACGCGTCTCGGCATCGCTCAGTCGCTGGTCTAACTGCTCGGCAATCGCCTCCGGCGTCGCCGCGTGCTGAATCAGCTCTGGTACCACGCTCTCCTGAGCGATCAAATTCGGCAGCGAGATCCACTGGGTTTTCACCAGTCGTTTGGCGAGCCAATGGGTCGCGGGTGCCATTTTATACGCCACCAGCATGGCGCGATGGCACAGCATGGCCTCTAGCGCCGCCGTACCGGAGGTCAGCAGTACCGCATCGCTGGCGACCATCGCCTTGCGGGCTTGGCCCTCCAGCAGCGTGATCCGCTGGGCCAACGCGGGGTAGCCTGCCAACAGCGCGCCAAGCTCGGTATAGCGCTGAGCGGTGGCCGCAGGGATCACCACCTGCAACTCCGTGTGGCGCTGGCACAGCAGCATCACCGCCTCCAAGAAGGTGGCCCCCATGAAACGAACTTCGTTCCGCCGAGAGCCGGGCAGTAGCGCTAATACCGGTGCGCCCGGGTCCAAGCCCAGCGCACGGCGGGCCGCCTCGCGATCATTTTCCAGCGGCAGTTCGTCGGCCAACGGATGACCAACGAAGGCCACGGGAACGTGGTGGCGATGGTAGAAATCCGCCTCGAAAGGCAGCAGCGTGAGCATGGCATCCACCGCGTTGGCGATTTTCTTCACACGCCCCTGACGCCACGCCCATACCGATGGGCTCACGTAATGGGCCGTCGTGATACCCGCGGCACGAAGTTGCTTCTCCAGGCCGATATTGAAGTCGGGGGCGTCGATGCCGATCATGATGTCCGGCTGCCAAGCCAGCGCCTCTTCACGCAGGGTACGGCGCACACGAATGAGTTCGGGCAGGTGCTTGAGTACCTCGACCAAGCCCATCACCGAAAGGGTTTCGAGAGGAAAGCGGCTCTTCAAGCCTTGGGCCTCCATACGAGGGCCGCCCATGCCGCGAAACTCCACCTGGGGATGGCGGGCGCGCAGCGCCTGCATCAGTCCCGCACCGAGGATATCGCCGGATAGTTCGCCTGCCACAAGGTATACGCGCTGCAGTGTCATAGTGACGGGAGAGCCGGTTAAGAGAAGAGTTAGCGAACGATACCGCGGGTCGAGCGCTCAATGGAGTCTGCAAACTGCGTGACTTCCGGCAGATCGAAGCGGCTGCGCATTTCGCTGACTGCTTGTTCGACGGTCAAGCCTTGACGATACACCAGCTTGTAAGCGGAGGTCAGCGCAGCGATCGCTTCACGGCTAAACCCGCGGCGCTTCAAGCCGACCAAGTTCAAGCCACGCGCCTCTGCGGGATTACCATTGATCATGACGTAGGCAGGCGTGTCTTTGGTAATGATCGAGCCGCCGCCCGCCATGGCGTGCTCCCCAAAGTGACAGAACTGATGCACGGCGGACAAGCCGCCCAAAATGGCGTGATCGCCCAGCGTCACGTGACCCGCCAAGGTCACTTGGTTGGCCAAGATGCAGTCGTTACCAATGACACAATCATGGCCGACATGTACGTATGCCATAAACAGATTGCGCGAGCCGATAGTGGTCTCGCTGCGGTCTTGCACGGTACCACGATGCAGCGTGACCCCCTCTCGGATCACGTTATCGTCACCCATCACGAGACGCGTTGGTTCGCCCGCGTATTTCTTGTCCTGGCAGTCTTCGCCCACCGAGGCGAACTGGAAGATACGCGTGCGCTCCCCCAGTATCGTGGGGCCTTTCACCACCACATGGGGGCCAATGACCGAGCCTGCGCCAATCGTAACGTCTGCCCCAATCACGCTAAACGGGCCAACCTCGACGTCATCGGCAAGCCGTGCCGCTGGGTCGACCAAAGCAGTAGGATGTATCAAGCCACCTTCCTCTCGGCACAAATGATTTCCGCTTCGCAGGCCAGCTCGCCGTCGACCGTGGCACGGCAGGCAAACTTCCAAATGCCCCGTTTGCCGCGAATGACGTTGGCTTCGAGCGTTAGCTGGTCACCTGGCATGACAGGACGCTTGAAGCGTACGTTGTCGCTGCCTACGAGGTAATAGACATAGCCGTCGGCCGGCAGCTTGTTGACCGTTTTGAACCCAAGGATACCGCATACCTGTGCTAGCGCTTCAACGACCAGTACGCCGGGCATGATGGGATGGTGAGGAAAATGGCCGTTGAAGAACGGCTCATTGATGCTCACGTTTTTGTACGCAACGATGGTTTCGCCCACGGTTAACTGCGTGACTCGATCCACCAGCAAGAACGGGTAGCGGTGGGGCAAGTATTCGCGAATTTCGTTGATATCCATAACCATCGTAACGACCTCTAAAATGACGAAAGGCCTGAGCAGTGTCAGGCACGTACCAGCAATCCTACTGGTAAAAAGGCAGTGGATTATAACCTGCTGCTATGAAGCCTCAAGCCACTCCCTTAGGAAATCCTTCTTTCTTCACGATTCACGCTGGCTTTTTTCTACCCGCGCCAAACGCTTGGCGATATCGTCGAGCTGCTTGAAGCGCACTGCATTTTTGCGCCATTGGGTGTTGCTCATGGCACCGGTACCCGACGAGTACACCCCCGGTTCGTGAATTGAGTTGGTGACCAAACTCATGCCTGTGACCTGCACCCCATCGCAGATGGTCAGGTGGCCCGAGAGTCCCACGCCGCCGCCCAACATGCAGTGCTTACCCACTTTGGTAGAGCCTGCAATGCCGACACAGCCAGCTAGCGCGCTATGGTCACCAATGGTGACGTTGTGCGCAATCTGCACTTGGCTGTCGATTTTGACATCGTTGCCAATTACGGTATCGCCCAACGCGCCTCGGTCGATACTGGAACAGCTTCCGACTTCCACATCATCGCCGAGCACCACGCCGCCCAGCTGAGCAATCTTGTGCCAGCCAGCCCCATCGTGGGCAAAACCGAAGCCGTCGCCGCCAATCACGCAGCCGCTTTGAAGAATGACGCGCTTGCCCATCACGACGCCGTGACACACGGTCACATTGGCGTGCAGCCGCGTGTCATCGCCAATCACGCAGTCCGCGCCAATCACGCTACCTGCCCCAACGACCACGCGATCGCCCAGCACGACGCCAGGCTCGATCACTGCATTCGCTTGCACGCAGACACCGTCTCCCAGCATGACGCCATCGGCGACCACAGCCGTGGGGTGAATGCCCGGCACGTCACGCGCAGGCAGCGGATCGAAGAGCTGGGAGAGCTTGGCGTAACCCAAGTAGGGGTTTTCCATCTCCAAGCGCGGCACCGGGCAGTTCTTGCCATGCTCTGGGTGCAGCAGCACGGCCGCCGCCTGGGTGGTGGCCAAGTCTTTCAAGTAGGCGCGATTGGCAAGAAACGCGACCTGATCCGACGCTGCTTCCTTGAGCGTTGCCAAACCGCGGATGGGCTGATGGTCGTCGCCTTCGAAATCAACGCCGAGGTGACGTGCGATGTCCGCAAGGGTGAGAGTGTAAGAAGCGTGCGTCATGGGAGCCCAAGGAAGCAGTGGTGCGGCCAAGCCGCACCGAGGGTCATTAAATTAGTTCAGCGAATCGAAAATCTGGGTGACTTCGTTGGTCACGTTGGGTAGATCCGTCGAGGAGTGCAGCACACCTTGCGGCTCTACGAGGACGTCAATGTTATGACGTTCGAGCACTTGCTCGACGGCCTGCTCCAGTTTGGCTTCGGCCCCTTGCAAGAATTGCTGCTCGGAGGCCTGTTGCGCTTGCAGCACTTCACGGCGCAGCTGCTCGAAGCGACCGCCCTTCTGCTGCAGCTCGGCAATCAGCGACTCGCGCTCCGATTGAGACATGGTCTCCCCTTCCTGCTGCAGACGCGTCTGCAACTGCTGTAACTCGCCGCCCAGCGCCTCGGCTTCACGCTGCTGGCTACCGATTTGCCCTTCGAGCTGACTCAGCGAAGATTGAGCCGACTGTGTATTCATCAGCGCCGCACGCCAGTCCAGTACCGCAACTTCAGCGGCATACGCCGGTAGGGTCATCGCCCCTAATAGACACACAGCAGCAGTCAGTTTACGCACCATGATGTTACTCCTTCAATTAGAACGTTTGACCCAGCGAGAACTGGAAGAACTGCGTATCATCACCACTTTCGTCATTCAGCGGCTCAGCCACGCTAAAGGTCAGCGGGCCTACCGGCGTCAGCCACGAGAGGCCAACGCCCACGCTGTAGCGCAGATCGCCAAGGTCAACGCCCGAGCTGCACTGCTGGCGTCCTGCATCCGCTTCCAGCACGTCGTAGCACGAGCTCAGGAAGGTGTTACCTGCATCCAAGAACAGCGAGGGCTGTACCGAGCGCTGGTTCTCGACGAACGGCATCGGGAAAAGCACTTCGGCGGAGCCTTCTACCAGTACGTTACCGCCCAAGGTGCGGTCACGGCCACCCTCACGGGCGGGCGTGGTGCGCTCGCCCAAGGTGTTGGAGGTAAAACCACGCACCGAGCCCAGGCCGCCTGCATAGAAGTTTTCGTAGAACGGGTAGGGATCGTTGCTGCCCAGCGTATCGGCGTAGCCCAAATTACCGCTGAACTTCAGCGCCCAGGTTTCGTCATCGTTAAACGGGAAGAGCTGCTGCGCGCGGGCCTGGAGTTTGTAGTACTCCGCATCGCTACCCGGCACGCCGGTTTCCAACGAGACGCGCTGGTAATTACCGGCGGTCGGCATGATGCCCCGGTTCAGGTTGTTGCGTGTCCAGCTCGCGGTCAACTTCAGGCTTTGCGCATTTTCGCCTTCATCTTCCACATAGCGGCGGATTTCCGAGGCAGTGTCGAAGTAGGTTTTCACCGTGACGTCTTCGACGCTGGCACCGAAGTTCAGGCGAGACAACTCGCTGATGGGGTAGCCGAAGTTGATACCGGCACCGTAGGCATCGGTCGAGAACGTCGAGATATCGGAGTCGGCGTAGTCGGTTTCGCGGTAGAACACGTTGTACCCGCGAGAGATGCCGTCCAGCGTCCAGTAAGGATCGGTGAAGGCGAAGTTGACGCTGGTGAAGGTGTCACTGCGTTGGGCGCCGACGTTGACACGGTTACCGGTGCCAAGGAAGTTGTTTTGAGCCAGGCCGACCCCGTAAATCACGCCCGCGCTCTGCGAGAAGCCGACGCTTGCAGAGACCGAACCGGAGGGCTGCTCTTCCACGTTATAAGTCACGTCCAGCAGATCGGGCTCACCCGGTACCGGCTGCGTGTCGACTTCCACTTGGCTAAAGAAGCCCAAACGCTCCAGACGCTGACGCGACTGCGTGATCGACTCCGTCGATGCCGGTGCGCCTTCGAGCTGGATCATCTCGCGGCGCAATACTTCGTCCTGGGTCGTGGTATTACCGTAGAACTCGATTCGACGCACGTAAGCGCGCTGACCTGGATTCACAGCAATCACGAGATCGACCGTTTCACCGTCATCGGCCACTTCAGGAATGCCCTGCACCTCGGCAAAGGCGAAGCCTTCCGCGCCCAGACGCTGGCGCAGCGCTTCCGTCGAGGCGTTGACATCGCCACGGGAGAAGATATCGCCGCTGTTGATTTCGAGCAGGTTGCGGGCTTCGTTTTCGCTGATCTGCAAATCACCGGCAAAGCGGATATCGCCTACGCGGTACTGGCTGCCCTCATCGACATTGAGCGTAATGAAGATGTCGGACTTCTCGGGGCCAATCGATACCTGGGTCGACGTCACATCGAAGTTGACGTAGCCACGATCCAAATAGAACGAACGCAGACGCTCGATATCGCCAGAGAGCGCTTCGCGGGAGTACTCGTCTTTGGAGAACCAGCCAAAGATACGCCCTGGGCGGTCGTTCAGCTCGAAGACGTCGCGCAGCGTCTCATCGTCGAAATCCTGGTTACCGACGATATTGATCTGGCGGATCTTGGCCACTTCGCCTTCGTTGATATCGATGTTGACCTGAACGCGGCCTTCGTCGATCTCCTCGACGTTAACGTCGATGCTAGCGCTGTAACGCCCCTGGGATTGATAGACGCCCTCGAGCTCACGCTCGATCTCTTCGAGCGTCGAGAGCTGTAGGACCTGCCCTTCCGACAAACCCGACTGGCGTAGCCCGTTGCGCAGGTCTTCATCAGAGATCTGGTCGTTACCTTCGATGTTCAAGCGCGCGATGGTGGGGCGCTCGACCACTTGGATCACCAGCACATCGCCTTCCCGGGCCAACGAGACGTCTTCGAACAAACCGGTGGCGAACAGGTCACGGGCGGCCGCGGCGAGCTGCTGCTCGTCGACACGGTCGTTGGCGCTCACCGGGAACGCATTAAAGACCGAGGCGGCGGAAACCCGCTGCAGTCCTTCCACACGAATGTCTGAAACGTCAAAGGATTGTGCTTGGGCGCCGCTGGCGCCTACCAGCAAGAGTGCCGCCATTCCAAGGGTCTTGATTTTCATGCAGTCAGTTCGCTCGCGTTGGTCTGCCCGTCGGTTAAGACAGGCACCATATACATTTGTGCAGGCAGATGACAAGGCATCCAGCGCGCTACACGCGTTATTACCACAGGCGCATCAAATCGAAATAGAGCGCCATTAGCATCAGGGTACCGACCATGGCGAGCCCGATGCGCAGCCCTATCGCTTGTGTTTGCTCGGATACCGGCCGCCCACGTAACACCTCGACGAAATAGTAAAGCAGATGACCGCCATCAAGCACGGGGATGGGCAGCAAATTCAGCACCCCTAGGCTAATCGACAGATAGGCGAGGAAGCCTACGAAGGCTTCGAGCCCCGCGCGTGCCGAGTCGCCGGAGATTTGTGCAATGGTGATCGGCCCGGAGAGGTTAGAGGGGGAGATAAGCCCCACCAGCATCTTTCGGATCGCATCTACCGTCAGTAGAACCATTTCACCGGTGCGCGACAGCGCTTGGCCGACGGCTTCGATCGGCCCATAGCGAATTTCGCGTTGCAGCGACTCAGGCCAGCTAAACGGCTCTGCACCGGCTCCAATGTACCCAACCTCGTCACCACTCTCCAGCGTATTACGTCCTGGCGTGAGCGAGAGCGTGCCCTGTTCGCCTCCACGCTGGTACGCGACGCTTAAGGTCTCACCCGCGCTGTCGCGAATCACAGCGACGAACTGCATCCAATCATCGATGGGTTCGCCATCGAGCGACACGATACGATCCCCCGGTTGAAGCCCTGCGACATCGGCCGCCTGCCCAGAAACGACCTGACCGAGCACTGCTGGTATGTCAGGGCGCCAGGGTGAAAAGCCCAGTGTTTGCAACGGTTGAGGTGGATCCTGGCGCACCATGTAGTTACTGATTGGCAGTTGATAGCGGCGTGTGGCACTCGCCCCCTCTGGCGTTGCCTCGATGGTGAGCTCGCCGCTATAGCCGATCATGGACACCAGCTTCAGATTGATCTCTTCCCAAGAGCGCGTTGGCTCGCCCTGGATAGCGGTGATTTCACTGCCCTGCGCCAAGCCCGCCTGCGCAGCCGGCGAGTTCGGAGTAACGTCGCCGACGAGCGGTGCCACCGTGGTCGTTCCCGCCACGAACAGTGCCCAGTAGGCGAAGATGGCGAGCAAAAAGTTGGCGATGGGACCCGCAGCGACGATGGCAATTCGCTGCCATACGGTTTTGCGATTGAAGGCTTGGTCCAACTGGTCGTCTGGCACCGGCGCTTCGCGCTCGTCGAGCATTTTGACGTACCCGCCCAGCGGAATGGCCGCCACCGCAAACTCAGTGCCGTGACGATCCACCGTCGACCATAGCGGTTTACCAAACCCTACTGAAAAGCGCAGCACTTTGACGCCGCAGCGACGCGCGACCCAAAAATGCCCGAATTCATGAAAGGTCACGAGCAGTCCCAGCACCACAATGACGGCTAAGATATTCTGTATCAGGCCCACTTTTCGCTCCTTTGCACGACGCGCTGCTCAGCATTAGCTGAGGCTAAGCGATTGACTGACGTAGGGTAAGTGCCGCCTGTTCGCGCGCCCAGCGATCCGCCGCTAGCACGCACTCTAAAGAATCGGCCTCGCCACGGTAGGGCAGCGCCATGACATCGGCGACGAGCTCTGGAATCGCGCCAAACGCAATGCTTCCCGCTAAAAATGCCTCGACGGCCACTTCATTGGCTGCATTCAAGATGGCCGGGGCGGCACCACCGGCCTGCATCGCCTCACGGGCGAGACGCAGACAAGGAAAGCGCGCTTCATCGGGAGCCTCGAAATCGAGTCGCGCCACCTGGAACAGGTCAAGTGCTTCTACACCGGCGTCGATCCGCTCGGGCCAAGCCAAACCATAAGCGATGGGCGTGCGCATATCGGGATTGCCCAACTGCGCGATTACCGAACCATCGTCATAGGCCGCCATGGAGTGAATGACGCTCTGGGGATGAACGACCACTTGAATCTGCTCGGGCGAGGCATCAAAGAGCCAGCACGCCTCGATCAACTCGAGACCTTTGTTCATCAGCGTGGCGCTGTCCACCGAGATTTTTCGCCCCATGGACCAATTAGGATGGGCGCAAGCTTGCTCGGGCGTGGCACGTGCGATCTGCTCTGCCGACCAGTTACGAAAGGGCCCGCCGGAAGCTGTCAACAGTAGCTGACGCACGCCGTGCTTGGCCAATCCACCGCGATGCTCGCAGGGTAGACACTGATAGATGGCATTATGTTCAGAATCGATCGGCAGTAGCGTGGCCCCTGAACGCGACACGGCGTCCATGAACAGCGCCCCACTCATCACCAGGGCTTCTTTATTGGCGAGCAGTACGCGCTTACCCGCCTCGGCCGCCGCCAGCGCGGGCAACAGTCCCGCCGCTCCAACGATTGCCGCCATGACGATATCGACCTCAGGGGCACGGGCGACATCGCACAATGCTTCCTGCCCCGCCAGCGCCAGGGTATCAGAGCCTGCTTGGCGAAGCGCCTGCTGCAGCCAATCGGCATCGGCGGCGTCATCCAGCACGGCAAAGCGGGGGCTATATGTATGACACTGTTCCAGCAGTGCCTCTTTCGAGGTATGCGCTGTCAGTGCATGGACCCGGTAGCGATCAGGATGGCGCGCGATGACGTCCAGCGTACTTTTCCCAATGGAGCCAGTGGCACCCAGTACGGTGACCGATTGAATCGAGGCCTGACTCATAGCGCGCTCACCTGAAGGGATAGCACCTGCAGATAGAACAGCGCGAAGATGGGAATGGCCGCCGTGAGGCTATCGATACGATCCAACACACCGCCGTGGCCCGGCAGTAGCTGGCTGGAGTCTTTGATATTGCGGTAGCGCTTCAACATACTTTCGAACAGATCACCCAACACGGAGGTGAGCGTGACCACCGCGGTAATCGCTACCAGTGCGACGCCACCCAGTACACCCAATGGCTGCCAGGCGGCAAATAGCAACGCCAGCAGCGTCGTAGCGGCCAACCCGCCGTAGACACCCTCCCAGGATTTTCCTGGGCTCACCCGCGGTGCCAGCTTGCGCTTGCCCCAGCGGCGTCCGGCAAAATAGGCACCAATATCGGCCGTCCAAACCAACAGTAACACGAACAGCAGCCACACCGCCCCGCTCTCGCGCAGTACGTTGAAGCCTACCCAGCACGGTAGCAGCACCCACACACCCATTAGCAGGCGACGCGACGTGGTATGCCACTGCTGACTACTTTGCGGGTAATGCGTCACCCAGTAAAGATTGAGCAGCCAACCGGCGGCCGCCAGCCATAGCGGCCACACCGCATACGCCGCACCGCCCAGCCACAGCAGCGCCAACAGTATCGCCATCCCCGCGACCAGCGCCATCCGCGTGCGCGACGCGCCTACGCCTGCCAGGTTGGTCCACTCCCAGGTACCCAATAGCACGATCAACGCCGTAAACAGCGCAAAGGTACCTCCCTGTAAGCCAAACAGGCCGATTAGCGTCACGGGCGCCAACCAGGCTGCGGTGATCATCCGCTGTTTAAGCACCTTGCGCCTCTATTTGTTCGTCAGTCATTCCAAAACGGCGACGTCGTAAGCAAAAATCGTCGAGCGCTTTGTCGAAGGCCGCCCCATCGAAATCTGGCCAAAGCAAGGGCGAAAAATGCAGTTCGGCATAGGCCAACTGCCATAGCATGAAGTTCGAGAGCCGCTGCTCGCCGCTGGTGCGAATGCACAGATCCACCGGCGGCACGGCGTCGGTGTTCATGGCCGCATCCAAGCGCGCTTCGTCGATGTCGTCGGCCGACAGCTCTCCGGCCGCCACCTGCTCGGCGAGCTCGCGGGCGGCTCGGGCGATGTCCCACTGGCCGCCGTAGTTGGCAGCGATCACTAGGTGCATGCCCGTATTATCGGCCGTCAGCGCTTCGGCACGCTGGATATGCTTTTGAATTGCATGGGAAAAGCCGCGCTGCTCACCAATAATCGAGAGGCGGATATTGCGCTCGTTGAGCTTTTTGACCTCACGTTTGAGCGCCATCAAAAACAGCTCCATGAGCGCGTTCACCTCGGCGGCTGGGCGCTTCCAGTTCTCACTGGAGAAGGCGAACAAGCTCAGCGTTTGCACGCCTCGCTCGGCCGCACGCTCGATCACCGCACGTACGGCTTCGACACCCGCACGGTGGCCGCGCACTCCCGACAGCCCCCGTGCCCGCGCCCAGCGGTTGTTACCATCCATAATGATAGCAACATGGGACGGCAGTGCTTCCTCGGATCGAGAAAGCATCGTGCCGCCCGGCTGCTCTTGGGGAAGCTGCGGAGACGTCATGGGTTCTCGCACCAAAGATCAGTCATAAGTAAGCCAAGCGATGGCCCACGGACGGCCAAGCCGCCCGTGGCAAAGTGAACGCAGGCGTTATACCTGCATGAGATCCTGTTCTTTTGCGGTCAGCGCCTTGTCGATCTCAGCGATATATTTATCGGTCAGCTTCTGGATCTCGTCTTCGCCCTGACGCTGATCGTCTTCGGTGATCTCTTTATCCTTGAGCAAGGATTTGAAGTCACCGTTGGCATCGCGGCGAACGTTGCGCACGGCGACACGGGCAGTTTCCGCTTCGCTACGTGCTTGCTTGATGTAGCCTTTACGGGTCTCTTCGGTCAGCATCGGCATCGGCACACGAATCACGTTACCGGCGCTGGACGGGTTCAGACCCAGATCAGAGGTCATGATCGCTTTTTCGATTTTCGGCACCATGCCCTGCTCCCAGGGCGCCACGGTCAAGGTACGCGCATCTTCGACGTTCACCGATGCCACCTGATTCAGCGGTACTTGGCCCCCGTAATACTCGACGGTCACGGCATCCAGGATGCTGGGGTGAGCACGGCCCGTGCGGATCTTATTGAAGTTGCTGTGCAGCGCCTCAACGCTCTTCTTCATGCGAGACTCTGCATCTTTCTTGATGTCGTTGATCACGTTGTTACCCTCTGTCTATCAGCGTGCCTTCCTTGCCCCCAACCACGAGGTTGAGCAGGGCACCAGGCTTGTTCATATCAAATACCCGCACCGGCATATTATGGTCACGTACCAGGCAGATTGCGGTCAAATCCATTACCCCCAGCTTCTGATCCAGAGCATCGTCATAGGAGAGCTGGTCGTATTTTACGGCGTCGGGGTGCTTCACCGGATCCTTATTGTACACGCCGTCTACTTTGGTGGCCTTGATGACGACGTCTACGTCCACTTCGATGCCGCGCAAACAGGCCGCGGAGTCCGTAGTAAAGAAGGGGTTTCCGGTGCCCGCGGAGAACAGCACCACGTCACCCGAGGTCAAATAACGGATGGCCGTGCGGCGGTCGTAATGCTCCACCACACCGCTCATGGGAATCGCTGACATCACGCGGGAGCGTATATTGGAGCGCTCCAGCGCATCGCGCATCGCGAGCGCATTCATGACCGTTGCCAGCATTCCCATGTGATCACCCGTGACCCGATCCATGCCGGCTTCGTTGAGCGCCGCGCCACGGAACAGGTTACCCCCCCCAATGACGATACCGACTTGGACGCCAATCCCCACCAACTGGCCAATTTCCAGCGCCATGCGATCCAACACCTTCGGATCGATACCAAAATCGTGCTCACCCATCAGCGCTTCGCCCGACAGCTTCAGCAAAATACGCTTGTACTTCGACTTCGACTTATCGATTTTGGTAGCAGCAGTGGGGGTAGACTCTTGAACATCACGTGACATGGCATCTCTCCTGGGGCAGACCTGGGCACAGGTGGGCGAGGCAGCGCCTGTATTTCACAGGGGCCGGATACACGAAGGCGTGCGCTCGCGCGCACGCCATCTTCTAACTGGAACCTCTGACCTTAGCGACGGCCAGCCTGTTCCATGACTTCTTTCGCGAAGTCGACTTCTTCTTTTTCGATGCCTTCGCCCACTTCGAAGCGAGTGAAGCTGACCACTTCGCCATCGGCGGCTTTGACGAATTCAGCCACGGACTGGTTTGGGTCTTTGACGAACGGCTGCTCGGTCAGGCTGTTCTCAGCCAGGTACTTCTTCAGGCGGCCTTGAACCATCTTCTCAGCGATCTGCTCAGGCTTACCGGCCATGTCCGGCTGGGCCAGGATGATCGCTTTCTCTTTGTCCAGCTGCTCTTGCGGCATCTCTTCGGGATGCGCAACGGCCGGGTTGATCGCCGCGACGTGCATGGCAACGTCTTTGGCCGCTTCGCTGGTGCCGCCTTTCAGGACGGTCAAGACACCAATGCGGCCGCCGTGCACGTATTCGCCTACCAAACCACCGTCAACGGCATTGACGACCACGGCACGACGCACGCCGATGTTTTCGCCGATTTTCTGAACCAACTGCTCACGAGCGGACTCGAGATCACCCGCCATCACGGCGGCAACGTCTTCGCTCTTCGCTGCAAAGAACGCATCGGCGATCTTGTTGGCGAAGCCGATGAAGTTATCGTCACGAGCAACGAAGTCGGTTTCAGAGTTGATTTCGACCATGACGCCGTAGCTGCCATCGTCTGCTACGCGAGTCACCACCGCACCTTCTGCAGCGGTACGACCCGCTTTCTTCGCGGCTTTAAGACCAGAGCTTTTACGCAGGTTTTCGATCGCGACTTCGATGTCACCGTCGGCTTCGGTGAGTGCTTTTTTACACTCCATCATGCCAAGACCGGTACGTTCGCGCAGTTCCTTAACCTGAGAGGCGCTGATAGCTGCCATGAGATTTCACCTCGGAAATGGTTCTAACTGAGAGTTAAACGCGCTACAGAGTATAAGCACGATAGATGACCGTTGCGTATCACTGTGCAGAGCGCTTGCCGGCATTGATCCGGCATGATCGGCCCGCCTGGGCGAACCCAAAGCGGGAAAAAGGGGGCATAAGGCCCCCTCTGATACGATGCGGCTCACCTGCCCGCCGCACCACTGCAGCCTTACTCGGCAGCAGCGTTTGTGTCGGCAGAAGCGGCTTCTTCTTCAGTCACTTCGACGAACTCGTCCGGACGACCTTCTTTCGCGCGACCACACGCGTCGGCAATCGCCTTCACGTAGATCTGGATAGCGCGGATGGAGTCATCGTTGCCCGGGATCACGTAATCAACGCCATCCGGGTTGGAGTTGGTATCGACCACGCCAATGACCGGGATGCCCAGCTTGTTGGCTTCGTTGATCGCAATGCGCTCGTGATCAACGTCGATCACGAACAGCGCGTCCGGCAGGCCGCCCATGTTCTTGATACCGCCGATAGAACGCTCGAGCTTCTCTTGCTCACGCGTGGCCATCAAGACTTCTTTCTTGGTCAGCTTCTCGAAGGTACCGTCTTCGCGCATGGTTTCCAGATCACGCAGACGTTTGATGGACTGACGAATGGTCTTGAAGTTGGTCAGCATGCCGCCCAACCAGCGATGGTTGACGAACGGCTGGCCAACGCGATTCGCTTCTTCTTTGATGATCTTGCTGGCGCTGCGCTTGGTACCAACGAACAAAATCTTGTTGTTGGACGCCGCCATCTTCTCGACCACGTCGATCGCTTCGTTCAGCGCCGGCAGGGTGTGCTCGAGGTTGATGATGTGAATCTTGTTGCGCGCGCCGAAGATGAATTTACCCATCTTCGGGTTCCAGTACTTGGTCTGGTGACCGAAGTGAGCACCTGCTTTCAGCAGGTCACGCATATTGACGTGAGACATGGTAAAACTCCTGAAACTCGGGTTAGGCCTCCACGCACCCCATGGATCCGACCAGTAGCGCCGACGAACGTCGCTAGAGGCACCCGGGACCATGTGCCGGTGCATGTGTGTTTTCAAGGCTTGCTGTCGTGCAACTCAGCGGTGCTGGGTTGCGATCTCGTTACTCTTTCCACGCGCCGCCGCCCTGGAAAGAAGCGAGGGATGGCGATTGCAGGAAAGCGCGCGGCTTTATACCATAGATCATTGCCAAGATGAAGTCGCAGGCGCGTTTAGACGCTGAATTTGCCACTCATCACTCACCCAGAAGCCACATCGAGAATTCATGAACGTTCCTATCAAGACGCCTTCTGAAATCGAGAAAATGCGCGAAGCCGGTCGCCAGGCAGCCAGCGTTATCGAAATGATCACTCCCCACGTCACAGCGGGTATCAGTACCGGTGAGATCGACCGCTTGTGCCATGCGTACATCGTCAACGAACTGGGCTCGACGCCAGCACCGCTGAACTATCACGGTTTCCCTAAAGCGACCTGCACCTCGATCAATCACGTGGTATGCCACGGCATTCCCGATGATGGCAAAAAGCTCAAAAACGGCGACATCATGAACCTGGACATCACCGTGCGCACGCCAGACGGCTACCACGGCGACTCCAGTGTCATGTTCGTGATTGGCGACACCATTCAGGGTGAACGACTGTGCCGCATCACCCAGGAGTGCCTATATAAAAGCATCGAGCTAGTGAAGCCCGGCGTACGCCTTTCCGAGCTGGCCCGGGTGATCCAGCAGCATGCCGAAGCCCACGGCTACTCCGTGGTGCGCGACTTCTGCGGCCACGGCATTGGCGCGGACTTTCACGAAGATCCGCAGTTCTTGCACTACGACGGCTATGCACCGGATGCCGACATTCGCCTGGAGGCGGGCATGTGCTTCACCATCGAGCCGATGATCAACGTAGGTGGCTACAAAACCAAGGTCCTGCGGGATGGTTGGACCGCCGTCACGAAAGACCGCAGCCTGTCGGCGCAGTGGGAGCACACCCTGCTTGTCACCGACACCGGCGTTGACGTGCTGACCGCACGCAGCGACGAAGACTTTAGCTTTTTGAACGCCTGATGCTTCTTCACCACTACCGGTTCGAGCCGGACACGTCGCTTTTCGATCTCGACCTGTTTCGCACCGAGCTTGCCGGATCACGCTCGCCCATTGCGCCGTTCAAAGCGGCCTTACGGGATATTCAGGCGCGGCTGGACGAGCAGTTTCGCGCTGGGGCCGATATTCGCGATCTGGTACGCGGCCGTGCATGGTATCTCGACCAGCTGCTTGCCATCGCCTGGGCGCAGCATGCCTGGCCCGACGACGGGGTCGCGCTGGTAGCGGTGGGTGGTTACGGGCGTGGAGAACTACACCCCCACTCGGACATCGACCTGCTCCTATTGCTCGAACACGACGACGACTCCCCCTACCGTGAGCCGCTGAGCGCCTTCATCACCTTTTTGTGGGATATCGGCCTCGAGATTGGCCATAGCGTGCGCTCACTCAACGACTGCGAGCGCGAAGCCGAAGCGGACGTCACGGTGATCACCAACCTGCTGGAGTCACGCCTCATCGCCGGGCCGGAAAGCTTGCGCGAACAGATGCGCGAGCGCTTGAGCGCAACGAACCTGTGGCCTGCCGACCGATTTTTCGAGGCCAAGTGGCAGGAACAAATCGCCCGCCACTACCGCTACAACAATTCCGAGTATCACCTGGAGCCCAACCTCAAAAGCTCCCCCGGTGGCCTGCGCGATATCCAAATGATTGGCTGGGTGGCCAAGCGCCATTTCGGCACCGAGCAGTACACCGACATCGTCGCCAACGGCTTCATGAACGACGCCGAGCTGCGCATTCTCAGCCAGGGTCAAGCATTTCTCTGGCAGGTGCGCTACGCTCTGCACATGCTCACGGGCCGGGCCGAAGATCGGCTGCTGTTCGATCATCAGCGCACCATTGCCGAGATGTTCGGCTTCAAGGACACTCCCGAACGACTCGCCGTCGAACAGTTCATGAAGCGCTACTACCGCCATGTAACGGCCCTCGCCGGACTCAACGACATGCTCTTGCAGCATTTCGACGAAGTCATTCTGCGCGGTAAAGAGTCGTTGGAAACCGTCAAGCTCAACGAGCGCTTCGAAACCAAAGGCGGCTACATCCAAGTGCGCTCGCGCAACCTGTTCCGCGAGCGACCGGCGGCCATGCTGGAACTCTTCCTGCTAATGGCCAAACACCCGGAGATCGAGGGGGTACGCGCCGATACCATTCGGCTGATTCGTGACCACCGCCACCAGATCGACGATCACTACCGGGAAGAACCGCGTCACCAGCGGCTCTTCATGGCCCTTATGCGGGCACCGGGAAACGTTCCTCGCCAACTGCGGCGAATGAACCGCTACGGCATTCTCGGCAAGTACCTGCCGGAGTTTGGCCGCGCCGTGGGGCTGATGCAGCACGATCTGTTCCATATCTACACGGTCGATGCCCACACCCTGCGCCTGCTGAAATTCCTGCACGGCTTCCGCAAGCCAGAGGCCAAAGGCGACTTCCCCGTGGCGGCGACGCTGATCCACCAGTTACCCAAGCTAGACCTGATGTGGATAGCAGGCTTGTTCCACGACATTGGCAAAGGCCGTGGCGGCGATCACTCCGAAATCGGTGCGCGAGACGTCGAGCAGTTTTGTCATCGCCACCATATCTCCCAGCACGACACCAACTTGGTGAGCTGGCTGGTGGAGCACCACCTGCTGATGTCGATGACCGCGCAAAAGCGCGACATCAGCGACCCGGACGTCATCCGCGACTTTGCGCTGATCGTGCGCGACGAGACCCGCCTGGACTACCTTTACGTGCTCACCGTCGCCGACATTAACGCGACCAACCCAACGCTGTGGAACGGCTGGCGGGCATCGCTTTTGCGCCAACTTCACGCGGAAACCAAACGCGCCCTGCGGCGCGGCCTGAAAAATCCGCCAGATCGCGACGACTGGGTACGCGAAACGCGCACCGAAGCGCGCTCGCTACTCCAAACGGTGGGTGTCGATAGCGCTCACATTGACCGGCTTTGGGAATCGCTGGGGGAGGACTACTTCCTGCAGTACGCACCCAGCGAGATCGTCTGGCAGACCCAAGGCATTCTCAACCACCAGCCCTCACCGCTGCCGCTAGTGCTGATCAGTGCACCCACCGCCGACATGGCCGAGGGCGGTACCAAGGTCTTCATCCACACCCGCTCGGCGGATGATCTGTTTGCCGCCACGGCCGCCGCCATGGAGCAGCTAGGGCTCTCGATTCACGATGCGCGCATCGCCACGTCGCACAACGACTGGACGCTCAATACCTTCATCGTGCTGGATAGCCACGGCCAGCCAATTCGTGACCCGGAGCGTATCGAGGAGATGCGCAGCCACCTAGTAGAAGAGCTGGACGACCCGGACGACTACCCCGAGATCGTCACCCGCCACACCCCGCGCCAGCTCAAGCACTTCAAAGTGCCCACCGAAGTGGTGATCGAACAGGACCCCGCCAACGAGCGCACCCTGTTGGAGCTGACCGCCCCCGACCGGCCCGGCCTTCTTGCCCGGGTAGGGCGCATCTTCATGGAGCAGGATATCGCCCTATCGGCCGCCAAGATCGCTACGTTGGGCGAGCGAGTAGAGGACGTGTTCTTCATTACCACCAAGGCAGGCGAGCCGCTCACCGACCCCGAACGCCAGCAGCAGCTTCGTGAACGGCTGATTGAAGTGCTAGGCGTCTAAACCAGAAAGATGCCATGCCCTGGTGGTTAGGTTTGAGCCTGCCCCAGGGCTTGCCTATAATCGGCGGTTCGATAAATGGTTTTGCCCACAGCTCCCGCCTTCACGCTCTCAACGGACGCGCCATGAACCCAGATCTCAACGCCCTTCATCCCTATCCGTTTGAAAAGCTGGCCGCTCTCAAAGCGACACTCACACCCCCGGCGGGGCTGACGCACATTCCGCTGACGATCGGCGAACCCCAGCATGCGCCTTACCAGGGCGCGCTGGATGCCCTCGTTGCCCACCAGCTCGAGATGGCCCGCTACCCGGCGACCAATGGCCTGCCCGCGCTACGTGAGACCATCGCTGCCTGGGCGACCCAGCGCTTTGGCCTCGCCGGGCTAGACGCCGAACGCCAAGTTCTGCCCGTAAACGGCACCCGCGAGGCCATCTTTGCCTTCGTGCAGGCAGCGCTGGACCGCACTCGCCCTGCCCAGGTCGCCGTGCCCAATCCGTTCTACCAGATTTACGAAGGGGCGACGCTGCTGGCAGGCGGCCAGCCGCTCTACCTGGACTGCACGGACGAGAACGGCTTTCGTCCCGATTTTTCTGCGGTCAGCGCCGACACTTGGCGCGACGTGCAGATCGTGTTTATTTGCTCGCCGGGCAACCCGACCGGTGCGGTCACACCGCTGGCCGAGTTCAAAGAGTTGATTGCCCTGGCCGACGAGCACGACTTCATCATCGCCTCCGACGAGTGCTACTCCGAGCTTTATCTGGACGAGAGCACGCCGCCACCGGGGCTGCTGCAAGCCTGCGCCGAGCTTGGCCGCGACGACTACCGCCGCTGTGTGGTGTTTCACTCGCTCTCCAAACGCTCCAACCTGCCGGGGCTGCGCTCGGGCTTCGTGGCAGGCGATGCAGACCTGCTCGCCCCGTTCAAGCGCTACCGCACCTATCACGGCTGCGCCATGTCGCTACCGCTGCAGCACGCGTCCATCGCTGCTTGGCAGGACGAAGCCCACGTACGGGCCAACCGCGACGCCTACCGTAAGAAATTCAGTGCGGTCACGGAGGTGCTCGCCCCGGTGATGGATTTCCCCACGCCCGAGGCGAGCTTCTACCTCTGGCCTGCGGTTCCGGGCGGTGACGATATCGCCTTTAGTCAACGGCTATTCAGCGAGCAGCACGTGAGCGTACTTCCCGGCAGCTTGATGGGCCGCCTAGGACAACACGGCCATAATCCCGGTGCTGGGCGGCTACGCTTAGCCTTAGTGGCGGAGCTCGAACTGACGCTGGAAGCGGCCACGCGTCTTCGCCAACTGCTCGAACGCGGCTAGCCCGCGCCGACCAAGACGACGAAAGGAGGCTGTATGCTGACGCTCTATATGATTCACAACTGCGACACCTGCCGCAAAGCACGCAAAGCGCTGGACGACAAAGCGCTGATGTATAAAACCCACGACCTGCGTAAAGATGGCCTGTCGGCGGCACTGCTCGAACACATCTTGAATCGCGCGCCGCTGGTCGAGGTGATCAACAAGCGGAGTAAGACCTGGCGCGAGCTCTCCGATGAAGAGAGGGATTACGACGCCAACTCGGCGCGCCAGCTGTTGCTTCAGCACCCCACGCTGCTCAAGCGGCCGCTTTTGGAACTCGACGACGGTACCATCATGATCGGCTATCGAGACGGCGACTACGATTCGCTAAGTGGCTAATCCTGACCGACACCTCTCACCAACCTCTAAGGAATACGCGTTATGCTGAGCTTCGCGCTTGGAATCGGCACCCAAAACACCCAGGGCGACTGGCTGGAAATCTACTACCCGGCTCCACTACTCCACCCAGACGAGCGCCTAGTCGCAGCGGCCAAGGAAGCCCTGGACGCACCAACAGGCAATGCCCCGGTCAGTTTCCTGCCAGAAGATTGCACCCGCTTGGCCAAAGCGCTGGAAGCGGCAGGCCACTCCGACCAGGCCGCACTGGCAGAGTCACTGGCGGCGAGCCAGCGTCCGCTGGTGGCGATGTTCTTAGAGAGCGATCAGCCGCCGCAAACCGCGCCTGAGGTGTATCTAAAACTGCATCTGCTGTCGCACCGCTTGGTGAAGCCCCACGGCCTGGACCTGACCGGTATGTTCGGCTTGCTGCGTAACATCGCCTGGACCAACGAAGGCGCCATCGACATCGAAGAGCTGCCCGCCCGCCGCCTCAAGGCACGCCTGGCTGGCCGCGCGCTGTCCGTCGACTGTGTCGATAAATTCCCCAAAATGACCGATTACGTGGTGCCTAGCGGCATCCGCATCGGCGACACCGCCCGCGTGCGCCTGGGCGCTTACCTGGGCGAGGGCACCACGGTCATGCACGAAGGGTTCGTCAACTTCAACGCGGGCACCGAAGGCCCCGGCATGATCGAAGGGCGTATCTCTGCCGGCGTTATGGTCGGCAAAGGCTCTGATCTGGGCGGCGGCTGCTCCACCATGGGCACGCTCTCGGGCGGTGGCAACATCATCATCAAAGTGGGCGAGGGCTGCCTCATCGGCGCCAATGCCGGTATCGGTATTCCGCTGGGCGACCGCTGTACCGTAGAAGCGGGTCTGTACATCACCGCAGGCTCCAAAGTGACACTGTTGGATGACAAGGGCCAAGACGTCAACACCGTCGCCGCCCGCGAGCTGGCAGGCCAAGACGACCTGCTGCTGCGTCGCAACTCACAAAATGGCCGCATCGAGTGCTTGACCAATAAAAGCGCCATCGCGCTGAACGAGGCGCTACATGCCCATAACTGAGCCTGACTCACTGTCGCCGACGCTCACGCTGGCGTTCGACCTGCTGAGCCGGGCATCGGTGACACCCGACGATGAAGGCTGCCAAGACCTGATGATCGAGCGCTTAACGGCGCTCGGTTTCCATATCGAGCAGCTCCCCTTTGGTGATGTAAAGAATTTTTGGGCCGTGCGCGGCCACCACGGGCCGGTGATCGCGTTTGCCGGACATACCGATGTGGTGCCCAGCGGCCCCCATACCAACTGGGAATTCCCGCCGTTCGAGCCCTGTATCGACGACCAGGGCATGCTCTGCGGGAGAGGCGCAGCGGACATGAAGGGCAGCCTGGCGGCGATGCTGACGGCAGTGGAGCGCTTTGTGGCGCGCTACCCCAATCACGAGGGTCGCATTGCGTTTTTGATCACCTCCGACGAGGAGGGGCCTGCCATCGACGGCACCCGCGCAGTGGTCGAGCATCTTCGCGAGCGCAATGAGCGTTTGGACTACTGCATCGTGGGCGAGCCCTCCTCTACCGCTCGCCTGGGCGACGTGATCAAAAACGGGCGGCGCGGCTCTTTGGGCGGCGTGCTTCACGTCAAAGGGGTGCAGGGCCATGTGGCCTACCCTCACTTGGCACGCAACCCTATCCATCAGGCGATGCCTGCGCTGGATTCGCTCGTCAACGAGCATTGGGACGCGGGCAATGACTTCTTCCCTGCGACCAGTTTTCAGATCTCCAACGTGCGTGCCGGAACGGGCGCCACCAACGTGATTCCAGGTGACGTGGAAGTCGTGTTCAACTTCCGTTACTCCACCGACGTCACCCACGACGAATTACGCTCACGCACCGAAGCGATCTTGAATGCGCATGGCCTCGAGTATCATCTGGATTGGACGTTGAACGGCGAGCCCTTCCTGACCGCAGAAGGCGAGCTCGTGGATGCCACGATTCGCGGCGTAGAAGCCGTCACCGGCGAACGCCCGCAACTCTCCACCAGCGGCGGCACCTCGGATGGTCGCTTCATTGCCACCTTGGGCACCCAAGTCGTCGAGCTTGGCCCACTCAACGATACCATCCACAAGGTGAACGAACGGGTGCGCGCCAGCGACTTGGACGAGCTGAGCCGTATTTACGAAGCGACGCTTCAGGCGCTGCTGACCACCGACGAGGTAAGCGTATGATGGAGCGGTTTCCAGACATAGAAGTGTATCTGGCGCAGGCCACGCTGGATGATGTCAACGCCTGGCTGGCCGAGGTGCTCAGTGCGCCGCCGCTTAGCCCAGCAGGCAAAGGCAAATGGAAAACCCGCGGCCAACACCAAGGCGATAGCGTCCCGGTACTCCTGGTGGATAACGCCGCCGATGGCTTTGCCAGCCTCTGGTTCGACAGCAGCCAGACGCCGTGGCACACCGATCAGGAGTGCGCTCAGCATGCCGCTGAGGCGCTGCAGGTAGAAGTTCGCTGCTCGCTAGGCGGCTGGCATCCCGGCGATGACCCTGACCGTTTTTGGCAAGTTCTGCCCAGCGGCCAAGAGCGTGCCATCGAATGGCCCGATTCGGGCCGCTAAACGCAAAAACCCCCGCCAATGCGGGGGTTTTCTCTACCAGCAAGGGACGCTGTGAGAACGCTTACTCGATAATACTCACATCATCGGCCTGCAGGCCACGATCGTTTTTGATCACGTGATAGCGAACGATTTGGCCTTCGGCCAGCATCCGTGGGCCGCGGCCACGGATGGCACGAAAGTGAACGAATACGTCCTCTCCGTTATCGCGGGTAATGAAGCCGTAACCTTTATTGGTATTGAACCACTTGACCTCTCCCTCTTCACGGCCATCGTTGGGATCGATGATGTCTTCTTCATCATCGTCCGCTACCGGCGACGTCGCTTGAGGCTGACGCGGTGCTGGTTTCACTCGGGCAACGTCCGCTTTGACCACCATGGGCGGCGCCAGGGCAGCGGCGGCTAACGTGCCAATGAACAACATGACAAAGCAGCCAAGGGCGACGGCGGCATACACACTAAACGCCGCGCCAGCTAGCCACTGTTCAGCCATCGGTGCATTGGTTAAATGAACAATCCCCGCCAACAAAAGCGGCGTGGGGGCGGCCAGTAAGATACTGATAAAGAAACAGCGAAAAACAACTTTTGGGTTCATAGATGATGAAAGCTCTCTTGTTGTATGGGTAACAGACGAAGGACAATACTCGAACTACCAGGCCCATTCCTAACAGTACCGAGCATACTACACAAGGTGACGATGTTATCATGACAAACGATTTATCGCCTGCCGAGCTCACTCAACGTCTTGAATCGTTGGAGAGTCGGCTGGCTTATCAAGAGCATTGGCTGGATACGCTCGACCAAGCGGTCGCCCAGCAAGAACGACGCTTGGAAAAACTCGAGCAACTCAGCGCCTTGATGCGCGAACGGCTACGTGAACAGCATCAGGCGCTCCAAGCAGGCGATAGCCAAGGCAGCTTTCGCCCTGAAGATGACGTTCCGCCCCACTATTGAGCATTAGACACGCTTAAGCCCTTTATCGCCCCACCACACTGCTGGGGTCGACGCTCGCCAAGCCAAAGGCCTCGGCGACCGCACGGTAAGTGATCTGGCCATTATGGACGTTCAGACCAGGCAAGAAGTGCGCATCGTCGGCGAGCGCCTTTTGCCACCCTTTGTCGGCGAGTGCCAGCACGAACGGCAGCGTGGCGTTGGTCAGCCCTAGCGTAGAAGTCCGCGCCACGGCACCGGGCATGTTGGCCACGCAGTAGTGGACGATGCCATCGACGATATAAGTGGGCTCGGCGTGGGTGGTGGGCTTGCTGGTTTCGAAGCAGCCGCCCTGATCGATCGCCACGTCGACCAGCACGCTCCCCGGCTTCATGTCTGCCAGCATGGCGCGCGTGATCAGCTTGGGTGCTGCAGCCCCAGGAATGAGCACGGCACCCACGATCATGTCCGACTCCCTGGCCGCGTGATCCAACGCATCGGCCGTGGAGTAAACGGTCTTGATGCGCCCTTGATAGCGATCATCCAGCACCTCCAGGCGGGCAATGGATTTGTCCAGGATCGTGACGTCCGCGCCCAGGCCGAGTGCCATGCGGGCGGCGTTTTCGCCGACGACACCGCCGCCGATCACCGTCACCTTGCCCGGCGACACACCGGGGACCCCCGGCAACAGCACACCGGAGCCGCCCTGCGCTTTCTCCAGGCTGTGCGCCCCCGCCTGTACGGCCATTCGACCCGCCACGGTACTCATGGGGGCAAGTAGCGGCAGACCGCCTTTGGCATCGGTAATGGTTTCGTACGCAATACAGGTGGCACCGCTGTCCATTAGCCCTTGGGTGAGCGACTGTTCAGCGGCCAAGTGCAAGTAGGTAAACAGCGTATGCTCAGGGGTGAGACGCGCGACCTCCTCTGGCTGCGGCTCTTTGACTTTCAAGATCAGCTCGGCGTGTTGCCACAGCGCCTCCACGCCTTGTTCGATGGTGGCCCCCGCGCTTTGATAAGCACTATCGGGAAAGCCTGCGCCTTCGCCCGCCCCGCTTTCCACGCAGACATGATGGCCACGCCCGGTTAGCTCGCGTACCCCTGTGGGCGTGAGTGCAACACGGTACTCGTGATTTTTAATCTCTTTGGGAACGGCAATTTTCATGACTGAACTCTCCACAATCCGGATGAACGACACGTCGCTCACTGCATTACAGCACAGCCGGTGAGAACCACCACCCCTATGAATCAAAACGAAAAAAACGCCGGCTAAGGCGTTTTTTGACAGAAAGATCTAGCGCTTGAGCGCAGCGCACGAAAAAATCGACGCCACTCAGTAGCGCATCACCCTTCCTCTACTACCGCACTACCATAGAGACGCTGATACTCCTCGGGCAGGCGCTTTGGACGACCGCTGGAGAGCGCCACGCAGGCAAAGCGAGTACGGGCATTGAGCAGCGTTTTGCCATCGTCGATACGCTTGAGCTGGAAGCGACGCGTCAGACTAAAACGCCCGTCGCACGCGACGATCCAGGTCGCGAGCTGCAGCGCATCCCCTAAAAAGGCTGGCGCGAGGTAGTCCAGCTCGTGACGATGGACCACCATCGCCCTATCCAGCGTTCGGTAACGCTCGAGAGAGAGCCCCAATGCCTCGGAGTGGGCCCAGCTAATTTGCTCGACCCAACGCAAGTACTCGCTGTTGTTGACGTGCTGGTAGGCATCGATCGCCTCTGGCAGCACCTCCAGGTCAATGACAAACGGGTCTGGCAGTGCCCACTCCATGTGACTCGCTCCCTGTCTACCTACCTCATGACGACGATTTGCGGATGATTAATCGCGGAATACGCGAACACCCAGCGCCTTCAAATAGGCCGTTTCTGGAATGGCCGGGTGTACCGGATGATCCGGCCCTTGGTGGCCCTGGAAGATGACCTGTCCGTGACGATCCTGATGGCGCACCGCGCCGCGGACTACGTCGACCAAGCGCTCGGACGCCAAGTGCATGGAGCACGACGCCGACAGCAGCAGGCCGTCGCGGCCCAACAGGCGCATCGCCTCACGATTGAGACGCGAGTAGGCGCGCTCACCGTTGGGGATGTCCTTACGCTTTTTGATGAACGCCGGCGGATCGAGAATCACCACGTCGAACTGCTCGCCATCGGCCTTCAGCGCCGCCAGCGCTTCGAAGGCGTCACCTTCGCCGATGGCCACCTGCTCTTGGACACCGTTCAGCTCGGCGTTGCGCGCCACTTGCTCCAGCGCCGCGCCAGAGGCGTCCACGCAGAGCACTTCGGAGGCGCCGCTGGCGGCTGCCTGGACGCCCCAGCCACCCACGTAGCTGAAGACGTCCAGCACGCGTTTGCCGGCCACTTGGCCGTTGAGCCAGGCGCGGTTGACACGATGGTCATAGAACCAGCCGGTTTTCTGGCCATTCAGCACCGGGACGGCAAAGGTCACGCCATTCTCGACCAGCAGCACTTCATCGGGTAGCGTGCCTTTGACCACCTCCACGTGGGCTTCCAGGCCCTCCTGGCGGCGGCCACCGGTGTCGTTGCGAAACACGATCGTGCTTGGTTTGACGACTTTCTCCAGCGCATCGACGATCTCCTCCGCCAATGCCTGCATACCCGCCGTGTTGAGCTGCACCACCAGCACGTCGCCAAAGCGGTCGATGACTAGCCCCGGCAGCAGGTCGCCTTCCCCATGAATCAGACGATAGAAGGGCTGATCGAAGAGACGCTGACGCAGCGCCAGCGCCTGATTGAAGCGATGCACGAACAGCGAGCGGTCCAGGCGCATTTCCGGGTCTCGAGACATGATACGCGCACAGATCAACGAGTGCGGATTCACGTAGGCCACGCCCAACGTTTTTCCGTTGGAGGCCTCTACGAGCGCGGACTCACCCGCCGCGAAGTTCTTTAACGGCGTCTCTTTGATATCGACTTCGTTGGAGTAGATCCACAGATGGCCAGCCTTCAAGCGGCGATCGGCGTTCTTGTTCAGGCGCAGGCGTTGAGTCACAACAATCTCCAAAAAAGCAGGCGGGCAGCGCTCTAGCGCTGCTCAAATAAGCAAAATGGGTCGCCGCGCGAGGCGACGCTTAACGCTGGCAGCCAGGGCAGAACACGCTGGCCCGCTGGCCCAGAGTGATACGTCTCAGCTCGCTTCCGCAGCGTAAACAGGGTTGCCCGTGACGTCCGTAAACGTTTAGCCGCTGGGCAAAGTAGCCGGGCTCACCCTGGCCGCTGACAAAATCGCGCAGCGTCGTGCCGCCTTGGGTAATGGCTGCCGTCAATACCTCTTTGACGGCGGCCGCCAGCGCATCGTAGCGGGCTCGGGAAATACGCCCCGCCGCACGGCGCGGGTCGATGCCCGCCATGAACAGCGCTTCGGCGGCGTAGATATTGCCCGCGCCCACCACCACGCGGTTATCCATCAGAAAAGGCTTGACCGCTACGCGCTTGTCGCGGGACAAGCGGTAGAGCCACTGGCCGTCGAAGGCCTCGCTGAGCGGCTCGGGGCCCAAGTGAGCAAGGCGGGTATCGCGACTGCCGTCGCCCTGCCGCCAATCGACGAAACCGAACCGCCGCGGATCATGATAGCGCAGCACGTAACCGCTAGCCGTCACGACGTCCACATGATCGTGTTTTTTGGGCACGTCGCCCAGGCGCGCAATACGCAGGCTTCCCGACATGCCCAGGTGCCACAGCAGCGTGGCGCTGCCTTTGGGTGTGGCCAGCGGCATCTGCAAATACTTGGCACGGCGTGAAAGCTCGCCGACGCGCGCGCCGATCAGTCGATCGGCCAGATCGTCAGGCACTGGCACCCGCAGGCGCGGCTGGCGCACCCGCACTTCGGTAATCTCTTGCCCTTCGATATAGGGGGCAATGCCACGTCGCGTGGTTTCTACTTCAGGCAATTCGGGCATGATGAAAGCCTATGATGACAGCGCCATGACAGATGACCCGTCAGCGCCCTAACGACAGACATGCAAAAACCCGGCTTTGGGCCGGGTTTTTCAACAGGCGCTCGCCTGCGGTGAAAGCCGATCATCGTAACCGCGATTACTTGATCTTGGCTTCCTTGTAGATAACGTGCTTACGGACCACCGGGTCGTATTTCTTGAATTCGAACTTATCCGGGGTGTTCCGCTTGTTCTTATCAGTGGTGTAGAAGTGGCCAGTACCGGCACTAGACACCAGCTTGATCTTATCGCGCATGGTTTAACTCTCCCAAAAGTGCGTAGCAAAAGCTCGCTTAGATTGCGTCGCCGCGTTTGCGGATATCGGCCAGAACCGTCTCGATACCTTTCTTGTCGATGATGCGCATGCCTTTAGAGGAAACGCGCAGCTTGACGAAGCGGTTTTCGGATTCAACCCAAAAACGATGGGTGTGCAGGTTCGGCAAGAAACGACGACGTGTCTTACGCTGGGAGTGAGAAACGTTGTTACCAGTTACCGGACGCTTGCCGGTAACCTGACATACTTTGGACATGAGAGCCTCCAACCGCTTGGCGAGTTGTTCAAAACTGTCGGGCAAACCGGAGCAGGGAGGGAGTCGACGCAGTTAACCGCCTAGCTGTACCCAAATCCGTTATTCAACCCAAGTTCAAAGGTGGCACTTTATACCAGAGCACCTGGCTACCAGCAAGCGAAACCGCCCCAAAAGGCCAAAAAAGCGCGTTTCTGGACAATTTACTTAGAAAAGGGGCATCGGCCCTACGACCCGCCGCGCGTTTTCTCCTGCTGAGTTGATGACTATAGCCAGCCACGCTCGGCAAAGGACACCACGTCTCCGTCTCCTACCACGAAATGATCGAGAACCCGCACGTCAAAGAGTGCAAGGGCATCTTTCAAGCGCTCGGTGATACGTCGATCGGCATCACTGGGCTCCGCTACACCCGAGGGGTGATTGTGGGCCAGGATGACAGCACCAGCGTGTAGTTCCAACGCACGCTTGGCAACTTCGCGGGGATAAACGGATGCGCTGTCTAGGGTACCGCGAAATAGGGATTCATAGCGAATAATTCGGTGCTGAGTGTCCAAAAAAAGGACCGCAAACTCCTCGTGTCCCAAGTGACGGAGTTGAGAACTCAAATAGTGACGCACCAGCGCTGGCGACGTCAGCGCGTTACCCCGGGCCAGCTGACTGGCCAAATGACGCCGCGAAAGCTCCAGGGTGGCCTGTAGCTGAGCAAACTTGGCATTCCCCAATCCCCGAGCGGCACAGAACTGGGCTTGGTCGGCTTCCAGCAACTGCCTTAAACCACCAAAGCTGGTCAGCAAGTCCCGCGCTAAATCCACCGCAGAGCGTCCTTGTACGCCAACGCGCAGAAAAATGGCGAGAAGCTCAGCATCCGAGAGAGCCTGCGCGCCCATCGTCAGCAGTTTTTCCCGCGGCCGCTCCCCCTCGGGCCAATGATTGATTCCCATCCACGCCTCCTTGCCCATGCACTGCCGTTATCGGCCTAGTTAAAGAGAGAGCGCCGCCTTCAAACGCCAACTCAATGGCGCCGCCTCACTATACCTAGCCCCTACATTTGCCGAGCATGCCAAAATAATCGGTCAAATGGTATGGTAAGCGCCTTGTTGATCGTCACACTGGACTGCCGACCATGGCCTCATTTTCGCATTCCCCTTTGTCATCACGTACGTCGTCACTTGCGGGTAAGCGCCTGCTGCTCGGCGTTAGCGCGGGCATTGCGGCGTATAAAAGCGCGCTGATCGTACGACTGCTCAAGCAGGCGGGCTGCGAGGTTCGCGTGGTGATGACGGAGGGCGCCCAGGCCTTCATTACGCCGCTGACACTTCAGGCGCTCTCGGGGGAGCCGGTGCGTACGTCGCTGCTAGATCCAGAAGCGGAAGCCGGCATGGGCCATATCGAGCTGGCCCGCTGGGCCGACGCCATCGTGATCGCGCCCGCCACGGCCGATCTGATCGCACGATTGGTGCACGGCATGGCGGATGACTTATTGACCACGCTCTGTTTGGCGTCCGAGGCGCCGCGCCTCATCGCGCCAGCGATGAATCAAGCCATGTGGCGCCACCCCGCCACTCAGCGCAACGTGTCACAGCTGGCCAGCGACGGCTGGCAGCTGATAGGCCCTGCTGCGGGCGATCAAGCCTGCGGCGATGTCGGCCCAGGGCGCATGAGCGAGCCTGATGAGATTCTGGAGGCCGTGAGCCGCCATTTTGCACCGCCCATTACCCCCTCGGCCAGCGCCCCCCATGTCGTGATTACCGCTGGCCCCACGCGGGAGGCGCTAGACCCTGTCCGCTACCTGTCGAATCACAGCTCGGGGAAGATGGGCTATGCCCTGGCGGCCGAGGCGGCCGCGCAAGGCGCACGAGTGACGCTGATCAGCGGGCCGGTGAACCTACCCACGCCGACAGGCGTCGAGCGGCTCAACGTCGACACGGCCCTGCAGATGCACGAGGCAGCGCTCGATCTCGCGCCAACCGCCGCGCTGTTCATTGGCTGCGCAGCGGTAGCCGACTACCGCGCCGCCAACGCGGCCGAGCACAAGCTGAAAAAAACCGACGAACAGGACACCCTAACGCTCACGCTGGTGAAAAATCCCGACATCATTGCCGATGTGGCGGCGCTACCGGACGGCCAGCGCCCCTTTGTCGTGGGCTTTGCCGCCGAGACCCAAGACATCGAGCGTTACGCCCAGGATAAGCTCACCCGCAAAGGGCTCGATATGATCGTCGCTAATGATGTTTCCCAACAGGGGCTGGGATTTGGCAGCGACGACAACGCGGCGCTGCTGCTATGGCGAACATCCGACGGCAGTGACCGACTCGTCGCACCGCCACAGCCTAAAACGCAGCTGGCCGCGCTGATCGTTCGACACGCCCTCACCCACCTCTCTTTGACCTCTTCTGGAGCCTAACCATGAGCAGTTCCCGCCCTCGCCTGCAGTGCAACGTCCTGGACGAGCGCCTCCACGACTATCTCCCCACCTATGCCACGACAGGCTCTGCGGGCATGGACTTGCGGGCGTTGCTGGATGAGCCGTTGACGCTCGCCCCCGGCGAGTGCCAGCTCGTGCGAACCGGGCTTGCCATCTATATTGAAGACTCGGGCTTAGCGGGCATGATTTTGCCACGCTCGGGCCTGGGCCATAAACACGGCATCGTACTGGGCAACCTGGTGGGTTTGATCGACTCCGACTATCAGGGAGAGCTGATGATCTCGGTTTGGAACCGAGGCCAACACAGCTTCACCGTGACGCCGTTCGAGCGGCTGGCCCAGTACGTCTTGGTGCCCGTGGTGCAGGCCGACCTCGACATCGTCGAGCGCTTCAACGACTCCTCCCGCGGCGGCGGCGGTTTCGGCAGCACCGGTCGCCAATAGCTCGCCTTACGACGCCCCCTTTTGCCTTTTCAAGGATCGATGATGACCGTACCCGCTTCGATATTTCGCGCCTATGACATTCGCGGCGTCGTCGATGACACGCTCGACGATGCCACCACCGAGCTGATTGGCCGCGCCGTCGGCTCCGAAGCGGCCGCTCGCGGCGAACACACGGTGATTGTGGCGCGGGACGGCCGCACGTCTGGGCCACGCCTGCAGGCGGCGCTCATTCGCGGCCTGCAGGCCGCGGGAAGAGACGTGATCGATATCGGCATGGTGCCCACGCCGGTTCTTTATTTTGCCACTCACACGCTGGCAGAGAGCTGCTCGGGTGTGATGCTCACCGGTAGCCATAACCCGCCGGACTACAATGGCTTCAAGATCGTCCTGGCGGGCGACACCTTATCGGGCGACGCAATTACTGCGCTCTTTGAGCGCATTCAAGCAGGTCACTTCACCCAAGGCGACGGTCGCGTGCGCCACCACGATCTGCGCGCCACCTATCTGGAACGCATCTTGAGTGATGTGAAGGTAACGTGCCCGCTTAGCGCCGTGGTGGATTGCGGCAACGGGGTGGCTGGCGAGCTAGGCCCGCAGTTGCTCGAGCGATTGGGAGTAACAACCACGCCGCTCTATGCCGAGATCGATGGGCGCTTTCCTAATCATCACCCCGACCCCGGCAAGCCTGAAAACCTCCAAGACCTGATTCACCACGTTCAACACAGCGGAGCCGACATCGGCCTGGCCTTCGACGGCGACGGTGACCGCCTGGGCGTCGTGACGCCTCGTGGACGCATGATTTACCCCGACCACCTGATGATGCACTTTGCCACCGATATGCTGTCGCGCAACCCTGGCGCCAAGGTGGTCTTCGATATCAAGTGCACCGGCAACTTGGCCAGGGTGGTTAGCGAGGCTGGGGGTGAACCCGAGATGTGGCGCACCGGGCACTCGCTCATCAAAGCGCGTATGAAAGAGACGGGGGCACTGCTCGGCGGTGAGATGAGTGGCCACCTTTTTTTCAAAGAGCGCTGGTACGGTTTTGACGACGGTCTCTACTCAGCCGCCCGGCTGCTGGAGATTCTTGCCCAATTCCCAGGGGATGCGGATACCTTCTTCGATCAATTTCCTCAGGATGTGAGCACGCCCGAAATCAACATCAGCGTGGCCGATGACAAAAAATTTACCATTATCGAGACGCTTGCCAGAGAGGGCGACTTCGGCGAAGGTATCAAAACCACGCTGGATGGCATTCGCGTCGATTACCCCGACGGCTGGGGTTTATGCCGCGCCTCGAACACGACGCCCGCCCTGGTGCTGCGTTTCGAGGGAAAGGATAGCGCTGCACTTGCTCGCATCCGTGGGCGTTTTGCCGAAGCGCTCCACGGCATCGCACCGACACTGACCATACCGGCCACCACAACGACATGATCGCGCCTTTAGAACGCGCGACGTGTTAAACACGCTGTGATTGCCAGCCGCGCACAGCCATGCAACAGACATTAAAAAAGAGCCAAGGGACATCGTCATGAGTTCAGCTAGTCGCGACCCTCAGGTCGTCGTGGAGGTGCTGTCAGAAGCGCTTCCCTACATTCAGCAATTCTCCGGCAAAACCGTCGTCGTCAAATACGGTGGCAACGCCATGACCGAAGATACGCTGATCGACTCATTTGCTCGTAACATCGTGCTGATGAAGGAGGTCGGCATCAACCCCGTGGTGGTGCACGGCGGTGGGCCGCAAATTGGCAGTCTGCTGGAGAAGCTCAATATCGAATCCCGCTTCGTCAACGGCATGCGGGTCACCGACTCGCAGACCATGGACGTGGTCGAGATGGTGCTGGGCGGCTTGGTCAACAAGAGCATCGTCAACCTGATCAATCAAAGCGGCGGCAAAGCGATTGGCCTGACGGGGAAAGATGGTGCCCAAATTCGCGCCCGCCAGCTCAAAGTAGAGCATCAAAGTCCGGAAATGACCGCGCCGGAGATCATCGACATTGGCCACGTGGGCGAGGTGGAGTCGATCTCTACCGATCTCATCGAGATGTTGGCCGCGCGTGATTTCATACCGGTCATCGCACCTATCGGGGTAGATGACAAAGGCAACAGCTACAACATCAACGCCGATTTGGTAGCAGGCAAGCTAGCCGAAGCGCTGAACGCCGAAAAACTCATGCTGCTAACCAACGTGGCGGGTTTGATGAATAGCGAAGGTAAGGTATTGACCGGACTCACGACCGTTCAGGTAGACGGCTTGATTGCCGACGGCACCATCTACGGCGGGATGCTCCCCAAGATCCGCTGTGCACTGGACGCGGTGAAAGGTGGTGTCAACAGCGCCCACATCATCGATGGTCGCGTGCCCCATGCCGTACTGCTGGAAATCTTTACCAACGCCGGGGTAGGCACCCTGATCACTGACGCAGGCTAATCGCGACGGAGGGCACGAGTCATGAGTGACGATAGCAAACCTCGCCGCCGCGAGCAGATACTGCAGGCGCTGGCCATCATGTTGGAAGAAGATAGCGGTAAACGCATCACCACGGCCGCCCTGGCACGGCAAGTGGGCGTTTCCGAGGCAGCGCTGTATCGCCATTTTCCCAGCAAGGCGCGCATGTTCGAAGGCTTGATCGACTTCATCGAAGAGAGCATTTTCGCCAGGATCACCCGCATTCTCGACGATATTCCTGATGCCACGACCCGCTGCGGAACAATTCTCTCGCTCTTGCTCGGGTTTGCCGAGAAGAACCCTGGGCTTGCCAGGGTACTGGGCGGCGATGTTCTCACTGGAGAGACCGCTCGGCTGCGCCAGCGGGTACACCAGCTCTTCGAGCGCTTGGAAATGCAGCTCAAGCAGGTGCTCCGTGAGGCCGAGCTGCGTGAAGGGCGGCGCACCAGCATCACCGCCTCGGCAGCGGCCAACCTGCTCATCGCCCAGGCCGAAGGGCGTATTTCGCAATACGTCCGCAGCGACTTCAAGCGGCTGCCTACCGAGTATTGGGAGGATCAGTGGACGCTACTCTCGGGCCAGCTATTTAGAAACGCTTCCCAACCCGCATAATGAGGCGCGTGCTCTCAGCACATGCACAAAGCAAATGAAAACGCCCCGCCGTAACGATACCGGCGGGGCGTTTTCCTGCGTGAGGCGTGAGTGTTACGCAGCGATGGCCGCGTCGCCCATTTTCTGACGTAGCTTCTTCATGGCGTTCTTTTCGAGCTGGCGAATGCGCTCAGCGCTAACGCCGTACACATCGGCCAAATCGTGCAACGTGGCTTTGTCATCGGTGAGCCAGCGGCGCTGCAAAATGTCCCGCGAGCGCTCGTCCAACGCTTTGAGTGCCAGTTGAAGACGGCGCGTGGCGTCTTCCTCGAAGTCGCTGTCTTCGAGCTGTGTCGCCGGGTCAGCGGAAGCGTCATCGAGGAAGTACGCTGGCGCTTGATACGTACTCTCTTCGTCGTCACTGGGCGATGCGTCGTACCCTGCGTCGAATGCCGAGAGGCGCCCTTCCATATCGCGCACGACTTCCGGTTTCACGTCGAGATCTTTGGCAATTGCGTCGACCTCGTCGTTGTTCAGCCATGCCAAACGCTTTTTCGCGCTACGCAGATTGAAAAACAGCTTACGCTGCGCCTTGGTGGTGGCGATTTTGACGATACGCCAGTTACGTAGCACGAACTCATGAATTTCGGCTTTGATCCAGTGCACGGCAAACGACACCAAGCGTACCCCTTGATTGGGATCGAAGCGCTTGACGGCTTTCATCAAACCGACGTTGCCTTCCTGAATCAAGTCCGCTTGCGGCAGACCGTAACCGGAGTAGCTGCGAGCAATGTGCACCACGAAACGAAGGTGCGATAGCACCAATCGACGTGCTGCCTCTAGATCGCCCTCATCGTAAAGACGGAACGCCAGCTCGCGCTCCTCTTCGACGCTCAGCACCGCGATGCCATTCACCGCTTGAATGTAGCCACCCAGGTCATTGCCTGGTGAAAGCTGTCCCACCGGTAGAAGACTAGTGCTCATGTGCAGATGGTCTCCCTTAAAACCTATCGTGGTTGACGTGCTGGCGTCGCGTGAATGTGCGCAGCCAAACGTCTTGCGTTAACCTTAAGACCTTAGTCGAACCCAGAGGTTCAAACGATCGACGCACAGTTGGCATCGATCACGCCACGGGGGTAGAAATTCCCGTGACTGCCCGCATGGACAATATCGCGGAGTCTATGTACTGCCTATAACGTGAAGATGACAACGCGACAGACGCATGCTCAGCGCGGGCGTATGCTGGAAAGATGGCGCGTGACGGCAAGCCAAGCTCCCAGCCAGCCAAGTAGTGTACTGCAAGATAGCAGAATTGTAGAGCCTGTCACGTCCAACTGCGGCAAGGTGAAGCTAGCGCCATAGCTTGCCGCGAGCGCCGCCACCGGCAGCGATAGCCAGTGATTGCCCAAGGCCAACAGACCCAGCGCCAAGAGCCCGCCTCCAGCGCCATACCAGGCTCCACTGTACAAGAACGGGCGACGCACGAAGGCGTGCGTTGCGCCGATCAGCATGACCACTTCGATTTCACGGCGTCGGCTCTCCACCGACAAGCGAATGGTATTACCGACGACCAGCAGTACACCGAAACCAAACAGCACCCCCAGCGCCAGCGCCACGCGGCGTCCCAACGCCGCCAGATGGCGCAGCCGCTCGACCCATGCCAAATCGACGCGTACTTCATCGATGCCAGTTACCCCCTCGAGCCGCTCGGCCAGTTCAGCCATCGCAGCGGGCTCTACATCTTGAGGGGAAATGACGATACTCGCGGGGAGCGGATTATCGTCAAGCCCTGCCAGGGTATCGTCGATGCCCAACGACTGCTGGAAATCCGCCATGCCCTGCTCTGGGCTGATCATGCGCGTCTGCGCCACGCCGCCGTCAGCGCTCACCGCCTCTTCGATCCGAGCCGCCTGCGCTGCATCAATCCCCATATCGAGATAAACGGTGAGCGACGCGCTTTCATCCAGCTCGGCATCCAGCAGCTTGGCGCTGTCCAACGTCAGCCATAGAGCGGCGGGAAGCACCAAGGCAATGGCAATGGCCAGCATGGTCAGCAGGTTGCCCAACGGGTAGCGCACCAGTCGAAAAAGGCTATCCAGCGCCATGGCCCGGTGGTGACGCCCCCATGCCCGCAGACGGCTGCCCATACGTGTTTGCTGCGAGCGAGCCCCACCGCGGGGCGTTTTTTCCGTTACAGGGGCATGGGGCTTTGCGGGCGCGCGGGCAGCACGGGGGGCGGCGCCGCTTTGGCGAGGAGTGGCCGAGCGCTTCATACGGCCCCCTCATCGGCTACTAGACGGCCATCCCGCAGACGCAGAATCCGATGACGCAAGCGCGCAATCAGGGCCAAGTCGTGGCTCGCGATCATCACGGTGGTGCCGATACGATTGAAGTCTTCGAATAGCGCCATGATATCGGCTGAGAGCTGGGGGTCCAGATTCCCGGTGGGTTCATCGGCCAGCAGCAGCGCGGGTTTGTTGACCACAGCACGGGCGATGCCCACACGCTGCTGCTCACCACCCGATAGCTCGATAGGAAGGGCTTTTTCACGGTGCAACAGGCCAACTTTGTCCAGCGCAGCGCGCACGCGCCGGGCTGCCTCACGGGGCTCTACACCTTGAATGTCCAGCGGCAGCGACACGTTGTGGAACACGCTACGATCGAACAGCAGCTGATGGTCTTGAAAGACCACACCTATCTGACGTCGATAGAACGGCACTTGACTGACGTGGAGCTGGGCAATGTCGTGCCCAGCCACCACCACCCGGCCACGGCTGGGTTTTTCCAACCGCATGATCAAGCGCAGCAGCGAACTTTTTCCCGCCCCCGAGTGGCCGGTGAGAAAGACCATTTCGCCTCGTGCGACGCGAAAGTTCAAGTGTGCCAACGCCTCGAAGCGCCCTCCATAGCGCTTCCCCACGTGCTCAAAGGCTATCATGCGTGGCCATCGTCTCCTTGGCGGTCGAAGAGCGCGTTGACGAAGTCATCGGCGTTGAAGGGGCGCAGATCATCCAGGCCTTCGCCCACCCCAATAAAGCGGATCGGCGTTTCGAGCTGCTTGGCCAACGCAAAGATGATGCCGCCTTTGGCGGTGCCATCCAGCTTGGTCAGGGTAATCCCACTAATCGGCACCGCTTCGTTGAAGGTCGACGCTTGGGAAATGGCGTTCTGCCCCGTGCCCGCATCCAATACGAGCATGACCTCGTGGGGCGCCGTGTCATCGAGCTTCTGCATCACTCGATGCACTTTTTTCAGCTCTTCCATTAGATGACTCTTGTTGTGCAGTCGTCCAGCGGTATCGGCAATCAACACGTCTACACCGCGGGATTTGGCGGCCGCCACCGCATCGTAAATCACCGAGGCGCTATCGGCACCGGTATGCTGGGCAATGACCGGCACATGGTTACGCTCGCCCCATACCTTCAACTGCTCGACCGCGGCCGCACGGAAAGTATCCCCAGCGGCCAGCATGACGCTCTTACCCTCGCGCTGAAAGCGCTGGGTGAGCTTGCCGATGGTGGTGGTTTTGCCGACACCATTGACCCCGACCACCAAAATCACGAAGGGGCCGTCGCGCTCTTTCTCGAAGCTGAGTGGCGTCGACACGGGGGCCAGCAGTGCGGCCAGCTCTTCTTGCAAGCCACGGTAGAGCGCCTCGGGGTTGTTGAGCTCTTTACGGGAGACGCGCGCTTCCAAGCGTTCGATGATCTCGCTCGTCGCGTCGATGCCCACATCGGCCATGAGCAGCTGGGTTTCCAAGTCCTCCAGCAGCTCGTCATCGATCTGCTTTTTGCCGAGGAAAAGATCGGCCAGGCCGTCGGTCAGGTTGGCGCGAGTTTTCCCTAGACCAGACTTGATGCGCGCAAACCAGCCTCTCTTTTCGCCTTTTTCTGCCACCGGCTTTTCCTGAAGGGCTGCCTTCGCGGCGGGCTCTGGCTCTGGCTCTGGCTCTGGCTCTGGCTCTGGCTCTGGCTCTGGCTCTGGCTCTGGCACAGTATCCATGAGCGACGCAGGCGTCACCTCTTCATCGACGCCGGTGGGCTGAACGTCTTCTTTATCGACCGGTTCGGGCGACTGCTCCTGGGCGAGCACCTCGGCAGCGTCACCTATGGATGCCGGTGCATGTGAGGGCGATTCGTCTGCCAGCGACTCAGAGGGCGCAGGGGGTTCCGCAGGGGGTTCCGCAGGCGCTTTGGCAGGTGCCGATCTCTCCTCCGCAGCAATCTCTTGCTCAGTCGAGCCCTCGGGCTCCTCCGACAGCGCAGGCTGCTCCTGGGCATCCTGAGGCTCCTGCTGGGAGTCGTCCTTTTTCTTACGTTTGAAAAAACCGAACATAGGGGTCATCCGACGAAATAGGTGAACATTGCGATTATCCTACCACCGCAGACCAAGACTTTGGATAAGTAGCCCGCTACAATCGCGTCATGAAACGACAACGCTCTTCGCGCGCCTCCTCGCGCCCATCGACATCTTCTCGCGGCCAAGCCAAACCGCCGGGAAAACTGCGCATCATCGGCGGTGATTTCCGGCGCCGCCAACTGCCGGTGCTCGACCATCCTGGCCTGCGCCCAACCCCAGATCGCGTACGTGAAACGCTGTTCAATTGGCTCGGCCAAGCGCTTTACGGCAAGCAGGTGCTGGATCTATTCGCGGGCACCGGTGCACTAGGCATCGAGTCGCTCTCGCGGGGGGCCGCCGAAGTCACCTTCGTCGAGCGTGACGCCCAGGTGGCGTCGCATATTCGCGAGAACCTCACCATCTTGAAAACCGCGCAGGGCAAGGTCATCACCGCCGATGCCCTATCGTTTGTCGCGTCGCCAGGACAGCCGATGGACGTGGTATTTCTCGACCCGCCCTTTCATCAAGATTTGGCCGCGGATTGCTGCAGCGCGTTAGAGGCGAACGGTTGGCTCGCTAACGAGGCGATGATCTACCTGGAGACCGAGTACGGCCTGACGCCCAAAGTACCCACCCATTGGCAGCTTCACCGAGAAACCCGGGCAGGTGAAAGCATGGCTAGGCTCTATCGACGCTTGCTCACCTAAAGCGCTTGCCGACAAGTAACAGCGGCGTTACGCTCGCCCCATCGAGTGACGCACCACGCCCGATTTTATGACATAACGACAGGCAGCCGCCTGTCGTTCGTTACTGGAGGTAGGCATGAGCCTTGAGCTGTTCAATCAGTTGGAACAAAAAGTCACCGACACCGTCGAGGCGTTGGAGATGATGAAGCTAGAAAACGAAGAGCTACGCAACGAAAATGCGCAGCTAAAGCAAGAGCGTGAAGAGTGGGAGCGCCGCTTGCAGAGTGTTCTCAGCAAGTTCGATGGCATGGACGACAGCAGCGCCTCCTAAGCCAGCGTTCGCGACATCAGCAGCGCGTCTTCCCGCCCGGTCGCGCCGTTGGCGGCCGGGTAGTAGTTCTTCCGACGGCCATCCTCCTGAAACCCTGCCTGCCGATAGAGCGCAATGGCTCGCTGGTTGCCGACGCGCACTTCCAGCAGTAATCGTTCTGCTTGCCAGCGCGTGGCTATGGTAATGGCCTCACCCAACAAGCGTCGTGCCCTGCCTTGCCCCTGACACTCAGGCCGCACGCCAATGGCCTGGAGCTCGGCATCGAACGGGAGTTGCGCGACCAGGGCGTAGCCTGCGAGCACGTCGCCCTGCCAATCGCCCAAGACCCACGTTTGGTCATCGGCTAACGCCTCCGCCAACTGCTGGCCACTGGCGCCGCTTTGGGCGAGGGCTTCCAGTTTCAGAAGCGGAGCTCGATGGTCCGGACGCAAACGCTCGATCACGCATCGCCCCACTGCTTGCCTAAAGCCACCAAACGCGGCCATAGCGCACGTTTGGCATTCGCGTCTTGGGTCAGCGCAGCCAGCGAGGGCCCTTGCCAAACCGGTAGCGCGAGCGTTTCGCTATGTCCACCATCGAGCGCGATGACGCGCTCCAAATCGGCCGTTGCGCTCTCAGCGCCCCACCAAAGCACCTGCTCTAATTGCCAACCTTGCCGACTTACCGCACCGGCAATAAACGCTGCCACGCCCTCTTGCGCTTCTTCAAGGGGCTCTTCAGGCTCGAAGGCAGTGGCCATGGGCGGCCAGGTGAAGTGAGTCACCGTGGGCAGCTCGCCATGTCCGATGCCCGCAGCACGCAGCATGTTGGCCAGCAGCTGCTGCTCGACCGCCGAGATCTCGCCTTCACAGAGACTGAGCCAGCGCCCGTCGATGCAAGCGCAGGAGAGGCTGAACGTCAGTGGCTCGGCGCGTTCGACTTGTGTTGTCGGTTCAAGCTCTGTGCTCGCCTCTGGCTGAGATACCTGCTCTGCGGGCGTTGGCTGTCCCAGCAGCGCTTTGACGGCCGAGGGTGACGCAGCGACTTTGGGGGCAAGATCGGATTCACGACCGGGCTGGCGAGAGGTCTGGTGCGCGGGGGCGTCGTCTAGCAGCGCCTGCAAGCGCTCGCGCGGCGCCGCTTTGGCCGGTGCGTCTTGCCACTCACAGACGTCAGTGGGCAGGGCGTTGGGTAACTGATAGCGGGACGCCCAGGACGTAATGCCCATGGCATCCAGATAGTGCCGACGAGTGACTTCTTGGGTCACTGGCCGCCGCCACGACAGTTGGGAGAGTTGGGACGCTCGCTGCCGCGCGCCTGCCACTCGCGGGGCGTATAAAGGTGTAGCGCCAGCGCGTGGACCGGGCCCGAGAGTTCGTCAGCCAACAGGGCATATATTTGCTGATGACGCTTCACCGGCATCATACCGTCGAAGCTGTCGCTTACCAGGGTCACTTTGAAGTGCGTTTCCGAGTTGGCCGGCACGTTGTGCATGTGGCTCTCGTTCTCGACTCGGAGCACGTCTGGGGTTAGCGCCGCCAACTTTTGCTCGATTTTTGTCTGTATCGCCATGGGACTCTCCTTCCGTCAGCAACGGCCCTATTGTACGCCGTTACTCGCCAACAGACGATGCCCTCCGCTCGACGAGCGCCCGCTGGGCCAACGACACACGGGAAAGACTTGCCAGCAATGCCAACAGCGTCGTCCCTGCCCCCAACCAGAGGGTTAACTGAACGGGCGATCCAAGCGCCAGCGCCGCGCCGACCAGCGCAACCCCGAGTGACTGCCCCACCGTGCGCGTGGTGCTCATCACGCCGGACACGTTGGCGCTACGCTCAGGCGGCAGGCTGCCCATCATTTCCCGGTTATTGGGCGGCTGAAAAAGCCCGAAGCCAATCCCGCAAAGGGCCGTTCGCCACAAGCTTCCCGCGACCCCCGTACTCTCGTCCACCAGCGCCAACGCCACCAACCCGACGATCAGCAGCAGCAGCCCCGTACTCGACAGCAGGCTGGGGTTGAAGCGATCTGCCAAACGCCCTGCGACCGGCCCCACCAGCATGATCGCCAGCGGCCAGGGCGTGAATAGCCACGCAGTCTCCAAGGGCGAAAATCCCATCTGCTCCTGATAAAAGAACGACAGCGCCACAAAGGTGAGTCCCTGGCCGATAAACGCTAGCCCCGACGCGGACACCGCCAGCGTGAAACGCTTTTCGGCAAACACGCTTAGCGGCAGTAACGGGTAAGGCGCCCGCCGCTGGCGACGCACAAATAGCGCGCAGCCCACTACCGCCAGCAGCCCCCATCCGCCGCTTTGCCACAACGGTGCGGCGTGGCCCACGGCATCCATGGCGATAAAAAAGCTCGCCAGCATCAGCATCGAGTAAAGCGCCCCCAGCGTATCGAAGCCACCTTGGCGCGGGGTCTCTCTCGGCAGCGCTCGGCGGGCCAGCCAGAGCGAGCAGAGCCCTAGCGGCACGTTGAGCGCGAACAGCCACGGCCAGTCCGCGAACGAGAGAATGACGCCACTGAGGGTAGGGCCTGCGGCATAACCGCCCGCCACGACCAGCGCACTGAGCCCCAGCGCGCTGCCGAGCAGACGGGACGGAAAAATGGCGCGGTAGAGCGACGGCCCAATGGAGAGCGTGGCCGCTGCGCCCAAGCCTTGCAGCGCACGAAACACGAGTAGCGTTTCGAGGTTACGCGACAGCGCGGCACCGAGTGCCGCCATTACGAAGGTGGCCAAACCCAACAGGTAGAGCCGTCGTCGGGTTATCAGCTCGCTGACACCGGCAAACACCAATAAAAAGGCCGCGCAAACGACCTGAAACAGGTTAGTGATCCACACCGCCCGGGATGCCGACACGCCTAAATCAGCGGCGATGGTGGGCAAGGCCAAATTGATCATGGTGGTATCGACCACCGCCATTAGCGTGCCGGTCACGAGCGCCAGCACGGCCAATAGGCGCTCGGGCCCAGGCAGGCCGTCGTCGCCGGGGCGAGTTTCAAACAGTCGCATGGTGATGAGTTCCTGAACAACACCCTCTGAAACGGCAAAACCGGCCGAAGCCGGTTTTACAGTGCGCTTAGCATAAGAATACTAGCACGCTAATCTTGCTCATGGTCGAGCAGCAGCGAGTCATCGACATCGGAGATTTCCAACGCCGTTTCGTCATCCAGGTCGATGGCGAGGTAGCTATGCTCCACGCGCAGGAAGTCCTGAAACAGCGACCAGTCGAGTTTTTCTGGCCACTGACGCTCATCCTCTTCCCAAGCACGCAGCTCGGTTTCTAGGATTTCTACGTGACGTTCACGAACGAATGTCTCCAACGCCTCTGGGGTATCCATCTCAGGGATCAGGTAGACCGTACTTTCACGTTCGACGTCGTCCAGGGTCAGGTCGTCGTCTCCCATGGTGGGTTCGAGCGCATTGATCCAGTCCACGAAGGTCTGGGTCGGCCTGACGCTCAGGGCAGAGCGATTAAGCAGTTTCATGGGATTCTCCTCGCCGTCGAAACGTTGACCATTATGGGCGCTAAATCGCGCCCTTACCAACTTTTCGTCCGCTAGCGCCACGTTTAACGTCAATCAACTTCGGGACGCATCGCCGGGAATAGCAGCACGTCACGAATGGAGGGGCTGTCGGTGAACAGCATCACCAACCGGTCGATACCGATCCCCTCGCCCGCTGTCGGCGGCATGCCGTACTCCAAGGCGCGCACGTAGTCAGCGTCGTAGTACATGGCTTCCAGGTCACCGGCGTCTTTTTCGGCCGCCTGCTCGCGGAAGCGCTCTGCTTGGTCTTCGGCGTCGTTCAGCTCCGAGAAACCGTTGGCGATCTCGCGGCCACCGACGAAGAACTCGAAGCGATCGGTGACGAAGGGGTCGGCATCGTTACGCCGCGCCAGCGGGCTGACCTCTGCCGGGTACTCGGTGATGAACGTCGGCTGATCGAGCTGGTGCTCGGCCACCTCTTCGAAAATCTCGGTTTGGACTTTACCCAGCCCCCAACTCTCTTTCACCTTGATGCCGAGCCTTTCCGCCGTTGCACGGGCGGCGTCCAGGGTATCCAGGTCGGCGTCGGTGATGCCGTCACCGTGATCCAGAATCGCCTGGCGCAGGGTGAGGCGCTTGAAGGGCTGGCCGAAATCGTAGCTGGCCCCTTGGTAGGTGATCGTAGTGGTGCCGAGCACCTCCTGCGCGGCGGTGCGCAGCATGGCTTCGGTCATGTCCAGCAGGTCGCGATAATCCGCGTAGGCCCAGTAGAACTCCACCATGGTGAACTCGGGGTTGTGGCGCGTGGACAAGCCCTCGTTACGGAAGTTGCGGTTGATCTCGAACACTCTCTCGAAACCACCCACCACCAGACGCTTCAGGTAGAGCTCTGGGGCAATACGCAGGTACATGTCGATGTCCAGCGCATTATGGTGGGTGATGAACGGGCGCGCCGCCGCGCCGCCGGGGATCGGCTGCAGCATCGGCGTTTCCACTTCCATGAAACCACGGGCTTCAAAGAAGCGGCGCATGGAGCTGATCACCGCCGCGCGGGTCTCGAACACCTTACGCGACTGCGGGTTCATGATCAGGTCCACGTAGCGCTGGCGATAGCGTGCTTCTTGGTCGGTCAGGCCGTGGAACTTGTCCGGTAGCGGACGTAGGCTCTTGGTCAGCAGCTGCGCCTCGACCATCATCACGTACAGGTCGCCCTTGCCGGATTTGTGCACCGGGCCGCGGGCGGCCACGATGTCGCCGATATCCCAGCCCTTGATGTCTTCCAGGACGTCTTCCGGCAGCCCCTTTTTATCCACGTAAAGCTGGATCTGGCCCGCCACATCCTGAATCACGATGAAAGGACCGCGTTTGCGCATCACGCGACCGGCCACCGACGCCTGATGATCCAGCGCTTCCAGCTCGGCTTTGTCTTTCTCACCCAGCAGGTTGTGCAGCTCGACGGTGAGGCTGTCGCGGCGGAAATCGTTCGGGAAAGCGCTCTTGCCCTGCTCGGCCGCTCGCTCACGGCGAGCCGCCAGCTTGGCACGGCGCTCGGCGATCAGGTGATTTTCGTTATCGAGAGAAGACGCGTCTTGGTTAGCCATCGGGCACCCTATTTCTGTTCAAACGCTAAAAAGATTACAAACCCTGCTTCAGGCTGGCGACGATGAACTGATCCAAGTCCCCGTCGAGCACCTTGTCACAGTTGCTGGACTGAACGCCGGTACGCAGATCTTTAATGCGCTGATCATCCAGTACGTAAGAGCGAATTTGGCTGCCCCAACCGATATCGGCTTTGGAGTCTTCCGCCTCCTGCTTGGCCGCATTGCGCTTTTGCATTTCGTGTTCCCACAGCTTCGCCTTCAACTGCTTCATGGCGAAATCGCGGTTGGCGTGCTGGCTACGCTGGCTCTGACACGCCACCACGATACCGGTCGGCTCGTGGGTAATCCGTACTGCCGAGTCGGTGGTATTGACGTGCTGACCACCGGCACCGCTGGAACGATAGGTATCGACACGCAGATCCGATGGATTGATCTCGACCTCGAAGCTGTCGTCGATTTCCGGCGACAGAAATACCGAGGCAAACGAGGTGTGACGGCGGCCGCCGGAGTCGAACGGACTCTTGCGCACCAAACGGTGAACGCCGGTTTCGGTACGCAGCCAGCCAAAGGCGTGGTCACCTTGAATATGCAGCGATGCCGATTTGATGCCAGCGACTTCGCCCGCCGAGATTTCGATGATCTCGGTTTTAAACCCGTGGCTCTCGGCCCAGCGCAAGTACATGCGCAGCAGAATGTTGGCCCAATCCTGGGCTTCGGTGCCCCCGGAGCCCGATTGAATATCCAGGTAGGCGTTGTTCTCGTCCATTTCTCCCGAGAACATGCGGCGAAACTCGAGCTTTTCCAGAGCGCCCTGTAAGCCGTCGAGCTCTTTGCGTACTTCCTCGACGGTGCCCTCGTCCTCTTCCATCTCGGCGAGCTCCAGCAGGTCGCGGCTATCCGCTAGCCCCTGGTCCAGCTCGTCGATAGTCGCCACGATGGCCTCGAGGGTGGCGCGCTCTTTACCCAATTTCTGGGCATAGTCGGGGTCGTTCCAGACGTTGGGATCTTCGAGTTCGCGGGAGACTTCCTCTAGCCGATCTTTACGCTCGGCATAGTCAAAGATACCCCCTAAGAACGTCTGTCCGCTCAGACAGGTCCTTGATCTGGTGATGAATCGGGTTGGTTTCCAACATGGATCGCTTTGGCCTTGGTCGGTGACTGGGTTTGTAAATGGACGACGTCTCCTGCACGCTGGATGGTAGCGTAAAAGAGACAGGCGCCGCTGTGGCAGCTCACGGTTAGGTGGTCGACACCTGCGCAAGCTACCCCAGCGGCGTTATTCTGGGACGTATTGTAACGAAACCCAGCGCTCACCGCACCCACCCAGCCCGTTGCGCATCACGTAAAAAACCCGGCCTAAGCCGGGTCAGTAGGTCGAAGATCGATCAGTAAGCGCGAGCGTCGATCAGAACCGATAGGTCAACTGGGCACCAATGCCGTGAGCTTGGTTTTTATAGTCGGCAGAGTAATTAGACGTGATTGGCGGCGTTTGCTGACCAGCCACTGTGAAGCTATCAGTTTTCGTCTGATCAACCTGAGTGCTGCGCTCTGTTAGGTAAGAGTAAGCAACATCAAGCGTTAAATCGGGCGTGGGGCTCCAGCCAGCGCCAATTGAAAAGATGCGGCGATCATCTGACGGAATACGTACGCTACGAGTTGCATCTTGGGTTGGCGTAAAATCTAGGGTTACGCCTGCACGAAGAGCCAGTGTTGGTGTTAGCTGGTACTCACCCCCAGTGGAGAATGCCCAGGCATTCGAGTAGTTCTGTTGCTCGTTGGTAATCTGCCCCCGCTCATCACCAGTAACCAATATCTGATCGAAACGGCTCCAACGTGCCCAAGAGGCACCAAACATGAGCTTCAGATTGTCGCTCATTTGCTGAGTCAAAGAGAAGTTGACGGTTTCCGGTGTCGTCAGATCAAGCGCAGCCGTGTCAGTAACGGTGCCAATGCCCAATTGATCCAATACAGGCGAGTTCGCAGTAAAGTTGCCTTCAAGATTGAAATCTACCTTTGAGCGGTAAGTTAGGCCCAAAGTAGTTTCTGGTACGGGCTGATAAATAATACCAAGGTTATAGCCCCAGGCCTCGTCATCACCTTCCACACGTGAATCTACCTCCGAAAGGCCTAAAGGAGTTGCCACAGGCACTTGACGACGCAACTCACCTTCAACTTGGTTATAGGTAATACCAGCACCTACTGACCACTGCTCATTAAATCGATAAGAAACTGTTGGCTGGGCCGTAACAACTCTTACTTCCGTATAATTACCCTGATTGCGCCCCTGGAAGCTGTCTTCATATTCAGTTTTAGAACCAAATGGTGCGTAGACACCGAATCCTAATGCTAACTGCTCATTCACCGGATGAGCGTAAAAGGCAAAGGGTATTAGCGTTCCTGGCACCATGTCTCCATCGTTAGTACCCGAGACGGGCAAAGTATCCGTTAATCCACCAGTAGCAGGCAGAAAAGCAGGACTGCTTTGTGATGCACTGACATTACTAATATCCGTATCGACGCTCAGAAAAGTACCGCCCGCCGTAATCTGCGCGCGGTCGAGAAACGACATACCTGCCGGGTTACCGTACACGATCGTGGCATCGTGAACGTTGGAGCTGCGTCCTGCATGGCCGTAACCCTGGCCGCTGACGCTCTGCTCGTTGATTTGATATCCGCCTGCGTTGGCTTGGCTAGCAAAAGCTACTGCTGCTACCGCGGCCACTAGGGTTAGTTTTTTGAAGTTATTATGCATTGTGGGCCTCTCTCCCGATGATCCGGCGGATTCTGCCATCCACCCGCGTTGTTCTTACACCTCAGTTTTCGCCCAATGTCGGGTTTGGTTCAAGGGCAAACGAGCGTTTTATTTTGTTTTTTGCTTATACATTAGTCGCACGACTGTTTTAAATCAGTGTTTTAGTCCTTTCGGCTGAGTGACCAGCAACGCTTGACCTATGGGTTACCCAAAGGTTTTACACTCACAATACGTTAACCACACAGGGGTTGGGTATGCCAATGAGCGATTTAAAAGTGGGGGAGCTCGCCAAGCGTGCTCACGTGACGCCTGAGACGGTACGCCACTATACGCGCGAAGGCCTGCTCTCCCCCCGTCGGCATCCTGAAAACGGCTACCAGCTCTTTTCTAATAACGACCTGGAGCGTCTGCACTTTATTCAGCGAGCGCGAAAATTGGGTTTTAGCGTCGCGGAAATCCGCGACATTTTGGCCCATGCCGACCAAGGCGACTCCCCCTGCCCGCTGGTACGCGATCTGCTCGCTCACCGGCTGCCGCAAATACGCGCACGCATTGCCGAACTCGAAGCACTCGCCCAGCGAATGGAACAGGCACTGGAAAGTTGGCAGGACATGCCCGACGGCACCCCGGATGGCCACAGCCTGTGCCGCTTGATCGAAAGTTTTCCCGAGGAGGCCCCATGCAGCACGACACCGAGCAAACCATGATGCTGATTCGCACCGTGCCGGGCATGAACTGCCAGGGCTGCGTCAAGCGCATGCGCGAGGCCATTCAAGCCCAGGACCCGGCCGCCCAAGTGGAGGGCTTTCCGGCAGAAAAGCGTCTGGAAGTGGCCAGTTCCCTCGATGATCAAGCGCTGGATAGCGCGCTCAACGAAGCGGGCTACCCACCCAGCAACGACACAAGTGACGTATCTCACCAAGACGCGCCGTCGTCCACCGACTCACAGAGCACTCCTGTGGCTGCGCCCCAACAGCGCCTGCTGATTAGCGGCATGACCTGCGCGGGCTGTGTCAAAAGCGTCGAAAAAGCGCTTGCCAACACGCACGGTGTAAACAACGCCTCAGTGAACTTTGGCACCCACACCGCCCACGTCACCGGCAGCGCTACTCAGGAAGCGCTAATGACCGCCGTGGCCGAAGCGGGCTATAGCGCCGAGCCGATTGTGGATATGCGTGACGCCGAGCGCACGCGCGAGGCGCAAGAGGCCGTTACCTACCGCCAGCGCCTAAAGGGCAGCGTGCTGTCACTCTCCCTCGCGATTCCGCTGATGATGAGCATGTTCGTCTATCACCCACACCCCATGGGCGTTGGCCGCCTGTACTGGCTGGTGATTGGCCTGCTGACGCTCGCCATTTTGGCCTTTCCTGGGCGGCACTTTTTCACCAACGCCTGGAAACAGCTCAAGCATCATCAGGCCAACATGGACACCCTGGTGGCAATGGGCACCGGCACCGCCTGGCTCTACTCGATGATGGTGGTGCTCTTCGCCCCCTGGCTGCCGGAGGTGGCTCAGGGCATCTATTTTGAAGCGTCGGCCATGGTGGTGGGGTTGATTCTCCTGGGTAACGCCATGGAGTTACGTGCCCGCGGTCGCACGAGCAATGCCCTTAAACGGCTGCTCGACCTGCAGGAAAAAACCGCCCGGGTGATACGCAACGGCGTTGAACAAGAGATCGCGGTGGACGACGTCGCGCTGGATGACCCTATTCGCGTGCGCCCCGGTGAGCGGCTGCCGGTGGATGGCGTGGTACTCGACGGCCAGAGCTATATCGATGAGTCGATGCTCACCGGCGAACCCGTGCCGGTGCACAAAAGGGCGGATGACGAGGTCAGTGCGGGCACGGTGAATGGCAACGGCAGCTTGGTCTACCGCGCCACGCACATCGGCCGCGATACCCGTTTGGGACGCATTACCGAACAGGTTGCCAGCGCCCAAAACTCTCGCCCGCCAATTGGTGAGCTGGCCGATAAAATCTCAGGCGTGTTCGTGCCCGCCGTGATGATCATGGCCGTGTTGACGGCCCTTGCCTGGTACAACCTGGGGCCTGCCCCGGTGGTCATTCATATGCTGGTCACTGCCACGACCGTGCTGATCATTGCCTGCCCCTGCGCGCTGGGCTTGGCCACCCCGATCTCCACCATGATTGGCGTGGGCAAAGCCGCCGAGCATGGCGTACTGGTGCGCAGCGGAGAGGCGCTGCAAACCGCGAGCCGCCTGACCACCCTGGTGGTCGATAAAACGGGAACGCTGACCGAGGGCAAACCGCGCGTCACCGAGGCAACGGTGCTGCATAACGACAGCCCCCAAGTGCTGGCCTGGGTGGCCGCCCTAGAGAGCCGCTCGGAACACCCGCTGGCCAAAGCGCTGACAGCCTACGCCGAAGAGCACGACGCCCGCCCCGATACGCTGGCTAGCTTTGATAGCGTGACCGGCGGCGGTGTGAAAGGCACCAGCCAAGCCAATGACACGCTGCTGCTGGGCAATGCGCGTTTATTGGAAGCGTCTGGCGTCGACCTTTCCCCGGCAGACGAGAGCATCCGCCAGCTAGAAGCCAAGGCGCGCTCGCTGGTCTATTTAGCCGTGAATGGTAAGCTCGCTGCCCTCTTTGGGGTTAGCGACCCGCTGCGCAACGATGCCGCGGCCGCCGTGAAGCGCTTGCAGGATGATGGGTTAACCGTGGTGATGCTGACGGGCGATAACGAGCATACCGCCGCTGCGGTGGCCCGCGAAGTCGGCATTAGCGAGTTCAAGGCTGGGATGACGCCCGATGACAAGCATGCAGAGATCGAGCGCCGCCAAGCGGTGGGCGAAGTCGTTGGCATGGTGGGCGACGGCATCAACGATGCCCCCGCACTGGCCCGGGCCAACGTGGGGTTTGCCATTGGCCAGGGCACCGATATCGCCATGGAGAGCGCCGGTATGACGCTGATGCGCGGCTCGCTGCACGGCGTAGCCACGGCGATCGAGCTGAGCCGTGCCACGCTGACCAACATCAAGCAGAACCTGATCGGCGCGTTTGGCTATAACGTGCTGTGCATCCCGATTGCCGCAGGCGCACTCTACCCCATCACTGGTATGTTGCTCTCTCCCATTATCGCAGGCGCGGCCATGTCACTCTCTTCGATCACCGTGGTCAGCAACGCCAACCGCCTGCGGTTATGGAAGCCCAGCCAACAGGAGGCCGTATGAGTTTACTGATCAACCTTGCGGGTATTGCCATCATTGGCTTGATTGTCTGGTGGTTTTGGCTTAACTAGATGATTTTACGTCATCACGGCTAGCTCACCCCGATATAACGCCCTGGCTTATGGTTCAGAGCGATGATTAGATTGAGCATCAGCGCGCCGAGTACGGAGTAGCCTACTCGATCCAGGGGGAGCTGAGTCAGGGCAATCAGCAGAATCACACCGTCAATGCCGAGCTGCACATAGCCCGCCCGCAGGCCGTGTTTGTCCTGCAGGTAGAGGGCGAGAATGTTGATACCGCCAAGGCTGGTACGGTGGCGAAACAGCATCAGCATGCCAATGCCCATCAGCGCCCCGCCCATCAGCGCCGCGTAGAGCGACGGCACGTTGGCAAATTCGACCCACCCCTGGGTGAGCTCGGAGAACAGCGAGACCAAGCCAATGGCGACAAAGGTGCGCAGCGTAAAGCTCCACCCCATGCGTTTGATCGCCAGATAGTAAAACGGCAGGTTGATGGCAAAAAACCAGACGCCAAAACCCCACCCGGTCAGGTAATTGAGCAGTAGCGCCATCCCTGCGGTGCTACCGGTGAGCAGCACCGCGTGGGTATAGAACGTCACCCCGAGTGCGACGAACAGCGTCCCCAACAACATCGCCATGATGTCTTCGTAGGGCTTGTGGGGGTCCTTGGGAAGATCTTCCATGCGCATGAGAGCGTCCTTTTTTGGGATTATTGGAGCGGCCGCTCGAGCGGCCAAGGACGCGAGGATAGCGGAGAGCGTTAAACGGGGCTAGCGTGCTCCACCATCAGCTGCAGCGACTCGCGTCCCCGCCAGCGGTTACGATTGAGCTTGTACGCGCAGTGCAGCGTGTCGCCCACGCCAAACGAGGGCAGCTCCCCCGGCGTGAGAGCGCGAAACCAGATCGCTTTGCGGGTCACCGCTCCCATGGAGAGCTCCATCATTAGGTGTGAACCCTCCGCCCCAACGGGGCGTAACGCCTCGACGATAAAGCGCCCTTCGAACAGCGGCGGATCGAACTCCCGCCCGTAGGGGCCCAAGGTCTCGATCTCTTCCAGCGTGGCCAACGAGAGCTGGGCAGTCGAGAGCTCGCCATCGGTCCACAGACGCGGGTAGAGCGGTGTATCGCCCAACTGCTCGCTCACCGCCTGCAAAAACGCCGTTTTGAAGGTATCGAGCTGCTCCCGCGGCACGCCGACGCCTGCGGCACCACTGTGCCCGCCGAAGCGCGGCAGCGCCTCGGGCGCAAGCTCGAAGGTGCGCTGCAGGGCATCCCTTAGGTGCAGCCCCTCGATGGAGCGCCCGGAGCCGGTGAGCATATTAGGTGCCGCTGCCCGCGTCAGCACCACGGCTGGACGCCCGTAGGCCTGGACCAGCCGCGAGGCGACGATGCCCTGCACGCCGGGGTGGCCATCTTCCAGCAGCACCACGACGGCAGGCTCGTTGGCTTCCAAAGCAGGTGCGGCGAGCGCCCGCGCCTCCTCGGCCATATCCGCTTCGATGGCCTTGCGCGACTGGTTATCCTGATCGAGCACCTCGAGCTGCCGGTTCGCGACGCCGTCACTCTCGGCCAGCATGAAGTGAAGTGCCGCGTAGGGGTCGTCCAATCGTGAGCGAGCGTTGATTCTCGGCCCCATCTGGAACGCCAGTGTTTCGGCATTGAAGGGCACGCTGTCGGCCCCTAAGCGCGCGGCCATGGCTCGCCAGCAGGCGGCGTCCATGCGGTTGATTAGCGTCAGGCCATGGCTGACCACCGCCCGATTGGCGGGGCTTCCGCCTAGCGAGACGCAGTCCGCCACGGTGCCTAACGCCACGTAGGAGAGCCACGGCGAGAGCTTCGGCGTGGCCTCGGGCAGCGCGCCCCACTCCACCAGTACACTGCGGGCGAGTGACATCAGAAGCCACGCCACCATGCAGCCTGCAATGGTTTTATCCGGGTAAGCGCAGTCGCTGCGGGTCGGGTTCACGCAGGCGTAGGCCGAGGGCGGCGGGCCCTCCAGGGGCAGCGCGTGGTGGTCGCTGACCACCACATCGATACCCGCTGCTTTCAAGCGCGCAATGCGCGGCTCGTCAGAACTGCCGCAGTCGGCGGTAATCACCAGCGTCGGCAGCGGTTTTAAGCTCAGCGTTCGATCCACCAGCGGCAGGCTGATGCCGTAGCCATCGTGAATACGGTGGCCAATCAAACTGTGCAGCTTGTGCTCGGGCACGCCAAACAGCTCGACCAGCGTGCGCCGAATGACCACGTGGGAGGTGATGCCATCCACATCGTAGTCGGTCAGAATACCGATAGACTCGCCCTCGGCGACCGCTTGAGCAATGCGCTCCGCCGCACGACGGCCATCGGCGAGTTTTTCAGGATGGACGAGATAGCGCAGGCTCGGTGACACCAGCGGCGCCAACTCACCGGTATAGCCTGGCAGCCGCGAGGCCAACAGCCGCGCCTGCAGCTCGCTCAGTCCTTCTGACTGGGCACGTAAATAGACAGCCTCGTCCAGGGGACGAGGCTCTAAGCGAGGGTGGTGACTCTGCTGAGAAAGGGGTGACACCTGGGTCATATCACCTCAGCGGCGGTTGTCAGCAACGAACTGCTGGACCGCGCTCAATTCGGCGGGCAACACCGTGTAGCGCTCTTCGCGCTCCAGCAGGTCGTCCATGTGGGTCGGCAGCGGTACGCCCTGGAAGCCCGCTTTCACCACGGCTTCGGCGAACTTTGCCGGGTGCGCGGTAGCCAGGGTGATCATCGGTGTGGTGGTATCCACACGCGCCCGCTCGGCCGCGCGGTAGCCAGTGGCCGTGTGCGGGTCGAGAATTTCCCCGGTGCGATGATGCGCTTCTCGAATCACTTCCAGAATCGTCTCGTCATCGACGCTGTAGCTCGCGAACTTCTCGCGCAGCTTGGCCAGCGGCGCATCGGCAAGCGCGGTGGGCGCTTGCTGGAAGCGCTCCAGCAGCGCGGCCACGGCGGCCCCGTCGCGGTCGTAGGCATCGAACAGTAGGCGCTCGAAATTGGACGACACGACGATATCCATAGAAGGCGCCAGCGTGGCTGCCAGCTCTTTTTTGGAGAAGTCGTTGGCCGCGAGCGTGCGGTGCAGAATGTCGTTGGCGTTGGTGGCGATGATGAACTGCTTCACCGGCAGTCCCATCTTGTAAGCCATATAGCCTGCAAAGACGTTGCCGAAGTTGGCCGAGGGCACGCAGAAGCTCACTTCCCGCTGGGGCGCACCCAACGCCACGCCAGCGGCCACGTAGTAGACGATCTGGGCCATGATGCGCGCCCAGTTGATCGAGTTCACCGCCACGAGCCGCGTGCCGTTCAGGAAGTCTTGATTGGCAAAGCTGGCCTTGACCATCGCCTGGGCGTCGTCGAAGTTGCCCTCGATGGCGATGTTGAACACGTTGTCGGCAAGCACCGAGGTCATCTGGCGACGCTGCACTTCGGAGACGCGGTTGTGGGGGTGCAGAATGAAAATATCGAGATTGTCGCAGTGGCGGCAGCCTTCGATGGCCGCCGAGCCAGTATCCCCGGACGTGGCCCCCATGATCACCGCGCGCTCACCGCGCTTTTTCAGGAAGTGGTCCAGCAGTCGTCCCAGCAGTTGCAGCGCCACGTCCTTGAAGGCTAGTGTCGGGCCGTGAAACTGCTCCAGCAGGAAGTGGCTGGCATCCAGCTGCTTCAACGGCACCACCGCGTCGTGGTTGAACGTGGCATACGCCTCGGTCACCAGACGGCGGAAGGTCTCGTCATCGATCTCACCGTTGACGAACGGCTTCATCACCCGAAAGGCGATCTCGGCGTAGGAGAGCCCGGCCATGCTGGCCAGCTCCTCTTTGGAGAATTCGGGCAGCGTTTCCGGAACGTAAAGACCGCCGTCGCTGGCCATGCCGGTGAGCACTACCTCTTCGAAAGAGAGCGCGGGCGCTTGCCCACGCGTGCTGATATAGCGCATCGGTTACTCTCCCTCGTCCAGGCTTTCCACGCGAATTCGCGTGACGGGGCCTGCAATATCCGCCATGGCTTCGATCTCACGGATCGCTTCGTTCATCTGCTTCTCTTTGGTGCGATGCGTCAGCAGAATGATCGGCACCAGTTCGCCTTCGGTGGCCTCTTTTTGAATCAGTGCCTCGATGGAGATGCCCTGCTCGGCCAAAATCGTGGCCACGCGGGCCAGCACGCCAGGACGGTCCACCGCTAGCAGGCGCAGATAGTACGCCGTGGTGATCTCTTCCATCGGCATGATCGGCAGCTGACTAACGTCTTCGTCGATGCCGCTAAACGCCAGATAAGGCACGCGGTAGTGGTGGTCGGTGGCAATGTCCCGCGCCACGTCCAGCAGATCGGCGACCACGGCTGACGCCGTAGGCTCGGCACCGGCACCCGCGCCGTAATAGAGCGTGGGACCAACCGCATCGCCCATCACCGCAATGGCGTTTTTCACGCCGTGTACATTGGCGAGCAGACGCTCTTTGGGAATCAGCGTGGGGTGAACACGCAGCTCTAACCCTTGATCGGTGCGCTTGGAGATCCCCAGATGCTTGATGACGTAGCCGAGGTTGTCGGCCTGCTCCACGTCCTCGGCGGTGATGCGGGAGATCCCTTCGGTGAAGGCTTTTTCGAACTGCAGCGGCACACCGTAGGCAATGGAAGCCAGGATGGTCAGCTTGTGCGCCGCATCGATGCCTTCCACATCGAACGTCGGGTCGGCTTCGGCATAGCCCAGCGCCTGGGCTTCGGCCAACACGTCTTCGAAGGCACGGCCTTCGTCGCGCATGTGGGTCAAAATGAAGTTGCCGGTGCCGTTGATGATACCGGCCACCCACTCGATACGGTTGGCCCCCAGACCTTCACGCAGCGACTTGATGACCGGAATGCCGCCCGCCACGGCGGCTTCGAAGGCGACGATCACGCCCTTTTCATGGGCGGCACGGAAAATTTCGTTACCGTGGACGGCGATCAGCGCCTTATTGGCGGTGACCACGTGTTTGCCGTTGGCAATCGCGGTGAGCACCAGTTCACGGGCGATATCGTAGCCGCCAATCAGCTCGACTAGTACGTCCACATCGGGGTTGTTGGCGACTTCGAACACGTCGGTCGTCGCTTTGATGCCGGTAATGTCGCAGTCGGGATGAATACTGCGGTGGGCTACCTGCTCGATCACGATCGGGCGGCCTGCACGGCGGCTGATATCGTCCGCGTTGCGCGTCAATACGTTGAAGGTGCCACCACCGACAGTACCTAACCCACAAATGCCTACTCTTACCGGTTTCAAAATACGTCCCCTTTCATGTTGGGCACCCGCAGGTGCCGCTTCTTGAATCAGTGTCTCAGCGTGTTCGTTCGTCACTCATGTGACGTTATTCGTCTTCCAAGCCTAACATGGCCACGAGCCGCTCGGGGGGCACGAAGCCAGGCACCATTTGCCCATCGGGCAGGATGATCGCGGGCGTGCCTTGCACCCCTAGCGCTTGCCCCAGCGCGTATTGATCGGCCACCGGATTGTCGCAGCTGGCCGAAGCGGCGATCGTCTGGCCCTCTTTGGCCCGATTCATCGCTTCGCTACGGTTGTCGGAGCACCATACCTGCTGCAAGGTCTCGGCGGCACCGCTGCCCATCCCGGCCCGCGGGAAGGCGAGATAGTGTACCGCAATTCCCCGCTCGTTGAGCTCGGGAATGGTCTCATGAAGGCGCTCGCAGTAGGGGCAGGTAGGGTCGGTAAATACCACCACCGTGGCCTTGGGCTCATCGATGGCTCTAAACACGACGCGCTCGCTCTCGGGAATCGCCGCTAGCGCCGCTGCGCGCTCTTGGTTGCGAGCCTGCTCGGTCAGATTCACCAGCCCATTATCCCCGTTTTGATAAAGGTCCCCTACCAAAAAATGACTACCGTCTGCATTGGCGTAAAACGACTCACCACTCTCCAGGCGTACATGGTAGATCCCTTCCATCGGCGTGGCGCTCACCTGCTCTACCGGCATTGGCTGGCCGTTCACCTGCAAGCTGTCAGCCAAGCGTTCGGCCACGTCATCGGCGAAGGCAGCCGCAGGGATTAAACTACTCGCCAGCACCAGCCAGGGAACACAGGATTTCGCAACGGTCGGCATACGTAGGTGCATTCTTTGATTAACCTCGCGGATGGTGTTCAGCATGCAGTTGCTCCAGGCGCGCCTGGGCAACATGGGTATAAATTTGCGTGGTGGACAGGTCACTATGACCCAACAGCAACTGTACGACCCGCAAATTCGCCCCATGATTCAATAAATGGGTCGCAAAGGCGTGGCGCAGCGTGTGAGGAGAAAGCGGCCGAGCAATGCCCGCCGTGATGGCATGGGCTTTGATACGATGCCAAAACGTTTGCCGCGTCATGGCCTTATCGCCTCGACCAGGGAACAGCGCCGGGCGTGTGGGGTCTTGCATCAGCGTTGGCCGCGCCGTTTCGATATAGTGTGCCAGCCAAGCAGCGGCCTCGTCCCCCATGGGCACCAGGCGATCTTTATCGCCTTTACCGCGTACCCGCACCACGCCTTGGCGCAGGTTGATCGCGTCGCCGGTCAGCCCGACCAGCTCCGACACTCGTAGCCCGCAGGCGTAAAGCAGCTCCAGCATGGTGCGATCACGCACACCCAGCGGCGTGCCCACATCCGGGGCTAGCAACAAACGCTCGACTTCGTCTTCTTCCAACGTATCGGGCAGGCTGGGGCGCACTTTGGGGAGCGACACGTTGGCCAGCGGGTCGCTGTCGATATGACCATACAGTCGTGCCCAGCGATAAAAACTGCGTAGCGACGACAACATCCGTGCATTGCTGCGCAGCTGGTATCCCTGCTCGCGGCGCTGCTCCATCCAAGCGCCAAACCGCGCGGGGGACGCCGTGAGCAACGTTTCATCATCGCGCTCGAGCTGCTCTTGCCAAGCGGTCAAATCACGACGGTAGGCCGCTAGCGTATGGTCGCTGGCGCCCTGCTCTAACCACAGAGCATCCAGATACGCATCGATCACGCTCATCGGCTAACGGTCTCATTGCAAAGCCATAAACAAAAACCCCGCCCCGCAAAGCGGTGACGGGGTTTTCCGTATCCGAGCGCCAGGCGCTCGAGAAAAAGTGGCGATTAAGCCAGCTTTTCCTTGATACGCGCCGACTTACCGCTACGCTCACGCAGGTAGTACAGCTTGGCTTGACGAACGTCACCGCGACGCTTGACTTCGATGGAGTCTACCAGCGGGCTGTAGGTCTGGAAGGTACGCTCGACGCCAACACCGTGGGAGATTTTACGCACGGTGAAAGCGGAGTTCAGGCCACGGTTACGCTTACCGATGACCACACCTTCAAACGCCTGCAGACGCTCACGAGTGCCTTCTTTTACTTTAACCTGAACGACGATGGTGTCGCCCGGTGCAAAAGCAGGAATCTCTTTGCTCATTTGCTCGGCTTCGATCGCCTGGATCACCTTGTTCTTGCTGCTCATCTTCATACTCCTAAATAACGTAATGGCTTGCCACGCAGTCGTGGAAGGGGCAAACCGTGATCCCGGCGCTCGAAGCGAGCTACGCGGGAGTCGTTATGGGTGACGCAGGTACGCACGGCTGTCGTCGTCCTGCACCGCCGCTTTGTGCTACGGGCGGGCAACCGCCGTAGAGGACAAAGCGTATTCCTCGATAAACTCGTCTAGCAGCGTTTGCTGCTCGGCGTTAAGAGTACGTCCTGCCAACAGATCAGGACGACGCTGCCAGGTACGCCCCAGCGACTGCTTCAACCGCCAGCGCTTGATGGCTGCATGATTTCCGCTAAGCAGCACGTCAGGCACTCGGCGCCCGTCAATCACTTCAGGACGGGTATAGTGCGGGCAGTCTAACAAACCGTCGTTAAACGAGTCTTCGATAGCGGAATCCTGGTGGCCCAGCACGCCGGGTACCAGCCTTGCCGCTGCGTCGATCAGCACCATCGCGGGCAGCTCGCCGCCGCTCAGCACATAGTCGCCAATCGACCACTCTTCATCGATGTCACTCTCCACCACACGCTCGTCGATACCTTCGTAGCGCCCGGCGACCACGACCAGCGGGCCTGCCGACGCGAGCGTTTGAACACCCTGCTGATCCAACCGACGCCCTTGGGGCGACAGGTAGATCACCGTTGGCGTCAGGCCGGTGGCCTGCTCGGCACGTTGGCGCGCATCAAAGATAGCCGCTCGGAGCGTATCTACCTTCATCAGCATGCCTGGGCCGCCGCCATAGGGGCGATCGTCCACGCTGCGGTGGCGGTCGGTGGCATAATCACGCGGATTCCAGAACTCAAGGGCAATGCGCTGCTTCTCTACCGCTCGACCGATCACACCTTGCTGGGTTATCGCATCGAACATGTCGGGAAACAGCGATACCACGCCAATCCACATCGCCGGTACGTCTGTCGCGTCCTCTTCGAGCACCGCTGGATCGTCCGCTGGCCGTTCGTTCAAAGCGTCTTGGCTCATCAGAACTCAGGATCCCAGTCGACCACCATACGGCCATCTTCCAGGTCGATCTCAACGATCACATCATCGGGCAAAAAGGGTAACAGCCGCTCGCGCTTGTCGATTGCGTCGTTATCACCGCGTACCACCATGACATCGTTCGCGCCGGTCTCGAACAGGTAGCTGACCTGCCCTAACCGTTCGCCTGACCGAGTGAAGACGGTAAGGCCTTCGAGCTCATGCCAGTAATACTCGTCGTCGGTAAGCTCGGGCAGCGCCTCTTTGGGCATCAGGATGTCCGCTTGGGCCAACCCTTCGGCGGCCGTTCGGTCATCCACGCCTTTCAGCTGCACGACAAGCCCTTTGCCTTGCCGACTCCCCTGCAAGACGGTCATGCGCGTGAGGGTTTCCCCTTGGCGCACCCACCATTCGGGGTACTCTAGAATGCTGTCCATGGGATTGGTATAGGAGTACACCTTCAGCCACCCTTTGATCCCGTGAGGGCTGGTGAGCTTACCAAGCACCACATGCGTGTCGTCAGTATGGCCAGTATTGAAACGCGTCATCGACGACCACTCCCGCTACAACAGCATCGATTGCTACAGCGTGCGACAGGCTTACGCCTGTTTGCGCGCTTCCTTGACCAGCTCGGCAACACGACCAGACAGCTGGGCGCCTTGGCTCTGCCAGTGAGTGACGCGATCCAGATCGACGCGCAGACGTTCTTCTTGACCACGGGCGACCGGGTTGAAGAAGCCGATACGCTCGATGAAACGGCCGTCACGGGCGTTACGAGAGTCGGTCACGGTCAGGTGATAAAAGGGACGCTTTTTGGCGCCACCACGTGCCAAACGAATGGTAACCATACGATAACTATCCTTCGGTTGAGGTTACGCGAGTGGGACATAGCGCAAGCCGCTATCAGAACACTCGTCATACTGTTTTCTTGGCGCACCGCCTGCTTATCAAAGCGTTGGCGAGACTCCATCAGGACCTTCACTGGGCAGTGTCGGAGACCACGCTGACGCGCATTTTCCCAACACCCACGCATGAAGAGGCCGCATTCTACGCAAATGCGCCCGGCTTGGAAAGCCTGTTAGCCAGAAAACTCACAGGCCGTCAACCATGCCGAACGCGCTCAAGCGCACTCTCCAGGCGGTACTAGCGCCAGGGTAAGCCGCCAGGGCCACCCATACCCCCCATGCCGCCGGGGCCACCCGGACCACCACCGCCGCCCATCATGCCCGACATACCGCGCATCATTTTCTGCATGCCGCCTTTCTTGCCCGCTTTCTTCATCATCTTCTGCATCTGCTTATGCTGCTTGAGCAGGCGATTTAGATCGGGCACCTGAAGGCCTGCGCCAGCAGCAATACGCCGTTTGCGAGAGCCGTTGATGATATCGGGCTTGCGGCGTTCGTGGGGCGTCATGGAGTTGATCAGCGCCTCCAGCTTGCCCAGCTCTTTTTCAGGACCAGGGCCTTGCGCCAGCTCGGCCATTTGTCCCATGCCGGGCAACTTGCCTAGCAAACCGCCCATGCCGCCCATTTTCTTGAGCTGCTGGAGCTGGTCGCGAAAGTCTTCCAGGTCAAAGCCATCGCCTTTCTTGACCTTGCTGGCGAGCTTCGCGGCCTTGTCTTTATCGACGGTGCGTTCGGCCTCTTCGATCAGCGACAGCATGTCGCCCATACCCAGAATGCGCGACGCGACCCGGTCAGGATGGAAAGGCTCGAGGGCATCGACTTTCTCGCCCACACCCATGAATTTGATGGGCTTGCCGGTGATATGGCGCACCGAGAGCGCGGCACCGCCGCGCGCATCGCCATCCGCCTTGGTCAGTATGACACCGGTCAGCGGCAGCGCATCGTGGAAGGCTTTTGCGGTATTGACCGCGTCCTGGCCGGTCATGGCGTCGACGACGAAGAGCGTCTCCTGGGGGGAGATCGCCTTATGCAGCGCCTGGATTTCCGCCATCATCGCTTCATCGATGGCCAGACGACCAGCGGTATCCACCAGCACCACGTCGTGGAACTGAATCTTGGCGTGTTTGATGGCCGCATTGGCGATATCGACCGGTTTTTGATCGGAGCGCGAGGGGAAGAAGTCGACCTGCACCTCTTTCGCCAGCGTTTCGAGCTGGTCGATGGCCGCCGGACGGTAGACGTCTGCCGACACCACCAATACCTTTTTCTTCTCGCGCTCACGCAGGTAGCGGGCCAGCTTGGCGACGGAGGTGGTTTTACCGGCCCCCTGCAAACCCGCCATCAGCACCACGGCAGGCGAGCCCTTCAGGCTCAAGCCCTCGTTGGCCTCGCCCATGATCGCTTCCAGCTCTTGCTGGACGATTTTGACGAACTGCTGACCTGGCGAGAGGCTTTTTGACACCTCTTGACCTACGGCGCGCTCGCGTACCCGTTCGATGAACGCTTTGACGACCGGAAGCGCCACATCGGCTTCCAGCAGCGCTTTGCGCACCTCGCGCAGGGTGTCTTTAATATTGTCGTCGGTCAGCCGTGCTTGGCCTTTGATCGACTTCAGCGTCTGGGAAAGACGCTCACTCAGATTCTGAAACATGGGGCCTCTGCCTCCGTCGCTGTCGCCGGGCGTATTCACCGGACGAATGTGGCGGCAATTATACGCGCTCGCGGCTTGAGTCTCCATGGCCGTCAGCGTTGGCGCTCGACGGCTGTGCGACGCCGCTTTGATTGGTTATAGTAGGGTAGCCGTCCTAGAGGGAACGGAGAAAGCCTGAGGCGCGCTGGCAAGTTGCCCCTCAGCAAACGTTGTCGCCGATTTGGCCCTATTGTTCAACAACGCGCTGCAAGGCGCATGGATAGCATCATGCAGGCGCTCCCGTTCGCCACGATCGCTTTTGTACTCTATGTCGCCGCTGCCATCTGGCAGGGCATGACGCTGTTTCGCCGGGTGCCACCTCGCCAGGGGATGGTGCGCCTGCTGGGTGCACTCGGCCTACTGCTCCACATCCCCGTCGTCGTCAAACTAGTGGGTGTATCTCCGGGACTACTCCCCGGATTTACCACCAGCGCCACGCTACTGATGGCGGTGGCCGTCAACGTGGTGCTCGTCGCCAGCCTCTTCAAACCGGTACTGAATGCCGGTATTGCTCTCTTTCCGCTGGCCGGTATTGCGCTGATCGCGGCGACATGGCTACCCAGCCAGGGTAGCCATAGCGGCCTGACGCCGGGCATCTTGCTCCACGCGGTAAGCTCTGCACTGGCCTTTGCCGTGCTGGCCATTGCGGCAGTTCAGGCGGTGCTGGTGGGCTTGCAGAATCAGGCGCTGCGTCATCACCATATTCGCGGCATCGTTCAGTCGCTACCACCGCTGACCACCATGGAGCGCGTACTGTTCGAGCTGGTGTGGGCAGGCATCGTGCTGCTCACCCTATCGATCATCAGCGGGCTTATCTTCCTCGATAATCTTTTTGCCCAGCACTTGGTGCATAAAACGGTGCTATCGCTGGGCGCTTGGGTCATCTTTACTACGCTCTTAGTAGGGCGTTACCGGTTTGGCTGGCGTGGCATGCGCGCCGTACGCTGGACACTCGGCGGTTGTGCTCTACTGCTGCTGGCCTACTTTGGTAGTAAATTCGTGCTGGAAATTCTGCTTAACCGCTAAGCCTGCGGGCATTGCGGTCAAGCAGCCCTGGCGGCATGCTTGACACGCTACTGGCATCCTTCTACAAATCGAGCTTCATACGCCATAAAGGAACTTTCGACTTGAGCGACGACTTCCCCCTGGGGTTACTGTTCGGCCTGCTAGCCTTACTCATTTTGCTGTCTGCCTTCTTCTCAAGTTCTGAAACAGGCATGATGTCGATCAACCGCTACCGGCTTAGCCACCAGGCCAACAGCGGCGACCGCAGAGCCAAGCGTGTCATGCGCCTGCTCACCCGGCCCGATCGTCTCATTGGCGTCATCCTCATTGGCAATAACTTCGTCAACAACCTGGCAGCCTCGATTGCCACCATCATCGCCATTCACTTTTTTGGCGATGTATCGGGCCCCGCCATCTCCACCGCGCTGTTGACCATCACTATTCTGATCTTTGCGGAAGTGACGCCCAAGACGTACGCAGCCATCAAGCCAGAGCGCATCGCCTACCCCACGTCCTTTGCGCTGGAACCGTTGCTCAAACTGCTCTACCCCTTGGTATGGCTGGTCAACGTAATGTCTAACGGCCTGCTACGCCTGGTGGGCGTCAAAAGCGTCGATAACGGCGGCGACAATCTTACCCGTGACGAGCTGCGCACCGTGGTGCACGAAGCGGGCACGCTAATCCCCTACCGCCACCGCGCCATGCTGCTATCGATTCTGGACCTCGAAAATGTGACGGTGAACGACATCATGGTGCCCCGCCACGAAGTGCTGGGTATCGATTTGGACGATTCGCTGGAAGACATTCTGACCCAGATCCGGACCAGCCAGCACACACGCCTACCGGTCTATAAGGGCGATATCAACAACATCATTGGCATGCTGCACCTGCGTAACGCTGCGCGCTTTTTATCCCGCAGCGAGGTGACTAAAGCCGCCATCGTTCAAGAAGCGCGGGAGCCCTACTTCATTCCCGAGTCCACACCACTGCATACCCAGCTGCTGAATTTTCAGAAGCAGAAGCGACGGATCGGTATCGTAGTGGATGAGTACGGCGATGTAGAGGGCCTGGTGACGCTGGAGGATATTCTCGAAGAGATCGTCGGCGAGTTCACCACCGACGTTTCCGAAGATGACGAAATTCATCAGCAGGACGACGGCAGCCATGTCATCGAAGGCACGGCGAATATCCGCGAGATCAATAAGATGCTTGGCTGGCAGCTACCCACCGACGGCCCCAAGACGCTGAACGGGCTGATTCTCGAACACTTGGAGGCGTTCCCAGAAGGCCCTGCCTGCCTGCAAATCGGCAATACACGGATGGAAATTCTGGAGATTCGCGACAACTTGATCACATCGGCACGTTGCTGGCAAAAACTACGCCTGCCCCGCCGTTAATCCGCCTGCTTCGACGGGCGCCGAGCGATGTCGCTGTCGCCCGCGGCTTTCAATGCTCTAACGCGCTGCTCCAAAAAACGCCTTAGCGCGACGCCTTCGACCTCATGGACGGCGATGGGTGGGCCAAAATGCAGGCTCACTGGCGCCCTAAAACGGGAGGGCCACTTTTTCAACGCCTTGCCGCCGTAGTGGGACGTCCACGACCCCCATAGTCCCGCCAGCCCGGCAGGAATCACCGGTACATTGTCACGCGCGAGGATGGTTTCGAGACCACGACGGAAGGTGTGAATCTCCCCATCGGGGGTCAAGCGCCCCTCTGGAAATACCATGACGATATCTCCCTGGCGCAGCGCCCTGCTCACCTCATCCAGGGTGCGCCGCAGCGCGCCGGGGCTGTGGCGCTCCGACTCAATCGGAATCGCCCCCACCAGTTGGAACCACCACTTCAGCCAGCGGGATTCAAAAATAGGCTGGTCCATCACGAAGCGCAGCGGGCGGGGGCTTCCACCGCCCAGCACCAGTGCATCCATGAAGCTCACATGGTTGCACACGACCAGCGCCGCCCCCTGCTTGGGAACATTGAATTGACCGTGTACAGATAGCCGATAACAGCCGCGCATGGCCAGGTAAATGACACGGCGTAATAAGCAACGGGTGGTCTTGATCCCCCATGTCACGTCGTGGCACCCCGGTGACGCAACCCAGCCAGCACCGTGCTCATGAGCTGCTCCAAGAGTTCATCGACCTTGAGTTGCTGACCCTGCCAATAGCCAAGCCGCTCATTCAAGCCAAGCTGCACCAAGCCATGTACACTGCCCCAGAGCGTGCGGCCTAGACGACGCGCTTCCAAGTCGTCTAGAACGGGTTGATACTGCTTTAACGAGGTTTCTACCTGCGTAAACAGCGCCTCGATGAGATCGCTCTGACGCTGGTCCAGCTCACCCTCCTGAGCCAGCGGATAGTCGAACAACAGCTGCCAGCGATAACAGTCCTGCTCGGCGAACCGCCAGTAAGCATGCGCCAGAGAACGCAGCCAGGGCTCGGGATCGTCTTCAGCCAAACTCGTGATGGTGTGCTGCAAACGTGCGAGGGTTTCTACGTTGACGTGCTGCAATAAATTGTTAAAGCTGCCGTAGAGTTTTAGCAGCGTACTGGGCGCGCAGCCCACCTCTCTGGCCAGAGCACGTAGTGATAAACCATGGACTGGCTGCTTAGCCAACCACTCATCACAAGCGTGCATGACCTGCGCGTGGAGGGCATCGGGCGCATGCTGTCTAGGACGGGCCATGGCGATCTCTTCAGGTCAGCGGCAAACAGGGAAGAATGCCTCCTCGCGCTTTAGCGTGAGCAAGGTATACGATAGGATACCTTACATCGAACACTGTTTTCGACACTAAAACGCGACATTTAACGTATTACGACTTCCCTTTGCCATTTTGCATCAGCGCCGCAGGCATCGCGCCCTAAGGAGACCGGCATGACGGGACGCCTACACGTACAGCGCCTATCCCTTGCCCGCCTTGCGCCAGACCTCAAAAGCACCGCTTTGCTCATCGAGTCTCCCAACTTAGCACCGCGCCAGCCCGTGTCCGCCCTTCGTTTAGAGCAGGGGCAGTTAACGCACACGCCGCTCTTTTGGGGGCTGACGCCGCCCTGGCTCAAGGTCCTCGACCACGCCCCGCACTGCGCCCGAGCGGAAACGCTGAGTGAGCGCCCCATGTTTCACGAAGCGTTCAACGCTCGGCGCTGCGTGATTCCGGTGAGTGGCTTTTACGTGTGGAAGCCCCAGACACGCAGCAAGCAACCGTTTCTGGTGACCCACGTGAACCGCTCCCCGCTGCTACTCGGTGCGCTCTGGTGCCGTTACCACACCACGCTGACCACCTTTACCGACTCGACGGCGCTGATTAGCGTGCCAGCCAACGCCTGCCTATCGTCGCTCACCGACCGCTTGCCGGTGATCATTCCCCCTCAGGCGCTACACCGCTGGCTAGACCCTGGCACCGACGTCGAGGCACTAACGCCCATGTTGATGCCTGCCCCACTGGAACTGTTGGGCGCTTTTCCGGTATCAAAGCATGTGAATAACCCTGCCTATCAGTCACCCTCTTGCGCACACCCTACGGGGCCCATGTTGCGCTGGTCCGTGTCACAGGAGCCGTAATGTTGCCCACTATGTCTGTTATTCCGCCTCGCCTGCTGGCAAGGCGCGCGCTTGTTGGCCTGACCATCGGCCTGCTCTTGGCGCCCACCATTCCCCTCTGGGCAGAAGAGAGCCCGGTCGCCGAGGCCATCACCCCGACCATCAGCCCTTTCGATGACCGCGACTACCGGGTCATCACCCTCGACAATGGCCTACAGGCGCTGCTGGTCAGCGACCCCGATGCCGACAAGGCCGCCGCGTCCATGAACGTGCGGGTCGGCAGTGCTCAAGACCCGGACGACCTCCAGGGTCTGGCCCACTTCCTTGAGCACATGCTGTTTTTGGGTACCGAACCCTACCCACAGTCGGATGCCTATCAGCGCTACATCTCGGATAACGCAGGGTCGCACAACGCCTTCACGGCTCAGCAGGACACCAACTACTTTTTCGATATCGAGCCCTCCGCGCTGCCCGGCGCGCTGGACCGCTTTAGCGAATTCTTTCTCTCGCCGCTGTTCAATGCCGACCACCTGGAGAGCGAGCGCAACATCGTCCACTCCGAGTACATGGCGCGCATCCGCGATGAGTCCCGTCGTGAAAACGACGTGCTGAATCAACTGCTCAACCCAGACAATCCCACCACCGGTTTCGCGGTGGGCAGCAGAGACACCCTGGCCAACCCGCCAGAGGGCGAAGCAACACTACGCGAGCGGGTGATCGATTTTTACCACCGCTACTACGACGCCAACGTCATGAACTTGGCCGTGGTGGCCCCCCAGCCGCTCGACGAATTGGAAGCCCTCGTGGTGGAGCGCTTTGCCGACATTCCTGACCATGGTTTAAGCGCACCCACCGTCGACGAGCCGCTGATCGAACCCGACACCTTGCCGCGCTATATCGAACGAGAGTCGCTGCAGGATCGCCGTCAACTGCGTTTCTACTTCCCCGTTCCCGACCCCACGGACGAGTACCGCACCAAGCCGACTCAGCTCATCGCCCACTTACTAGGCGATGAGGGCGACGGTAGCCTGCTGGCCGTGCTGCGTGAGGCGGGCCTAGCCGATGGGCTCTCAGCGGGTGTGGGCCGCGGTGATGGCAATGAAGCACTATTTACCGTCTCCATTAGCCTGACGCCCACGGGTGCCGAACGCCTTGACGACATCGAAGCCACGCTGTTTGCCGCGATCGAGCAGATTCGCGCCGACGGGCTGGCCGAGTGGCGCTACGACGAGCAAAAAAGTCTCAGCGAGCAGGCGTTTCGCTTTCAACAGCACGGCGCCCCCCAGCAAGAGGCCACCCGCCTAGCCATGAGCCTTTCGCGCTACCCGGTGGAAGACGTGCAGTACGCCGCCTACCGCATGGACGGCATGGACAGCGAGCGCCAGCAGCACTACTTGGACGCCCTAACGCCTGACAACCTGCTGCGCGTCTACTCTGCGCCGGATGTGGAGAGCGATACCGTCTCACCGTGGTTCAATACCCAGTGGAAAGAGCTGCCACCCACGACGGCCGGTCAGATCTTGAGCGGTCTCGCGCTCCCTGCCCCCAACCCTTTCATTGCCAGCGACCTAACCCTTCAAGCGGGCCAGGACGAGCAGCCGTCGACACTCATCGATACGCCGACGTTTACCGCTTGGCACATGCAGGACAGCCGCTTCAATACGCCCAGCGTCGAATGGCGGGTGAGCCTACAGCACCCCAGCGCCAGCTACTCGGCGGAAGAGGCCGTGCTGACGCGGTTACTCGCAGGCTGGCTCAACGACAGCCTCAACGAGTCGCTTTACCCCGCGTGGCTTGCCGGTCAGTCGTTTAGCGCCTACGCCCACGCGCGCGGTATGACGCTGTCGTTTTCCGGTTGGCGGGATGGCCAAACGCCGCTCATCGAGCAAGCCATCGAGCAGCTTCAGCAGGCGGATATCTCTGCTGGCGCCTTCGAGCGGGTGCGCTACCAGCTACAGCGGGAGTGGCGCAACGCGCCACGCGCGTCGTTGACCGGCCAAGCCAGCCGAGCCCTGGGTGAGGCGCTGCTCTCCCCCCAGTGGTCGACCGACGAACTGCTGGCCGCCAGCAAACGACTCGATAAGCACCACCTGGAGGATTTTCGCGAACGCTTCCTCGATGGTCTATACATCGACGCCATGGCCGTGGGGAACCTGACCGCCGACCAGGCACGAGAACAGGCCAGTCTCATTCGCGGCGCGCTGACCCCGCGCTTGACGCGGGATGACATTCCCACGCTGGCGCCACTGGAGGCGAGCGAGGAATCGACGGTGCTTCATCCACACAGCACCCGTGAAGAGTCACTGGTACTGCGCTACCTGCAGGGGCGCGATACCAGCATCGACGAGCAGGCGCGCCTCAGCGTTCTGGCCCAGTGGCTGGACACGCCCTTCTACCAGCAGTTACGCACCGAGGAGCAGCTTGGCTATATCGTCAATGCGGGCTATTCGCCGCTGCTGGAAGCACCGGGCATTGGTCTGATCGTGCAGTCGCCGGACGTGGATAGTGGCACCATTGCCGAACGGATGGACGCCTTCATGGCAGCCGCCGGGGAGCGCCTCGAGACGCTCAGCGATGAGGAGCTGGCGGCCCACCGGCAAGCGGTGCATGACCGACTGCGCCAGCGGGATACCAGCCTGCAGGGCATGGCCAATCGCTATTGGCAAGCCACGGCACTCGACGAGGTACGCTTCGACCGCCGTGAGCAGATCGCAGAACGCGCCCTCGAGGTTAGTGTCGAGGAGCTGCAGGCGCTCTGGCCTGCGCTGCTCGCACACCCGCTAGACATTCGCTTCAATCCTGGGGATGCGCCCAGCGATATCGCCGCTTACCGTGAGACGCTCGCCCCCTTCGACGCTCGCTAGCCGTCACCATTGCCAGCTTAGGCATCGAATGCCTGGGCTGGCATCATGGCCTCGACGAACATCACCAGCTCTTCGAGAATCTGCCGCTCATGATCGGTGAGCGGCTGCTGATTGTAACGCTCGATGTCACGCGCAAACGCTTTGAGCGTCAATCCCGATAGCGCAGGATCGTTCATACGCATCCAGCGAAACGCCTCCCACTGCTCGCGCTCTTCACCCTCCAGGGTGTCGGGGTAGCTGCGGGCACGCAAGCGAAACAGCATCTCCTCCAGGCGCGGGTCTTGAAAAGCAAAGCGTTGGCCCACCAAGTCCCAGGGGTCCATCGCCAGCACCCGCTCCATCTGCTGACGATCCGCCGCAGAGAAAAAGCTGCCGGAGTAGAGCATCAAATCAGGGTCTTGGGGCGACTCTTCGTAGCCGCCGCTGAATACCTCGGTCACCTTCTGCGCCACGCCGCTGGCCTCGCGCAGAGTTTTCCAGTGCCCTCGACAGGCGGCGATGTCGATGCCCAAGCGCGCCACGATCGCACCGTACTCGCCCTTCTGCTCACCTTCCACGTCTTTGAGCACCGTGGCGGGAAAGACCACCGGACAGCGATTGATATGAATCACCTTGAGCGGAATGCGCGCCTCACCTTCAGAAAGGTCCTGCTGACTGACGAACACGCGTTCACGAATCTGCTCGGCACTGAGCGACAGCAAATCGCCGGGGTCGACGCTCAAATCGTACACGATCACCCCGTTGGGGTTGGTGGGATGCTCTGCCAACGGCATGACCAGGGCGCTACAGCCTCGGCTGGCCGGATAACGGCGGGAAATGTGCAATAGCGGTTTGGCGCTGGGAAGGTCGAGCTGTTTGGCCACCGCGCGCTTGCCGCGCAAACCGAGCAAATAATCGAACAGCTTGGGGTTACGCGCTTTCAGAAGTCGTGCCAAGGCGATGGTGGCGCGCACGTCGGCCACCGCGTCATGAGCCCCCTCATGGGCAATGCCGTTCGCCGCCGTCAGATGCTCTAGTTTGAAACTGGGGGCGCCATCCTCTCGCAATGGCCATTCGATACCCTCTGGGCGCAGCGCATAAAACGCCCGCACCACATCGATCAAGTCCCAGCGGGAGTTGCCGTTTTGCCACTCGCGGGCATAGGGGTCGAGCAAGTTGCGATAAAACAGATGGCGCGAGACTTCATCATCGAAACGCAGGCTATTATAGCCTGCCACGCAGGTGCCGGGCTCACTCATGGCGCTCTGCACTTGCCGCGCGAATTCCGCTTCTGGCAGCCCACGGCGCTGCGCTTTTTGAGGGGTGATACCGGTAATCAAACAAGCCGCGGGGTGAGGTAGGTAATCATCAGCGGGCTTACAATACAGTTCGATGGGCTCGCCGATTTCATTGAGGTCCGCATCGGTACGTAATGCAGCAAACTGAGCGGGCCGATCGCGGCGAGGATCGGCACCAAACGTTTCATAATCGTGCCAGAGGAAACTGGCAGGGGCGGCATTCGGTGTCGCCATGGATGCAAACTCCCTTGAGCGTGACCGCCCATCCATGCGCCGACAACCTTCGCTGGATGGGAACAAAAGCCCAAGACTAGCACACCCGCGACGCCACCCGCCGCCCCGAACGCACATTGACGCTTAGCTTTTGGGCAGCGTTACGTTCAGTTCCAGTACCGAGCAGTTATCTTCACTATCCAGTGAAATTTGAATGGCATCGTCGTCCACATGCACGTAACGACGAATCACTTCGAGCAGTTCGCGCTCAAGCAGCGGCATGTAATCAGGCTGACCACGCTGGCTACGCTGATGCGCCACGATGATTTGTAATCGTTCTTTGGCCACCGAGGCGGATTTCTTGCGCTCACGCTTCAAGAACTCCAACAGTTTCATCGACGACTACCCCCAAACATCCTGCTCAACAAGCCTTTACGCTGCATCTCATGAAAGCGCAGCGGCATCTCCTCCCCTAGTAGGCGTGACACAGTATCGGCGTACGCCTGGCCCGCATCGCTCCCGCCATCATGGGTGACGGGCACCCCTTGGTTAGAGGCTCGTAACACGGCTTCGGATTCTGGAATGAGACCCAATAGATCGATCGCCAGAATCTCGCGAATATCGTCCAGGGTCAGCATATCGCCTGAGGTGACACGGGCAGGGTTATAGCGGGTAATCAGCAAATGCTCTTTGACCGGATCGAGGCCCTGCTCGGCACGCTGAGTTTTCGAACCTAGCAACCCAAGAATGCGATCAGAGTCACGTACCGAAGAGACTTCGGGGTTAGTCACGACGATGGCTTCGTCGGCGTAGTACATTGCCAGTTGCGCGCCGCGCTCGATCCCAGCGGGGGAATCGCACAAGATGTAGTCGAAATCATCTTTCAACTGCTCCAGGACTTTCTCAACGCCTTCTTGGGTCAGCGCATCCTTATCCCGGGTCTGCGAGGCCGGTAAAATGAACAAATTCTCGACGCGCTTATCACGGATCAGCGCCTGATTCAGCCCCGCCTCGCCTTGGATCACGTTGACCAAGTCATACACCACTCGGCGCTCGCAGCCCATGATCAAATCCAGGTTGCGCAGCCCCACGTCGAAATCGATCACGACCGTCTTTTTGCCACGCAGCGCGAGCCCTGTCGAAATCGCCGCAGCGCTGGTGGTTTTACCGACCCCCCCTTTACCTGAGGTCACAACTATAATTTTGGCCAAGAGTCACTTCCTTCTTGAAGTCGTTCATTGCGAGCGCGTGGCGCTACCCGCATAACGGGAACATCACTGTCAACAAAACACACACTGTAACGGATCGCAGCCGTGGCGTCGCTAAGCACGATGCACTATCCGACACTAAGTCGTGTGGCTTATCCCAGCGGCTTAATCTCTAACTGCTCTTTGACAAAATGGACTTCGGCTGCACGTCCCAACAGTTGAGAGTCGATATCTTCCAGCCGTTTGTAATTACCCGCCACGGAGAGCAGTTCGGCTTCCAACTCGCGACAAAAAATACCCGCTTGAGTATTGCCATGAATGCCTGCCAATGCGCGGCCACGTAACGCGCCGTAAACGTGAATACTGCCTGCCGCCAACACTTCAGCGCCTGCATTGACGGCACCGATGACGATCAAGTCGCCCTCTGCAGCGCTCACCTGCTGGCCTGAGCGCACCGTGCCACGATAAAGCCGGGATGCTCCCAAACCGCTCGTTTCAGGCTCGCTGTCGGTTTCCTCGGGTTCGGCAATCGGTTCAACGCTTTCCAAGGCGCGTACGCGTCCCTCTTCAACGGGTGCGAACCACCCCAGCCCTAGCGCCCACGCCGACTGTCGAATCGGCTCGGCTCCACCGCGCACCGCTACGGGCAATAGTTTGTGATCACGGCATACTGCGCAGATGCGCTCCAGGGCCAGGTGGGGCTCATCGAGTTTTTCCACGCTCAGCACAACGGGTGTATGCTGAAAGAACGCAGGAGATTGCGACAGTTTGCCAGCCAGCTGACGCCGGATACGCTCCGGGTCAGCGCTCGTCAACTCCATGACGGTCATCGGCAGCATGCCGCCCTTGAAGGTGAAGGCTACGTCGGCACTGTTGGCGTTGAGGCTCATGGCCGAACTCCATGTCATGTTCAGGTAAGATAAGGGTAGCGCAATCTCGCGCCTTGCGTGGTGACTGGCTGGAGAACTCACCGCGCTAAGGCAAAGCTAAGCGACAGCGACGAGGACTGCAACCGCCTGCTCATCGATGTCTGATTTTTTTCACGTTCCGCACCTCACAGCAGGATGATCCATGCACGGACTGTTACGACGCCTGTTCGCTCCTCGGTGGCAACACCCCGATCCCGAGGTGCGCCGCAAGGCACTTCAATCCCTCGACCCGCAGCACTCAGAGCAGCGGGAGGCCCTACTCTCTCTGGCCAGCGATAGCGACAGCGACATCCAGCTCGCGGCCCTGCTTGCGCTCGACGATATCGAAAAACTGCTGGCTGCCTATCCGCCGCATCAGGAGGACGAGTCATGGTTCAACGCGGTGTGTCAGCGGCTCACGGGTGCCGAGGGGCATAGCGACCTACAGCAGCGCCAAGCCCAGGTGGCGTTGCTGAGCGACCAACGACTGCTCAACGCGATTGCGCTGCAGGGCGATAATCTAGGCCTGCGACTCATCGCCGTTGAACAGTTGAGCAATGAAGCCGATCTAGTCCACCAAGCGTGCCACAATAGCGTAGCAGCGGTACGCCATCAGGCAGCGCAGCGTATCGATAGCGAGGAGTCGCTCAAGCGGCTATTGAAAGAGGCGCGTCGCGACCGCCAAATCATACGTTTTGCGAAGGAGCAGCTCACCCAGCGGCGTAACGACGAACAGTGGTTAGAAGAGCAACAGGAACAGCGCGAGCACCTATTGAGGCAGTTGGAGCAGCACGCCCGTGCCCCGTGGGAGCCACTTTACGGCGGCCGTTTGCGCCACTTGGAGCGCGAGTGGCAGCAGCTCAATCATCCGCCCAGCATCAGCCAAGAGCAGCGTTTCCAGCAAGCCATGCTGGGATGCCGTAAAACGCTGCACGATCACGAAACCCAGGAACAGGCGCATCAACAGCGCCTTGCCCGCCGCGCTGAAGCGGATAGTACGCGTGACCATCTGCTGGAGGGGTTAGAAGAAACCTTAGAAGGCCTCACCCAGGCCGAGGAACTGACCGCCCAGGATATCGACAGCCTGCGCGCCCAGCGTCAGCTTTTGGGTCAGCGCTGGCAGGCGCTGTCTGACCTTCATCCTCCTAACGAAGTCACGCAGCAACGTTACAGCCAAGCGCTGGCGCAGTACGAGCAGAGTATGGAAGCGTGGCAGCGCTGGCAAGCACAATGCCCTGCGGTGGAGCGCGCCCTGGCCAATAGCGATGATCAAGCGTTGTCAAAGCATGTCAACGCATGCCGCTGGCCCGAGGCCCTGACCCCACCTGCGCTTCTGGCTCAGGCGCAAAAACAGCTAGCGTCTCGGCAAGCGGCCCCCGCAAGCCCAGAGGTGTCGCACGATGCGCTTGAGGGTGAGCTCGATAACTTCGAGCACCTGCTAGAGCGCGGCGCGTTCAAGAGCGCCAGCCGCCTCCACCAACGTTTGAAGCCCACCTTCGATGCCCTCACGGACGAAGAGGCCAAGCCGCTCAAGCGTCGCTTGAAACATCTTGGCGCGCGGCTTGCCGAGCTGCGCGACTGGCGCGGTTTTGTGGCAGGTCCCAAGCGTGAGCAGCTCTGCGCCAGTATCGAAGCCTTGGCCGACGATCCTCATATGGCCGAATCGGCGCTGGACCGTCATCACCGCCAGCTCGTAAAGGAGTGGAAAGCACTGGGCGATGCGGCAGCCAATAGAGAGCAATCCGCGCGCTTTCGGGCAGCGTCTGATCGTATTCATGAGCGCTTAGCGCCCTGGCGTGACCAGCTCGACCAAGAGCGCGAGGCCAACTTGCGTGGCCGCGAGGCACTCTGTGAGCAGCTTGAAACGCTGCTGGCTCAGCCCGCCGAGGATGCAGACCCCGACGTGCTGCGGGAGATCCGTGACAAAGCACGTCACCAATGGCGCCACTACTCTCCCATCCCCCGAGAGCACTCCGAAGCCATTGGCCGCCGATTTGGTGCGATTCGTCACCGCCTTCAAGCACTGATCGACCAGCGCGCCGAGCAAATCGCAGCGCAAAAACGTTCAATGATCGAGCAGGTACAGGCGTTGCAGAACGATTCCGAGCAGCCGCTGGCAACGCGTATTGCTCACACCAAGCGGCTACAGCAGCAGTGGCGGTCACTCGGGCGGGCGCCAAAGGGTGACGAACAAGCGCTCTGGAAGACCTTTCGTAGCGCCTGTGACCAGCTTTTTGCGCAGCGCGACGCTCAAAAACAGGAGCAAGCCGCTCGGCAACAGCAAACGCTCGACCAGCTTCAGCATCTCATTGATGACATGGATAGCTGGCAACCCGCCCACGCCAATGAGGCCGAGCGGCTAGAGGCTTACCTTGCCCGTCTTCAGCAGCTAGAGCCGCTGCCCCGCAACCGCCGAAGCGACGGCATGCAGAAACGGCTTGGCGGCATCTTGCGTGCAAAACGGGAACGCTTGAGCCGCCTTGAAGTCGTCGACAAGGTGCAGCAGTGGCATGCGCTACTGCCCCTGATCAATGCACATCTGGCAGCGGACCATCGGGCACTCAGTGGTGAAGATGCTCAGACGGTGGACGCCGCTGGCGTGCTGACCGCGCCTCTGCCCACTACGTATCGCGATGCGCACCAGCGCCGTAACGAGGTCCGTTCGTCTACCACGCAGCCTCTCTCCAGCGCACAGCAGGACGACGTTGAGGAGCAGTTGGCACGCCTGCGTGTCCATCTCTCACTGCTTGCTCTCGGCAGCGTCAAGCAGCGGGACGAACCGCTAAGGCTTGCCATTCAAGTAGAGCGTTTGAATAATGGCCTGAACGCTGAACGCAGCAAAGCAGACGAACTAGAGGAGGTGCTGGTCGACCTCTTGGCCCTCGGCCCTATGCCAAAACGTCTTTGGCAGCAGGAAGTCAACGAGTTGGACAACCTACTGGGCCGTTTAGCGCGCCCACCGCAACCCTAACCGGAGCGTACCTAGTCGCTAAATAGCAAACGGGAGGCAGATCGCCTCCCGTTTTGCGTTCTCTTTCTTGTGGAAAGAGAACGTGGGGGATGTCGGGGGCTTAGCCCATGAATTGGCCACCGTTGATATCGATGTTGGCGCCTGTAATGAAGCCGGACTCTTTATCGGCCAGGAAGGTCACCAAGCGGCCAATCTCTTCGGGAGTGCCGTAGCGCTTGACCGGAATCGTTTCACGAATCGCTTCGCGCACCTGCTCCGGAATTTTCATGATCATATCGGTGGCGATATAGCCAGGCGAGACGGTGTTTACGGTAATGCCCTTGGTCGCCGTTTCTTGCGCCAACGACATGGTCAACCCGTGCATCCCCGCTTTGGCTGCGGCGTAGTTCACCTGCCCGAACTGTCCTTTGCGACCGTTGATGGAAGAGATGTTGATGATGCGACCGTAGCCGTTCTCCAACATCATCTCGATAACGCTGCGGCAGGTATTGAACACACTGTTCAAGTTGGTATCGATGACCTGATACCACTGCTCGTAGGACATTTTCTTCATGGTGCCATCGCGAGTGATACCGGCACAGTTGACCAGCACGCTGATCGGACCATGCGTTTCATGGATCTCACGGGCACCTTCGACGCAGGCATTGTGGTCGGATAAATCAACACCCGATAGCGCGATGTTGTTATAGCCGTCGGCTTTTTGCGCTTCTAACCAGGTCTTGGCCTTGTCGGGATTGTGATACCCCGCCACTACCAAATAACCCGCATCCGCCAACGAACGGCAAATTGCCGTTCCGATTCCACCAGTTCCACCAGTTACCCAGGCGACGGGGGCTTGATTGGCCATTGACTACCTCCCTGATATGACAAATGGCTTGGACTTTAAGCACTGTTATGGCGTCGCAAGCCACTTTGAATGAGCGCTTTCACGCTTCTTTCACTCACGGCATGCCGCGTGTTCTCTTGGGCGACACACCGACAGTAAGCTTTTTGTTATGCCTATTGAAAGCATAGCTTTACTCTTTCAATGTTGCAGCACGATGAAGCTGACCACCAGCAAGGAAACGTTTTATCGAAGGGGTTGACTTATTGCCATAAATACGTAGAATACGCCCCACGTTGATGCGGGGTGGAGCAGTCTGGTAGCTCGTCGGGCTCATAACCCGAAGGTCATCGGTTCAAATCCGGTCCCCGCTACCAAACATAGAAAAAGCCGATTCTTTCGAGAGTCGGCTTTTTTGTGTGCATCACGCCTAGCATTGGTGGTAGAGCGCGTCGGGCTCAGCGCTTTATCACCCCAGGAAGGTCATCGGTTCACATCCGGACCCCACTACCCAACATAGAAACAGCCGATTCTTTCGAGAGTCGGCTTTTTTGTGTGCATCACGCCTAGCATTGGTGGTAGAGCGCGTCGGGCTCAGCGCTTTATCACCCCAGGAAGGTCATCGGTTCACATCCGGACCCCGCTACCCAACATAGAAAAAGCCGATTCTTTCGAGAGTCGGCTTTTTTGTGTGCGTCACGTCTAGCATTGGTGGTAGAGCGCGTCGGACTCAGCGCTTTATTTCCTTTCATTTCCTTGAATCCCTGGGCGGGTGCCTGCATATCATGAGGTAACCTTTTTCATGCGAAGCAGAGTTTACCCATGTCGATTATCGATCCCCGTACCGGCAACCCGTTGACTGCCGATCCTGTCGCAAGCAATAGCACGCCTACTGGCGGCGAGCGCCCTAGCGTAACGCGCGAGGAGGTCATCATTGAACTCAATGCGGGCAACATTCAGCAAGTGTTGGAAGCCTCGATGCAGGTGCCGGTACTGCTGGATTGCTGGGCGCCCTGGTGCGAGCCGTGCAAAAACCTCATGCCGGTACTCGAAAAGCTGGCCATTGAGTATGGCGGCGCGTTTTTGCTGGCGACGCTGGATGTCGAGGCGAATCCAGAAATCGCAGGCCAGTTGGGTGTGCGTTCGGTACCAGACGTGAAGCTAGTGAGCCAGGGCGGCCTGGTGGATAGCTTCCAGGGTGCCCTGCCAGAGAAAGAAGTTCGTGAGTGGCTCAACCGCTACTTCCCTGCCCCCGGTGACGCCCCGCCCAGTCCCGAAGAGCAAGCAGAGGAAGCCTTGAGCGCGGGCGATGCAGCAGGCGCGCGAGAAATTTATCAAACGCTGATGGGCCAATACCCGGAGCATTACGCGTACCACATTGGTTTTGCCAAAACGCTAGTGGCGGAGGGGCGCGGCGACGAAGCGCGCAGCGTGCTGGATAACTTGCCGCCAGAGGAGCGCGATGCGGCGCCGGCCCGTGGCGTGCGCGCCAGCATCGAGTTCAGCGAACAGGCGCTCTCAGCGGAGGAGATCGCCGCGCTAGGTGATCGGACCGACAGCGAAGCGCAGTACCAGCGGGCGCTGCGTCACGTGGCCGATGGTCAGTACGATGTAGGCCTCGATGCTCTGCTGGCATTGATGAAGCAGGACCGCGCCTATAACGACGACGCGGCCCGCAAAACGCTGCTGCAGGTCTTCGATGCGCTAGGGGCTGACCATCCTCTCACGGTCACTTACCGCCGCAAGCTGTTCGCCCTGCTCTATTGATAGCGCCTGACGAAGGCAACGTTACGCTTTTAGCAGCGTATCCATCCGTGATAACGCCGCTTCCAGTTGGGAAGCGGTGGTGCCGAAATTGAGCCGCACGAAGCCGGGGCAGCCAAACGCCGCCCCCTCAGAGAGCGCTACCCCTGCTTGCTGCAAGAGCGTGCGCGCCGGGGAGTCACCCAAGCCTGCCTCACACATGTCTAGCCACGCCAAATAGGTCGACGACGGCGCACTCATCGATACGCCGGGCCACGTGGCCACACGCGCCTCGAGCGTGGCACGGTGGCTACGCAACACGTCCAATAGCGCCTGACGCCAGGGCTCGCCCTCGCGATAGGCCGCCTCGGCTGCAACCAGGCCCAACACGTTGCCGTCCGGCAAAAAGCCTTTGGTAGCCTCGGCAAATCGGCGGCGTAGTGCCGGATCGGGAATGATCGCGCAGGCGCTGGTGAGCCCGGCAAGATTGAAGGTTTTCGAAGGTGCCCACAGCGTGATCGTGCGTTTGGCCAGCTCCGGAAATAGCGCCGCCAGGGGGCGGTGGCGAGCGCCTTCGTCCAGCAGCAAATCACAGTGCAGCTCGTCGGAGACCACCCATAAATCGTGGCGCTCGACCAGAGCAGCGAGCTGTTCGAGTTCCTGGAGCGTCCATACGCGCCCGGTCGGGTTATGCGGATGACACCAGAGCAGCAGCCGAGTCTGCGGGGTGATGGCCGCTTCCAGCGCCTCGATATCCAGCCGCCAAGGCTCGCCAGGGGCAGCAGGCTCCGCTAACATCGCCCGTTGCGCTAGCCGCCCGGTGCGTTCGGCCACGGCCAGAAAAGGCGGGTAGATCGGCGCGATGGTGAGCACACCCTCGCCAGGCTGCGTCAAGGCCATGGCGGCAAAGTGCAGTGCAGGCACCACGCCCGGCAGCCACTGCTGCCATTCGGGTTCAATGGACCACGCATAGTGATGAGCGCTCCATTGACACAGCGCCTCACTCAGCGTGGTGGGCACTTCGCCGTAGCCGTAAACGCCGTGAGCGACCCGTCGCTGGAGCGCGTCGATCACCGCGGGCGGCGAGTGAAAGTCCATATCGGCGACCCACAGCGGCAGCACGTCCGCCGCGTAGCGGTGCCACTTCTGCGAGGCATACTGTCCTTCGGGAGCGCGCCTTTCCACGGGCGTGGCAAAATCGAACGCCATAACAGATCTCACTTATTTCTACGGGAGTAGACACTGAGCATGCCGCAAGATGACTTTTATACCAAGATGCGCGCAGGCCTGTCGGCGCTGTTGCGGCAGTGGCGCTCGCTGGGTCAGGCAGACGCCGACCAGCTCGCGCTGATTCTGGCGGAGACCGCCCGGGTCGCCAAACTGGGCACCCCCGATGCCACGCCAAACGGGGCCACGCTGGAGCAGTGGAGCCAAGACACGCAGGGCGAGATGCCTCTCTGGGCACCGCGGACGGCCGTCTTTCTGCTCAATCAAATGCCTGCTAGGCCTACCCCGCAAAGCGACGAGGAAGCCTGCGCCTGGGCCTACTGTTGGCTGCGCAACCGCTCGTTCGAGTCACTCGACGCCGCCCGCAGTGCGCTGCCTAGCCACCTCGTCGAACCGCTTGCGGAGGCACTGGAAGCCGCTTGGCGCGACCAGCAGGGGCTTAGACTGGTCTAGCCTAGCGCCGCTTGCGCACGGGCGACTTGGGCTTGAAGCCAGCAGGCTTGGTGGCCAGCCACTCCACGAAAGCACGAATATCGGCATCGCCCTTCAGCGCCTCCAGGTTGGCAAAACGCTCGGCTAGCTCACGCTCGCTATACAGTTGGTGGATATGCTTATGGCAAGGGTGGCAAAGCCACACGATGGCCGTGAGTCGCTCTTCGCGGGTATGACGCTTTTGATAACGCGGCTTGTTGTGCAGCGTGCGCGGAATGAGATGATGCTTGGTCAAGGCCGATGCACGCTGGCACAGTTCACAGCCATCGGGTTTGGGCGGCGGGGAGAGCGCATGGGCGCCTGAATCTGATGAATGGGTCACGGCAACGAGCCTCCCAGACAAATAATGTCACGATGGTACATACCCACGGCGCCGATCACGGTAGCGCTATGTTCACATCGATATAATAACGAAAGGAAAACGCCACATGGTAGACGTTCCACTCACTTGGCAACTGGCTAAGCTTGGCCTTTCCGTCAGCATGGTGCTGGGGTTGGGCACCATCGCCGTACGGGCTAGCCCCCGAATTGCTGGGCTACTATCGGGCTATCCGCTCGGCACGGCCCTGGCGCTGTTTTTTATCGGCTTGGAGATATCGCCCACCTTTGCCACTCAAAGCGCCGTGCATACCTTAGCAGGATTTACCGCCACCATGGCGCTGGGCGCGGGTTATCTCGTCGCAGGCCGCCAGCCCGGCCTCAAAGGGGTGATGGGCGGTCTGCTAGGAGGCTTTGCGGCTTGGCTTGCGGTGAGTACGCTGCTCGCCCAGTTCAGCTTCACACGCCTTACCGGCACGCTGGTCACACTGTGCGCCATTGGCGTCTTCAGCTGGCTGTTTCGCGCTATACCGGATGTGAAGAGTAGCGCTAGACGCGCCTTTTCGTGGCCCGCCTTGGTGGCACGGGCTGGGCTGGCGACGCTCATCGTGTTTGCCATTACGCGCACTGCCCACTGGCTGCCGCCCGAGTGGGCCGGCACGCTGGCGGCGTTTCCGGTAACGATGTTGCCGTTTTTACTGATCCTTCACGTGGGGCACGGCCACGCACCTGTGGCGACAGTCATCAAGCACTATCCCGTCGGCCTTGGCTCGCTGCTGAGCTACACCCTATGCGTTTCGTATACTTACAGCTCGCTAGGGCTTTTTTGGGGAACGTTGGCGGGGTTTCTCGCCGCCACGCTATGGCTGCTTGGCTGGATGCAGTTGACGGCTTGGTATCAGCGCCGCAACACTTGACCAAGCGCTCGCTTGGGTTAATGCTCGGTCGGGCTCACTTTACACACTAATAACAAGGATCGCGTCATGTTTACTCGCACCATAGAACCCGCCTTTTACGATACCGATGCGTTGGGCCATATCAACAACACACGCCTCCCCGCATGGTTCGAGCTGGCGCGTAACGATCTCTTCAAGTTATTCACGCCCGACCTGAATCCTAAACAGTGGCGACTGATCATGGCACGTATGGAAGTGGACTATCGCGCTGAACTGTTTTACGGCCACGACATCGAAATTCGTACCTACTTGACCCGGCTGGGCAATAGCTCGTTTACCGTCACCCAGGAAGCCCGGCAGCATGGTACGCTAACCAATCTGGGCCATACGGTGATGGTGCAGTACGATCATCAAGAGAAGCGAGCCGTTCCCATCGAGGGTGCTCTTCGCGAGGCTTTATCGGCGCATTTAGAAACGGTGCCCGCTTCCGCTTAATTTTGCCCGCCTAACATGGCGGGGCCTTCCAGGAGTCACCATGGCCATCCGCTACAATCTCTGGATAGATCCTGACAACACGGCGCAGCATCGCGCCGTGGAAGCCGACTTGGAGCGCTACTTCATGGAGCGCTTCGCCGATTATCCGCATATCCGCTTGTTCGGTGCAGACCCCTACGATTATGATGCCCCGTTCAATCGACTCTACGACGTGCTAATGGCGCGCGCCGCCGAGTACTGCGAGGAGAAGTGGCGCTACGTCGCCTCTCCTGAACAGCTCAACCGGTGCTTTTTCCGCGCCGTTGGCCGCTCGACTAAATTTGTTCAAGACGACCGAAAGTGAGACTGCTACACAATGGTAATTCGTACCGACCAAGCCCCCGACGAGCGCCAGCTGGCGATCATTACTCAACAGCTCGGGCGCGCGCCTCGTGGTATCGAAGCCGTTGCAGCCACTGACAACCAAGGTACGCCGCTCGTGTTGCGGATGGCGCCCATCGTGGATGGCAAACCCTTCCCCACGCTTTACTGGCTCTGCTCGGACCTGCTGAAAATCGAGATCTCGCGCATCGAAGCCGTAGGCGTGATCAAGTCCCTAGAGCAGCGCTTGCAGGAAGAGCCGGCATTTCTCGCCGCTTATCAGCAAAGCCATCGTGACTACGTCGACGCCCGCTGGCGCTCGATGAGCGAGGCTCAGCGCGAAGAGGTAGGTCGCTTGGGCTACACCGATGTACTCACCGAGCGCGGCGTGGGCGGTATCAGTAATTGGCAGCAGGTGCGCTGCCTACACACCCAGTACGCTCACCACCTATGCGGCCACAATGTCATCGGCCAGTGGATGGACGAGCACTACGACGTTCAGCGCTGCTTGGCCTAGCGCCGCGTGCGAATTGAACCGCTGTCATCAGATCTCTCTGCGATAAGGACGCTCTGACCATGTCACGTATTTGTGTTTACCTTGGTTCTCGGGAAGGTAACAGCCCGGCCTTCCGCCAAGCTGCCCACGCGCTTGGCACGGCCCTGGGGCAGCGCGAGCATACCTTGGTCTACGGCGGCGCACGCGTTGGGCTCATGGGAGAGTTGGCCAATGCGGCGCTGGAAGCAGGAGGTCACGTGATCGGCGTGATGCCCGATCACTTGGTCGAGCGTGAACAGGCGCACTTTGGCTTAACGGAGCTGATTCGCGTGCCCAACATGCACGAGCGTAAGGCCACCATGGCAGCGAATGCCGATGCCTTCATTGCTCTACCGGGCGGTATTGGTACGTTCGAGGAGCTATTCGAAATCTGGACCTGGGGCTATTTGGGGCTCCATGACAAACCAATGGGGCTGCTAGATACCGAAGGCTTTTACGCGCCCCTGCTAGCCTTTTTGGATAGCACGGTTAGCCACGGCTTTTTGGCCCAAACGACCCGTGACATGCTGCTTGATGCTTCGACGCCCGATCTTCTATTGGATGCCCTTGAAGCGCAGTTGGATTAACGTTGAGACGCGGTTAGGCTTTGAGGGTCAGCGTTCGAGTGCGCTGATAGGTAAGCTGGAGCAAACGAGCATCTTCCCCGGCACGATGGCGGTGGATGCCTCGCTCTGCCACGACGGCCTCTTTGGTATCGCTCCACAACGCCTGCTGCTCTTCACTGAGCAGAATGCGTAGCGCTTCCAGGCGAAAGCGGGGCAACATACCGGCATGGTGGAACAGCAACGATAGCCACGTATTATCGTAGCCCCAGCTATCGCTGTACGCCTTGCCTAGCTCCCGCAGCTCGTCGTTGAGCCACTGGGCTACTTGGCGCACTGGGTAGCCCTCTTTCATCAGCCGCTCGCGAGAGATGCCATGCAGAAGCTCTGCTTTGGGGTCCCAATGCACCCACTCATCCAACGGCTGAATAAGAAACGCGCAGCAACTACCGTCGGCGCGGGCGATGCCCACCTCGATCGGATAGCTGCCGCGCCCGAATCCGGACGCTTCAATATCTAGCACTGTAGGTAGCGTCTCGGACACTGATTTCCTCTTTTCTATATCGCCACCGGGTTCGGGGCTCAGGCAGCGGCCATTTCCGCCGCAGGCTGCCGCTCGGCTATACGCTGCCAGTAGTCGGCTTGTTCATGATCCACGGCTAAGCCTAGCTCGCCCAAGCGGTAGGCACGCGCCAGGCGATCCGCTGCCAGATAGTGGCCTGCCTGCGCTGCACGGGCGTACCACGTCACCGCATAATCCTCACGGCGAGGATACTGCACACAGCCGTGCTCATGAATTTGTGCCACCTGATACTGTGACTTTACATCGCCTGCCTGGGCCGCTTCCAGTACGTAGCGCGCGCCACGCGCTTTATCCTGTGGCGACAAGCTGCGGTGGAACAACATGTGCCCATAGATCGATTGTGCATCCGGGTGCCCCGCTTCGGCACACCGCTTGAACAGTCGCATGGTGAGACGCTGCGTGCGCGGTGAACGCGGAAGTAACCAACGGGTGTGAAATAGCTGCTCGGCGAGACGAAACTCCAACCGGGTAAACAACGATGATGCCTGCGGCATGGCAAACCACCCTGCCTATCTGTTGAGACCTTCGGCTAACCATCTCACCTTCCACGATGGCTAACCATACGATAAACCGGCGCTTGGCCGGTCAATGGGCTGGCAAGCATACGCCTGCCGTCGTCCTGACTCAACCCTCTTGATTTGCTGCTTTTGTAGAGCCTCGCTAACATGCCTCCCACAGGCTGGTAACGTCGATAGGCATCGCTCACTTTCCAGCCACGTTTTTGCCTAAGCGAGGAGACAAGCATGCAAACGCGCCCACTGGGGAGAACCGGGATGGAGGTCAGCCGACTCTGTGTAGGCACGATGACCTTTGGTGAACAGAACAGCGAAGCCGAGGCTCATGAGCAGCTCGACCGCGCGGTCGCGTTCGGTATCAACTTTATCGACACGGCAGAAATGTACCCGGTTCCGCCAAAGGCAGAGACACAAGGTCGGACGGAAGCCTATATCGGCAGTTGGCTAAACGCTCGCGGTGCTCGCGACGATGTGATCATTGCCACCAAAGCGGCAGGCCCAGGTTTAGAACACATTCGCGGCGGCCCTAAGATGAGCCGCAACCATCTCCACCAGGCTATCGACACCAGCCTTGAGCGCCTGCAAACGGACTACGTCGATCTGTACCAATTGCACTGGCCTGATCGTCATACCAACTTTTTTGGCAAACTCGGCTACACCCACGCGGAGCAGGAAGACGCCACCCCGCTGGAAGAGACGCTTTCCGCTCTGAAAGAGCTGGTCGATGCTGGGAAGATTCGCGCCGTCGGTCTCTCCAATGAAACGCCCTGGGGCGTCATGCGGATGCTTCAGCTCTCTGATCAACTGGGCCTGCCCCGCATTGCCTCCATACAAAACCCTTACAATCTGTTGAACCGCTCGTTTGAAGTAGGCTTGGCAGAAATTGCCCATCGCGAAGACGTCGGGTTACTGGCCTACTCGCCGCTGGGGTTTGGCGTGCTGTCCGGTAAGTATCTCAACGGCGCTCAGCCGCCAAAAGGCCGCTTGACCCTCTATGAGCGCTTCAAACGCTATACGTCGCCCGAAGCCGACGCCGCGACACACGCCTACGTCGATCTGGCCAACGCGCATGGGCTCGACCCTGCGCAAATGGCGCTGGCATTCGTCAATTCGCGCAGCTTCCTGACCAGCAACATCATTGGTGCCACCACCATGGAGCAATTGGAGAGCAACCTCGCCAGCGAGAGTCTGAAGCTCGATGAAGAAGTGTTGACCGCCATCGACGATATCCACCGCCGCATGCCGAACCCCTGCCCCTAACGGCTCCTATCGTGTCGATAGCCTCGGCTGCCGCCAAGGCTTGATATAATCTCACTATCCATATTGTGGCCGCGTTCCGCGGCCCCCTTTTGTCACGGCACAAGGAGCACGCCATGCTGAGCGTCATTTCCCCCGCCAAAACGCTGGATTTTGAAACACCTCCGACGACCCAAAACGTCACACAACCGGATTTCCTCGAACACAGCCAGCCGCTGATCGATATTCTACGCGGCTACTCCCCTCAGCAAATCAGCGACCTAATGGGCATCAGTGACAAGCTAGCAGGCCTGAACGCGGCTCGCTTTGCCGAGTGGCAGCCCCCTTTCTCGCTGGACAACGCCAAACCTGCCGTGCAGGCGTTTCAGGGAGACGTCTACGCGGGTCTGGAAGCCGAGACCTTCAGCGATGCGGACAATCAGTTTGCCCAGCAGCATTTGCGTATTTTATCGGGTCTCTATGGTTTGCTGCGTCCGCTGGACTTGATCCAGGCCTACCGCTTGGAAATGGGTACCAAACTGCCCAACGATGCGGGCAAGGATCTTTACGCTTATTGGAAGCCCCTCCTGACACCTGCGCTGAACAGTGCGATTGCCGAGAGTGGGTCGAAAGTGCTTGTGAACCTAGCCTCCAACGAATACTTCAAAGCCATCGAAGCTAAGAAGCTGGATGCCCGAGTGATCACTCCCGTCTTCAAGGATGAGAAAAACGGCACGTTCAAAATCATCAGTTTCTATGCGAAAAAAGCGCGCGGGTTGATGAGCGCTTGGATCATTCGACAGCAGATCAATGACCCCGAAGCGCTCAAAGACTTCGATGTGGCAGGCTACCGTTTCGATTCCGCCGCCTCCGAAGGCGATACGCTCGTGTTCACCCGTCGCGAAACGGATCGTTAAGATCAATAAAAGGTGACCGCTTGAGCCGACCTTGGCTTTAAAAACCGGCGATGAATCTCTTTAAAAGTGGCCGTATCACAGCGGTGGAGCCACTCATAGGCCACCATATCCGCGGACACCGCCACCGCCCCATTGGCACACGCACGCTGACGAGCAAGGCGCGCCTCATCCGACCGGCGACTGGCGGTGGCTTCACTCAGCCAAAATACTTGATACCCCGCCTCCAACAGCCCCAGCGCGCTCTGCAGTACGCAGATGTGCGCTTCGGTACCGCACACGATCACCTGCTTGCGTCCAAGCGCGGCCAGCGCCTGACTAAACGACTCCTCTTCTGTCGCACTAAAATGCCGCTTTTGCCACAGCTCGTGCGTTCCCAAGCCCTCCAACAGCGTCGGTGTAGTGCCACCCAGCCGCTCAGGATACTGCTCGGTTAGCCATACCGGCACCTGCAAAGCACCGGCAATACCGGCAAGCCAAGCAGCCTCTTTAATCGCCGCCTCGCCACCCTCGATGACGGGCAGCAAACCGGCTTGAAAATCGATCATCAATAGGACGCTTCGAGACTGATCTAAACGCACTTTTCGCTCCTTTTTTTGTCTTTATAACAGCGCTTACCATCACCTAGGCGAGGTATTACACGGTAAACTGACAGCCCAACCTTTTCTATCTGCTTCGCACCGAAGCATTTGGCATTCCCTGCATCCTTATTGGAGAATCAACATGTTAAGGCAATTCTTTGTGATGCTATTGGTGAGCGTTATGGGCGTTAGCGCCGCCATCGAACACGCAGAGGCACGCCGCCTAGGCGGTGGCAGCAGTATGGGTAGCGTGTCACGCTCCGCTGATCGTCCAGCCAGCACGCCCGCACAACAACAGGCTCAAGGCACCCAGCAACAGGCAGGCGCCGCGAGTGCTGCCCGCCGCGGCGGCATGGGGGGCATGATGGGTGGTTTGCTGGCGGGCGGCTTGCTGGCGGCGCTGTTTTTCGGCGGGGCGTTCGACGAGCTACGCTTAATGGACCTGCTTGTCATGGCGGGCGTTGCCGTGCTGGCTATTGTCGCCTTCCGAGCCTTCATGCGGCAGCGTCGACCCGCATCCGTGACGCATGGCTATCAGCGTGAGCGTCAAGAGATGCCGCATGCATCGACCAGCCACTTCAAAGCAACCCCTGGGAGCTTAGCAAGCGGTTTGCAGAGTACCCCCGCCTGGTTTGATAAAGAGCGCTTCCTAGGAGGTGCGAAAGAGCACTTTATGACACTCCAACGCGCTTGGGATAATAACGATTTCAGTAAAATACAGGAGTATGTGACCCCTGAACTTTATAACCTGCTGCGTCAAGAGCGTGCCGAACAGCCTGCTAACAATCAGACCGAGGTGGTGAAACTATTTGCCGAACTTGGGGATGTTAACGAGTATGAGGGGTATGCTGAAGCGACCGTGATTTTCCACGGTATCTTGGACGAAAACGGTGAACAAACCGAGTTCAACGAAACCTGGCACCTGACTCGCAGCATGCGCGACCAAACGCCTTGGTACTTACAGGGTATCGAGCAAAACCCAGGTGCATAATGACAACTCGCCTGACCACTTCCCAAGCCTAAAATTTTAAGCCTCAAAACCTAAAACAGCCGCTTATCAGCGGCTGTTTTTGTATCGGTGGTGTATCGCTATACTGCAAAGAGCCTTTTACTTACTCCTCTGCCGACTCTTCGATATTTTCGCCCATCTCCTCCAGGCTTTCACCCGCATCTTCCATGCTTTCATCGATGCTCTCACCTGCTTCTTCTGCAGGGCCCTGGTTATCACAGGCTGCTAAGCCGCCCACCATCATGGCCATCAGTAGGGCAACCGCTAGCTTCTTCATCAACGGGGTACTCATATCGCGTCTCCTCCTGAGATGCTGCTTGAATGATAGGTACCACACCATACTAGTTGTCGTGCGGTACACTCGCCACTACAAAGCAGTAACTCCTTGTTATTTAATTTATTAAAACAGCCGTTTCAAGGAAGCTTTGTGCATGGGCTATCGTTGATCGAGTCGTTTGCAGTGTTTCAAACGCATAGCAAAAAAACCCCGAGCACAGCGTACTCAGGGCCTGAATAATGGCGCGCTTATCGAGCGCGCAACAAAAAACCCAGCCGATTGGCTGGGTTCTTTGCGGTATAAGTGCCTGATTATGTTCGGGCCGGCCACCCGGCGGGCGGCGCTCCGCTACTCTTCAGGGGGAGACCCCTAAAAAGCAAAACCCCGACCAGATGGCCGGGGTTTCGTAATAAGTGCCTGACGATGACCTACTCTCGCATGGGGAGACCCCACACTACCATCGGCGCTAAGCGGTTTCACTTCTGAGTTCGGCATGGGATCAGGTGGTTCACGCGTGCTATGGTCGTCAGGCGTAA
>NZ_JAKRFG010000046.1:0-1051 GCF_022348135.1 Halomonas sp. McD50-4 | reverse complement strand
CACTCGGAACTGGACACCGCGCCGGACGGTCTGGCTGAACCCGGACCGGGAAGACCCGCTGGTTCAACGCGATCAGCGATTAGAAGCCGCCTGATTCCAGGTTCCAACAAGCTTGACAGGCATCGCCTTGCCACCTTTATCTTCTGGCCGGTTATGCTGTTTTAGTCGTGTTCCCACATCATCACTTTCGCCAATATAAACTTGTGGGCGCGGGCTACCTTCCAAGTCAGGGCCCACCAGAAAATAGATGCCGGTGCGGCCGCACTCGGGTCGCTGCACTAGCTCTGTCAGCTTAGTACGCGGGCCAGTCAGCACATGGCCTGTCCAGTTCATAATCTCGGCGGTGAGCAGGCCGTTGGGTGTGCCATCCACGAGAAACAGCCGGATGCTACGTCCCTGTGTCATTAATCACATACCTGTCAAAAAGAAATACATTCATAAGCTGTTAATTTAAATGATAATTTAACAGTTATTGCTTATAAAAAGGCACTGCTTATCAAATACCCGTCAAATAAAAAAAGCAGAGCGATACCAATACATGACGATTACCGCGCTGATCAACTAATGAGTGATCAATGTCGCGTCTTGGCCTGCTGATTATCGTCGTGGGTTGTGATGTCAGGATTGGACGGTGCGTCTTCACCGATTAAAACGGGCTTGCCATCCTGCCAAAACACCGCGTATTGCCCCAGGCGGCGCTTGCGCTCTAAGGTTTCGGCCACAGCGGTGCGAAGGCTATTGAGCATTTCTTGAGTATCAGGTGGAAGTTGGGTCATACAAGCTCCATCTGCTTGGCCTCTGTAGACACTACCGAATCCTCTGGTGGCTGCCATCCTCGTACATCGATTTTGCCGGTGACGGCGGCGGAGATCAGGGCTGAACGGCGTTCTTGGAGTAACTGCATATTTCGCTTCGCCTCACCAACCCCCACTGTCAAGCTAGTTGGAGTGTCAGCGGCTGTTAGACTCTGAACGATGTGGGGCGTGACGAGGTTCCGATGAAGTACTCCGACGAGCGCCGGGAAGCCATCCTCAAGAAGCTGCTCCCGCCG
>NZ_JAKRFG010000045.1:0-1077 GCF_022348135.1 Halomonas sp. McD50-4 | reverse complement strand
GTGTCGGGTCCCGTGTGATTAACCACCCGCTTGGTAAATAACTCAGGACGTTTGGCCTGCCATTCCTTCATCATCGCAACCGGTGATTGATGGTGCAGCGCCTTTTGCGGGATGTGGTGATTGTACAGCCAAGCGTAGCGTTTGAGTGTCTGCTCCAGGTCCTCGCCTGAGGTATAGCGCCGAGTCGCCAGCACGTCGCTGACGCGACCGTTGAATCGCTCCACCATGCCGTTCGTCTGCGGCTTTCCCGGCTTGATCAGGCGGTGCTCGATGTCATGTGCCTGGCACACCTGGTCAAACGGATGCCGGCCACTGGGCTTGCGCTCACCTGCACGTGTGAAGCGATCGGTAAAGGATTTACCGTTGTCAGTCAGCACTGTCTGGATGGTGAAGGGCGCCTTCTCTTCCACCTGCTTCATGAACGCGCGAGCATTCTTTGCGGACTGACTGCTTCGGATCTCCAGATACACCCAACGCGTGGCGCGATCGATGGCGACGTATAGGTAGCGTTTTTGCTCCTCGTCGGGCATCTGCGGCAAGTGCTTGATGTCGACATGCACATACCCCGGTTCGTAGTCCTTGAAGGGCTTATGCCGTGGCTTCTCGTCATCTCCGGTGTCCTGCCGAGCCAGCTCCGCTAGTGTCGGCACGTCGCGCCGCTTGAGCATGCGATGCAGGCCGGAGCGAGACAACCGAGGGTTCAGGAACTCACGCGCTACGACGAGGAGATCATCCAGGCCGAGGCGAAGGAATTCGCGCGCTGCGATCAGTACCTCCTCCTGCTTGGGCGTGAGCGTGGCCAGCAGGTTGTGACGCGTGTGCGATCGGTCATAAACATCGTCACGATACCGCCAGCGCCGGATGGTCGCGGTGACAACGCCATACTGGCGGGCCAGCTCGCTATCCGTAATGCTGGAGGGCGCTGCCTGGATCTCGGCCCGGATCTTCGGTGTCGTGGTCGCTTGTTTATGCAGCTTGATGTCCATGAACTTGCTCCCGGATGAATTGCTGAAGAAGCTCCCTCGCTGCTAGCAGAGGATAACTTCTATAGGCGATTTGATCATCCGGGACCCTACA
>NZ_JAKRFG010000044.1:0-1096 GCF_022348135.1 Halomonas sp. McD50-4 | reverse complement strand
ACCTGGTGCGTGGTGCGCGGCTCCGGCGTGCTCGCCCCGCTGCGCTCGGTCTTGATCCGGTAGACCCGATCTTCCAGCCCTTCGCGGTTGGGGTAGTAGATCAACGAGATCTCGCTGTGCGGATCGCGGGTGAGCTGATCATCGTCGTCCCAGGCGGGCATCCAGAACTCGGCGTCCTTACGATACAGCGCAAGCCACTCGTCCCACTCGCGGTCATCTAGTAGGCGCGCTTCGCGGTATAAAAAGGCTTGGATGTCGTGATAGCTGATGCTCATGGCGTTCTCTCCTCTCTTCTGGCATCGGACGTTTAGGCGGTCGCCGTGGCGATGAACTGGCGACGCTCTTTGTCGATGGCGCGCAGCATTTCGCTGACCCAGTGTTGGTGGTGCAGCACGTAGAGCCCTTCGTCTTCGGGGGAGGCGCCGCTGAGCAGCGGTTTCATGTCGATGGCCTGGGCGTTCTCATCAGCCCCTTCGATCCATTGTTGGGCGCCGCGGGAGAGGTCGTTCCATTCGGCTAACGCGCCGTTGTAGCCTTCTTGGCAGGCGCGGAACTCTTCGAGGTCGTCCGGCGTGCCCATGCCGGAGACGTTGAAGAAGTCTTCGTATTGGCGGATACGTACGCGACGGTTTTCGGCCGACTCGCCTTTGGGGGCGAAGCAGTAGATCGTAACTTCGGTTCTGTTGACGTCGATGGGGCGCAGCACGCGGATCTGCGTGGAGAACTGGTCCATCAGGTAGACGTTGGGGTAGAGGCAGAGGTTGCGCGTCTGATTGACGATGGCGTCGGCACGCGCCTCGCCTAGCTGCTCTTGGATCCACTCTTTTTCTTGGTAGACCGGGCGCACCTCGGGGTTGAGTAGCCGGGTCCAGAGCATCATGTGGCCGTTTTCGTAGGAGTAGAAGCCGCCTTTACTCTTCGACCAGCCGTCGGCGTCCACCGCCTTGGTGCCACCGGCGTCGTAATTGCGGCGCTCCATGGTGGAGGCGTAGTTCCAGTGTACGGAGCTGACGTGGTAGCCGTCGGCGCCGTTTTCGGCCTGCAGTTTCCAGTTGCCGGTGTAGGTGTAGGAGGAGGTGCCGCGCAGCACTTCCAG
>NZ_JAKRFG010000043.1:0-1133 GCF_022348135.1 Halomonas sp. McD50-4 | reverse complement strand
GAGAAGGTCAGCTTTTCAGGTACCATTTTGGAAGCGGCTGTTGGTGCTTGATGGATTGGTTAGGTTCTTGAAATCATAGCACTTTCAGCCGCTTTCTTTTATACCCTGTGAGAAATCCGGGCTAGGGGCTAGTCCGTTAAAGGGCCTTCACTAACTCGCCATAATCTCCGTCCACGCGCAAGACAATGGTCACATCGTTGTCATTGCGGTTACGGAAGAACCAGCCATGATTGCCAGGAGGAACAGAGCGAGAAACCTGAATATTTTGGCGATCATGATTTAGTAACTGGCCGGTTGCTTGCTAGCTTATGCCCATGCAGTTTGGGTAGTAGGGCAATGGTTATTTCCTTCTTGTTAAATTAAGTATTTGTTTTTATTTGTTTTTATTTTTTCTATCTATATTCAAATCCAGGATATTGAGTAGTACCTATGCTAGTCCAGCAAAATCTATATATTTAAATAGCAGGTGGTCACTACTTGGCCACCTGTCTCTTTAAGGAAGACTGAAGCTAGTACTGGCTATATTTGATGCCGAAGACATCGATTTCATGAACGCAATGACGCTGGCTCACTTCTCATCCTTATTTCTTTGATGATGACCGAAATGGCGATGCATGAGGAAATGCATGCCAAGACAGAGTGTCAGGGGAAGCAACAGCCAGGCCCCAGTGCCCAGTGACTGGCCGCGCCACATTAGAAAGAACATGGCCACGCCCATAATTACTAAGCAAGCAGTCATCATCCAGTGGTGAATGCGGTTCATTTGGCGTCTCCTTGTGGGTTGTTTGTGGCGAAGCGCCGCTTGAGTAGCAGCGAGTTGCCAATGACGGAGAGAGAGCTTGCGGTCATGGCGATGACGCCGATCATCGGGTGCAGCAGACCAATCGCGGCGATGGGAATGGCTGCCACGTTATAAGCGCTGGCCCAGATCAGGTTTTGGACGATTTTGCCGAAGGTGGCGCGAGATAGGTGCATGGCATCCACCACGGCGGTCAGTTCGCCGCGCACCAGGGTCACATCGGCGGCCTCAATGGCCACATCTGCCCCCGCGCCGATGGCTATGCCAACGTTGGCTTGCTTCAACGCCGCGGCATCATTGATGCCATCGCCGACCATGGCCACGTGGTTGCCAT
>NZ_JAKRFG010000042.1:0-1191 GCF_022348135.1 Halomonas sp. McD50-4 | reverse complement strand
TGATCCTTGAAAATCGTCATAAAGGAGAAGCCATCGCTTACAGTCTTATCCTCGGTGGCGCCATGGGCAACCTGATTGACCGGGTCTTTCGCGGCTATGTTGTGGATTCCTTTGATTTCTATTGGCGCGACTGGCATTGGCCGGTTTTCAACCTGGCTGATATTGCAATTGTCCTCGGTGCCTTACTTTTCGTTTCCGGCAGCTTGTTGGGTAAAAAAACAAACACCAATGCCGAGCCGGATGGATCTGACTGACACCTACGCCTATACAACACCATGACCGAACTTCCCGACAACATCTTTCACCTGCCGCAATACCAAGTACTGGGCTGCAAATCAACCGACGACGAAATGCACTTCCAGGTGGACGTGCCCGATCCGATCGCCTGCGAGGAATGCGGCGTGCAGGGTGAGTTCGTGCGGTTCGGCAAGCGTGATGTTCCCTATCGTGATCTGCCCATCCACGGCAAGCGGGTCACTCTCTGGGTGGTCCGCCGCCGATACACCTGCCGGGCCTGCAAGACAACATTCAGGCCCCAGCTACCGGAGATGGTGGACGGATTCCGTATGACACTGCGGCTGCATGAGTACGTGGAGAAGGAATCCTTCAACCACCCCTACACCTTTGTGGCGGCACAGACCGGCCTGGACGAGAAGACGGTGCGCGACATCTTCAACGCCCGCGCCGAGTTCCTGGGGCGCTGGCACCGCTTCGAGACGCCCCGCATCCTGGGCATTGACGAGCTATACCTGAACAAGCGCTACCGCTGCATTCTGACCAACATTGAGGAGCGAACCCTGCTCGACCTGCTGGCCACCCGCCGCCAGGACGTGGTGACCAACTACCTGATGAAGCTGAAAGACCGGCAGAAGGTCGAGATCGTCAGCATGGACATGTGGAACCCCTACCGGGCAGCGGTCAAGGCTGTGCTGCCCCAGGCCCGTATCGTGGTCGATAAGTTCCATGTGGTGCGCATGGCCAACGATGCCCTAGAGAGAGTGCGCAAGGGCCTCAGAAAGGAGCTGAAACCGTCCCAGAGCCGGACTCTCAAGGGCGACCGGAAAATCCTGCTGAAACGCGCTCACGAAGTCTCAGACCGGGAGCGCCTCATCATGGAGACCTGGACAGGCGCGTTCCCGCAACTGCTGGCCGCCTACGAGCACAAGGAGCGCTTCTACGGCATCTGGGACG
>NZ_JAKRFG010000041.1:0-1265 GCF_022348135.1 Halomonas sp. McD50-4 | reverse complement strand
CCCCCACTGTCAAGCTAGTTGGAGTGTCAGCGGCTGTTAGACTCTGAACGATGTGGGGCGTGACGAGGTTCCGATGAAGTACTCCGACGAGCGCCGGGAAGCCATCCTCAAGAAGCTGCTCCCGCCGCATAACCGCACGGTGGCGGAGGTGGCCCAGGAAGAAGGCATCTCCGCGGCAACGCTGTACACCTGGCGCAAGAAGGCTCGGCAAGCAGGCCGCCTCCTGCCTGACCAGAGTGATGATCCTGAGGGCTGGAGCTCGCAGGACAAGTTCCACGCCGTACTGGAAACGGCGGCCCTCAGTGAAGCCGAGCGTGCCGAGTACTGCCGGCAGCGGGGCCTCTACCCCGAGCAGATTCAGCGCTGGCGGGCGAGCTGCGAGGGTGCCAATGACCGGAGCGATGCCGCGTCGAAGCAGGTCAGCGAAGCCCGCAAGGCGGAGCGCCAGGAGAACAAGGAGCTCAAACGTGAGCTCCGCCGCAAGGAGGCTGCTCTCGCGGAAACCGCTGCGCTGCTGGCGTTGAGAAAAAAGGCCCGAGCGATCTGGGGGGACGAGGACGAATGATCAGCACTTCAGATCGCCAGGACGCCGTAGAGCTGATCGATGAAGCCCGCGCCGCAGGGGCCCGCCTGCAGGCTGCCTGTGCAGAGCTCGGCATTGGTACCAACACCTACCGTCGCTGGGTACGGGGCGATCAGGACCGCCGGCCTGAGGCCGTGCGGCCTGTCCCGCGCCACGCGCTGTCGCCTGAGGAGCGTCAGCAGGTGCTGGAGATCTGCCATCGTCCCGAGTTTGCCAGCCTGCCGCCGGGGCAGATCGTGCCGCGGCTGCTGGACGAGGAAGGCCTCTATGTGGCGTCAGAGTCCAGCTATTACCGCATCCTCCGGCAGCATGACGAGCAGCACCATCGTGGCCGGGCTCGTGCCCCACGCCCCAAGGGTGATCCACAAAGACACCGCGTAACGCGCCCAAATGTCTGTTGGAGCTGGGACGTGACATACCTGCCGACCCCGGTGCGTGGGCAGTTCTACTACCTCTACATGATCGTCGACATCTACAGCCGCAAGATCGTCGATGCCGAGGTCTTTGACCAAGAGTCCATGGCCAACAGCAGCGAGGTCATCCAGCGCGCTGTGTTGCGCGAGGGCTGCATCAATCAGCCACTGGTATTGCATGCCGACAACGGCTCCGCCATGAAGGGCTCGACGCTCCAGGCGACGCTGCAGCGGCTGAACATCACCCCGTCGTACAGCCGCCCCCGAGT
>NZ_JAKRFG010000040.1:0-1304 GCF_022348135.1 Halomonas sp. McD50-4 | reverse complement strand
ATAAGTGCCTGACGATGACCTACTCTCGCATGGGGAGACCCCACACTACCATCGGCGCTAAGCGGTTTCACTTCTGAGTTCGGCATGGGATCAGGTGGTTCACGCGTGCTATGGTCGTCAGGCGTAACGGGTAATGCATATCATGCTGAGTGCGTCGTTGACGCGGTAAGTGATCGTCTCATGTCCGCCAGCGTCTTGGCGGGCGAATGCGTATCCGGTTTTCCGAGTGGCTGTCCACTCGATCGTTATCACGGCGACCAGACCCCTTGGGTGTTATAGGGTCAAGCCTCACGGGCCATTAGTACACGTTAGCTCAACGCCTTGCAGCGCTTCCACACCGTGCCTATCAACCAGCTGGTCTCGCTGGGCCCTTTAGGAGACTCTAGGTCTCAGGGATGTCTCATCTTGAAGGGGGCTTCCCGCTTAGATGCTTTCAGCGGTTATCCCGTCCGACCATAGCTACCCGGCAATGCCACTGGCGTGACAACCGGAACACCAGAGGGTCGTCCACTCCGGTCCTCTCGTACTAGGAGCAGCTCTTCTCAAACATCCAACGCCCACGGCAGATAGGGACCGAACTGTCTCACGACGTTCTAAACCCAGCTCGCGTACCACTTTAAATGGCGAACAGCCATACCCTTGGGACCGACTTCAGCCCCAGGATGTGATGAGCCGACATCGAGGTGCCAAACACCGCCGTCGATGTGAACTCTTGGGCGGTATCAGCCTGTTATCCCCGGAGTACCTTTTATCCGTTGAGCGATGGCCCTTCCATACAGAACCACCGGATCACTAGAACCTGCTTTCGCACCTGCTCGACGTGTCTGTCTCGCAGTCAAGCACCCTTATGCTCTTGCACTCATTGCACGATGTCCGACCGTGCTGAGGGTACCTTCGTGCTCCTCCGTTACGCTTTGGGAGGAGACCGCCCCAGTCAAACTACCCACCACACACTGTCCTCGATCCGGATCACGGACCTGAGTGAGAACGCCAATGATGCCAGGCTGGTATTTCAAGGTTGGCTCCACCCGAACTGGCGTCCGGGTTTCAAAGCCTCCCAGCTATCCTACACAGGCAACATCAGCGTCCAGTGTGAAGCTATAGTAAAGGTTCACGGGGTCTTTCCGTCTAGCCGCGGGTACACCGCATCTTCACGGCGATTTCAATTTCACTGAGTCTCGGGTGGAGACAGCGTGGCCATCATTACGCCATTCGTGCAGGTCGGAACTTACCCGACAAGGAATTTCGCTACCTTAGGACCGTTATAGTTACGGCCGCCGTTTACCGGGGCTTCGATCAAGAGC